>NZ_JBJZOM010000005.1:0-286274 GCF_047200695.1 Streptomyces callyspongiae
ACCCGGTGAGACCACGCGTACCGTCTTCCTGCTCGCCCACACCGGACGTCCGGCCGCCGTGCGCAGCGCGGAACTCGTCGTGCAGGGACTGCTGCGCAACCGGATCGGCGTGCGGGTGCTCGGCGAGGAGGCGAGCGACCTCCCGCTGCCCGCCGAGGTGGAGACCGTCGACGCCGCCCCGGACGTCCTGGACGGCTGCGAACTCCTGGTCGTCCTCGGCGGCGACGGCACGCTGCTGCGGGGCGCGGAGTTCGCCCGCGCCTCGGGCGTGCCGATGCTGGGCGTCAATCTCGGCAGGGTGGGATTCCTCGCCGAGGCCGAACGCGACGACCTCGACAAGGTCGTGCACCGCGTGGTGGACCGCTCCTACGAGGTCGAGGAACGCATGACCCTCGACGTGCAGGTGCGCAACGACGGACAGGTCGTGCACCGCGACTGGGCGCTCAACGAGGCCTCCGTGGAGAAGGCCTCGCGGGAACGCATGCTCGAGGTCGTCACCGAGGTCGACGGCCGTCCGGTCTCCGGCTTCGGAGGGGACGGCGTCGTCTTCGCGACGCCCACCGGCTCCACGGCGTACGCCTTCTCCGCCGGAGGCCCCGTGGTGTGGCCGGAGGTCGCGGCGCTGCTCATGGTCCCCATCAGCGCGCACGCCCTGTTCGCGAAACCCCTGGTCACCTCGCCCGACTCGGTGCTCGCGGTGGAGGTGCAGCCGCAGACGCCGCACGGCGTACTGTGGTGCGACGGCCGCCGGAGCGTCGAACTCCCTGCCGGCGCACGGGTCGAGGTCCGTCGCGGCGCCGTCCCGGTGCGGCTGGCGAGACTGCACCATGCCTCTTTCACCGACCGCCTCGTGGCGAAGTTCGCCCTTCCGGTGGCGGGATGGCGGGGCGCCCGCAGGTGACGGCTCGCGCTCCGGCACGGCGGGGGGCTGGTACCTTCTCCGCGGCGGACGGCGAGTCCCGGCCCGCCGGGTGAGGAGGGGCGAGGCATGACGGCCACGAGCGCACGCTGTGTGCTGCTCCTCGTGCTCGCCGCCTTCTTCCTGGGCCACGGCGTCACCGGCGCCGCTTCCCACACGGACACGGGTGCCCACTCCTCGCCCGCTTCCGCCGTGCATACCGCGCTTCCGGACGACGAGCGGACAGGGGCACCCGGTTCGCACCGGAATCACCACGCCCCCGCACGCGGCGGAGGTCACGACGGGCCGGACTGCGACCTCATGATGGGGGCAGCCCCCGCCCTGCCGGTCGCCGTCGATCGTCCGTCGGGCGTTCGGTCCGGTGCAGCCGACTGCGGCGACGGGTATCCGGTGCCCCGCGGCTCCGCCCGTCCGGCCGCCCGGCCGTCACGGACCCAACTGTCCGTGATCCAGGTGTAGCAGCGGCCACGCGCGTCCCGAGGTGCACAGTCTGCCGTCCCGTTCCGCTTTCCACCGGCCGGAGGGACGCCGCGGCGCGCGTGGGAATCCGCTGCTCGCCGGTGACCCGATGAAACGGATGCACAACCATGTCGCACACGCACATGCCCCACCGACTGCTCGACGATATCGGGGTCCCGCGGATCCTCGCCGCCTCCACCTCGCTGGGTGCGGCTGCGGTCCACCTCGCTGCCGGGCCGCAGCACTGGACCGAGTGGTGGGCCGCGGGAGCCTTCTTCTTCGCGCTGGCGGCGTTCCAGGCGGTCTGGGGACTCACCGTGCTCAGGACCGGGAATCGCGCGGTCCTCGCCGCGGGGCTGCTCGTCGAGGCGGGTGCCCTCGCGGTCTGGGCGACGAGCCGTACCACCGGTCTGCCCTTCGGCCCGTTCGCCGGTGCCCCGGAGGAGATGGGACGAGCCGGCCTCACGGCAGCCGCCCTCGAAGCGGTACTGATACTCGCCGTGCTGTGGGCGTTCGCATCCCGCAATCCCAAGGGCTTCGCGACCTCGTCGGCGGCCGTCCTCGTGGTGGGCGCCGTCGCGGCAGGCGTGACCGGGGTGTCCGTTCCGGCCGTCCAGGCGGCCATGGTGCACAGCCATGCCGAGCACGGCGGGCACTCCCACGGGGACGAGGACGCCGACGGCGGGCACCACGACTCCCCGGGACACGAGGAATCCACCGCTCCCGCCGAACGCGACACGCAGGAACCGAGCCGCGTACCGGGCTCGTCCGCTTCCGCGGAGGACGGTGAGCGGAAGGCCTCCTCGGAGCCCGGACACCACGACGACGACCACCACCACTGAGCAGCGGGCCGGACCCGCAGCCGCACGCCCCCGGGAACCGCCGCCGGACCTCCCGGGGGCGTGCGGCTCTCCCGGTGCCTCCCGCGGGGCGGCACCGGCCGACACGCCCGGGGCTGGCATCCCGGGGAGAACCTCGTATGGTCGTATCCGTGTTGCAGGAGATGAGGATCAAGGATCTGGGCGTGATCGACGACGCCGTCGTCGAGCTGTCCCCCGGCTTCACCGCGGTGACCGGTGAGACGGGTGCGGGCAAGACCATGGTCGTCACCAGCCTCGGCCTGCTCTTCGGCGGCCGCGCAGACGCCGCCCTCGTACGTGTCGGAGCCAAGGCGGCCGTGGTCGAGGGGCGCGTGGCAGTGGCACCGGACGACCCCGCCGCGGTCCGTGCCGCCGACGCCGGTGCTCAACTCGACGAGGCGGAACTGCTGCTCAGCCGCACGGTCTCCGCCGAAGGGCGCTCCCGTGCCCACGCCGGAGGCCGGTCGGTGCCGATCGGAGTGCTCGCCGACCTCGGGGACGACCTCGTCGCCGTGCACGGGCAGACCGATCAGCAGGGGCTGCTGCGGCCCGCACGCCAACGGCAGGCACTCGACCGGTACGCCGGCGACGCGGTGGCCGGCCCGCTCGCCGCATGGTCCGAGGCCTACAAGCGCCTGCGGGCCGTGACCCTGGAGCTGGACGAGCTCACCACACGGGCCCGCGAGCGGGCGCAGGAGGCCGACCTGCTGCGCTTCGGCATCGAGGAGATCGCCGCGGCCGAGCCCCGGTCCGGCGAGGACACCGAACTCGCCGCGGAGGCGGAACGGCTCGGCCACGCGGACGCCCTCGCCTCCGCCGCCGCCACGGCGCACGGTGCGCTCGCCGGCGACCCGGCCGATCCGGAGGGCGTCGACGCCGTCGCCCTCGTGGCCGGGGCACACCGTGCGCTGGACGCCGTCCGCTCCCACGATCCCGCGCTGGCCGCGCTCGCGGACCGGTTGAGCGAGGTCTCCATCCTGCTCGCCGACGTCGCCGGTGAGCTGGCGGGCTACGCCGACGACCTGGACGCCGATCCGCAGCGCCTTGCCGCCGTCGAGGAGCGCCGCGCCGCCCTGACGCAGCTGACACGCAAGTACGCGGACGACATCGCCGGAGTCCTCGCCTGGTCCGAGCGGAGCGCGGAGCGGCTCACCGAACTCGAGGGCGACGACGACCGGATCGGGGAGCTGACCGCCGAACGGGACGCCCTGCGCGCCGAACTGGTGAACCTCGCGCGCCAGTTGACCCAGGCCCGTACGGGCGCCGCGAAGCGGTTCGCCGACGCCGTGACCGAGGAGCTCGCGGAACTCGCCATGCCCCACGCCCGGGTGTCGTTCGCGCTCCGCCGCACCGAGGACCCGCAGGGGCTGGACATCGACGGTGCGCTCTGCGCCTACGGCCCGCACGGCACGGACGAGGTCGAACTCCTGCTGGCACCGCACCCCGGTGCGGCACCGCGCCCCGTCGCCAAGGGGGCCTCCGGTGGTGAACTGTCCCGGGTCATGCTGGCCGTCGAGGTCGTGTTCGCGGACACCGACCCGGTGCCGACCTACCTGTTCGACGAGGTCGACGCCGGCGTCGGAGGCAAGGCCGCGGTGGAGGTCGGACGACGGCTCGCCCGGCTGGCCCGCTCGGCACAGGTCGTCGTCGTCACGCACCTCCCCCAGGTGGCCGCCTTCGCCGACCGCCACCTCGTGGTGGAGAAGACGGACGACGGCTCGGTCACCCGGAGCGGGGTGAAAGCCATGTCCGGGGAGGACCGCGTGCGCGAGCTCTCGCGAATGCTCGCAGGGCAGGAGGACTCCGAACTGGCCCGTGCACACGCCGAGGAACTCCTGGAGGCGGCCCGGTCCGCGGTGTGACGCTGCCGCGCCGGTGCGGAAGTGTGGGCGGCACCTGTCAGACTGTCAGGCGACCACTCCCCCCTCCAGGAGCTTGACCCATCGTGACCTGCCGCGTCGAGCCGACCTCCCCGCCCCGCCGTAGGCCCGTGCACGTACTGCACGTGCTCGGATGCGCCGCACCCGGCCCGGACCATGACGTTCCCTCGGCCGTCACCTGCGCCCACCTGCGGTCCCTCGTCGCCGGCCTGGTCGCCCACGGCATCCGTGTCACCGTCCACGCACCGCCTCGGGCGGAAATCGCATGTGGACTGACCGAGGCCGGTGCCCGCGTGATCCCGGGAGGCAGCGGGCGACGGGCCGTCCGCAGCCTCCGGGCAGCTCTCGCCGAGGCGGACCTCGTCCACGCGCACGGACAGCGTGCGGCCGCGCTCGCCGCACTCGCACGGCAACTGCGCCGCCCCCGGGCGCCGCTGATCGTGAACTGGCACCCTCGCGAGCCGGAACCGGTCCGCGAGAGGGCGCTGCGCCTGCTGGAGCGCCGGGTCGCCGCTGCGGCCTCCGTGGTGCTGGCAGCCAGCACCGGCCTCGTCGACCGCGCACGTCTGTGCGGAGCCCGCGACGTCCGGCTCGCCCCACCCGCACCGGCCGTGCCGCGTCGTGCGGACAGCGAGACCGAGGATGCCGAACACGGCCCGAAACTCCGTGCCGAAATCGGCGCGGTGGACCGCCCGTTGCTGCTCGCCGCCGGCCGACTCGACGCGCGTCACACCTACCGCACGGCGCTCACGGCGGCCCGTTCCTGGCGGCGGCTCGGCCCGCCGCCGCTTCTCGCTGTTGTCGGAGAGGGCCCGGAACGCGCCGCGCTGCAGGCGATGATCGACACCGAGGAACTCCCGGTACGCCTGCTCGGACGCCGTGACGACGTGCTCGACCTGCTGCACGTCGCGGACCTCGCGATGCTCACCCCCGGGGACGCGGACCAGGAGCTGTTCGCCCGGGAGGCGCTGTGGGCCGGCGTGCCACTGGTGGGAACCGGCGCGCACGAAGTGCGCGAACTGGCGGGAGAAGCAGGGGCACTGACCCGTCCCGGAGACGCCGAGGCGCTGGCCGGTACCGTGGCCCGCCTGCTGGAAGAACCGGCCGGGCTCGCGGAGATGTCCTTCGTGAGCCGCAGCCGGGGGGCCGCACTGCCCACGGAGGAGCACAGCATCGCCCACGTGTTGAGCGTCTACGACGAGCTCCTCGCGTCGCCCGCCGCCTGATGCAGTCGGGGCGTCCCTCCCGCCACGGACCCGTCAGCCCCCGTAGGCGCCCGAAGCCGTCAGCCGCAGTGCCGTGTCAATGAGAGGCACGTGGCTGAAGGCCTGCGGGAAGTTGCCGACCTGGCGCTGCCGCCGCGGATCCCACTCCTCGGCCAGCAGTCCCAGATCGTTCCGCAGCGCCAGCAGCTTCTCGAAGAGCTTGCGCGCCTCGTCGACGCGGCCGATCATCGCCAGGTCGTCGGCCAGCCAGAACGAGCAGGCCAGGAAGGCACCCTCGTCCCCCTCGAGCCCGTCGACGTTCTCGTCGCCCACTTCGCTGGAAGTCGGGTACCGCAGCAGGAAGCCGTCCTCGGTGGAGAGTTCACGCTGGATCGCCTCCACCGTCCCCACCACCCGCTTGTCGTCCGGCGGCAGGAAGCCCATCTGCGGGATGAGCAGCAGCGAGGCATCCAGTTCCTTCGAACCGTACGACTGCGTGAAGGTGTTGCGTTCGGCGTCGTACCCCTTCTCGCACACCGTCCGGTGGATGGTGTCGCGCAACTCCTGCCAGCGTTCCAACGGGCCGTCCACGTCCCCGGACTCGATCAGCTTGCAGGTACGGTCCACCGCCACCCAGGCCATCACCTTGGAGTGGACGAAGTGGCGACGCGGACCCCGCACCTCCCAGATGCCCTCGTCCGGCTCGTCCCAGTGCTCCTCGAGATAGTTGATGAGCTTCAGCTGGAGCAGCTGCGCGTAGTCGTTGCGGGCCAGCCCCGTCATGTGCGCCAGGTGCAGCGCCTCGGTGACCTCGCCGTACACGTCGAGCTGCAGCTGGCCCGCCGCGCCGTTGCCGATGCGCACCGGCGCCGACCCCTCGTACCCGGGCAGCCAGTTCAGCTCGCGCTCACCCAGATCACGCTCACCGGCGATGCCGTACATGATCTGGAGGTGCTCCGGGTCCCCTGCGACCGCGCGCAGCAGCCACTCCCGCCAGGCCCGTGCCTCCTCGCGGTATCCGGTGCGCAGCAGCGACGACAGCGTGATCGCAGCGTCCCGCAGCCAGGTGAAGCGGTAGTCCCAGTTGCGCGAGCCACCGATGTCCTCGGGCAGCGAGGTGGTGGGCGCGGCCACGATGCCGCCCGTGGGGGAGTAGGTCAGGGCCTTGAGAGTGATGAGGGAGCGGACGACGGCCTCGCGGTACGGGCCGTGGTAGGTGCAGTGCTCGACCCAGCCGCGCCAGAACTCCTCGGTGTTGTGCAGCGCTGCCTCGGGCGTCGGCAGCGGCGGCGGCTCGTGGTGCGAAGGCTGCCAGCTGATCGACAGAGCGATCCGCTCGCCCGGTGCGACGGTGAAGTCGGCGTACGTGGTCAGGTTCTCGCCGTAGGTCTCCGCATCGGCGTCCAGCCACACCGAGTCCGGCCCCGCGACAGCCACCGAACGGCCGTCCACCTTGTGCATCCACGGCACGACCCAGCCGTAGGAGAACCGCATCCGGAGCGCCGAGCGCATCGGCACGCGCCCACTGACTCCCTCGACGATCCGCGTCAGCTGCGGAGTCCCCGTCCCGCGCGGCGGCATGAAGTCGATGACGCGCACCGTGCCGCGGGGGGTGTCCCACTCCGACTCCAGTACCAGCGACTCCCCGCGGTAGCGCCGGCGGGTCGCCGCGGGCGGCCCGCCGTCCACGGCATGCGAGGGGCCGATGCGCCAGAAGCCGTTGGTCTCCGATCCCAGGAGGCCCGCGAAGACCGCGTCGGAGTCGAAGCGCGGCAGGCACAGCCAGTCGACCGAGCCGTCCCGGCAGACCAGGGCAGCCGTCTGCATGTCCCCGATCAGTGCGTAGTCCTCGATGCGCCCTGGCACGTGCGTCTCCAGTCGAACTGCGGATCACAGCGCCCCGCGGGGCGCGTACAGGTCCATCCTGCCCATGCGAGTGTCCGCGCAGCATACGCCGCGTGCAATGTGATCCGCCCTACCTTCGGCGCCCCGTCCGCACACGCGGCACCGTCACAGCCTGCTACTGATACCCTGGTGGCCCGTGGACCGGTGGGCACGGAATCGACATCCGCTCCTCGGATCGGCCGCCCCCCGACCTCAGCGACGGCACCCTGTGCAGCCTGCCAGAACGCCGGTGCGCACCTCACCAAGCGACCACGGGAGCCCCTCTTGGCCATGCCGAACCGACCCGCGTCGTCCGTGACGACCAAGCACCTCTTCGTCACCGGGGGTGTTGCCTCCTCCCTCGGCAAGGGGCTCACCGCCTCCAGTCTCGGCGCTCTGCTCAAGGCGCGGGGTCTGCGGGTGACCATGCAGAAGCTGGACCCGTACCTGAACGTCGACCCGGGCACCATGAACCCGTTCCAGCACGGTGAGGTCTTCGTCACCAACGACGGAGCCGAGACCGACCTGGACATCGGGCACTACGAGCGTTTCCTGGACGTCGACCTCGACGGTTCCGCCAACGTGACCACCGGACAGGTGTACTCCTCGGTGATCGCCAAGGAGCGCCGCGGCGAATACCTCGGTGACACCGTGCAAGTCATCCCCCACATCACCAACGAGATCAAGAACCGCATCCGGCGGATGGCGACCGACGACGTCGACGTCGTCATCACGGAGGTCGGCGGCACGGTCGGCGACATCGAGTCGCTGCCGTTCCTCGAGGCCGTGCGGCAGGTCCGCCATGAAGTGGGGCGGGACAACGTGCTCGTCGTGCACATCTCACTGCTCCCGTACATCGGCCCCTCGGGCGAGTTGAAGACCAAGCCGACCCAGCACTCGGTCGCCGCGCTGCGGAACATCGGCATCCAGCCCGACGCCATCGTGCTGCGCGCCGACCGCGAGGTTCCGGCCTCGATCAAGAGCAAGATCTCGTTGATGTGCGACGTCGACGACGCCGCCGTGGTCGCCGCCATCGACGCCAAGTCGATCTACGACATCCCCAAGGTGCTCCACACCGAGGGGCTCGACGCGTTCGCTGTGCGCAAGCTGGACCTGCCGTTCCGCGACGTGGACTGGACCCAGTGGGACGATCTGCTGCGCCGGGTGCACCAGCCCGACCACGAGGTCACCGTCGCCCTGGTCGGCAAGTACATCGACCTCCCCGACGCCTACCTGTCGGTGACCGAGGCCATTCGCGCCGGTGGCTTCGCCAACAACGCGCGCGCCCGCATCAAGTGGGTGACCTCCGACGACTGCCGCACCCCGGCAGGAGCCGAACGGCAACTCGGCGACGTCGACGCCGTGGTGATCCCCGGCGGATTCGGCGAGCGCGGCGTGGAGGGCAAGCTCGACGCCATCACCTACGCACGCGAGAAGGGCATCCCGCTGCTCGGCCTGTGCCTCGGCCTGCAGTGCATCGTGGTCGAGGCCGCCCGCAACCTGGCCGGGATCGAGGGCGCCGACTCCACCGAGTTCGACCGGGGCGCCGCCCATCCCGTGATCTCCACGATGGAGGAGCAGCTCGACATCGTCGCCGGCGACGGCGACATGGGCGGCACCATGCGGCTCGGCCTGTACCCGGCCAAGCTCGCCGAAGGGTCGATCGTCCGCGAGGTCTACGGCGGCGAACCGTACGTGGAGGAGCGGCACCGCCACCGCTACGAGGTCAACAACACCTACCGCAAGGAGCTGGAGAAGAAGGCACAGCTGGTCTTCTCCGGCACGTCGCCGGACAACAAGCTGGTCGAGTACGTCGAATACCCGCGCGAGGTCCACCCCTACCTCGTCGCCACGCAGGCCCACCCCGAACTGCGGTCCCGGCCGACCCGCCCGCACCCCCTCTTCGCCGGCCTGGTGAAGGCGGCCGTCGAGCGGCAGCAGGTCGGGCACGGCACGCCCCTGTCCTCCGAGGAGGCCTGAGGCATGCGGCAACGGATCGCCGACCGTCCCGAGGAGTGGCCGGTTCGGGCTTCCGCCGTCCCGTTCCGGGGCAAGAAGACCAGCGTCCGCACGGACGACGTGGTCATGCCGGACGACAGCGTCGTCAGCCGCGACTACCAGGTGCACCCCGGGTCCGTGGCCGTGCTCGCACTCGACGAGCAGGATCGCGTCCTGGTGCTGAGCCAGTACCGCCACCCGGTGCGGCACACGCTCTGGGAGATCCCGGCCGGCCTGCTCGACGTGCCCGGGGAGAACCCGCTGCACGCCGCGCAGCGCGAGCTCTACGAGGAGGCGCACGTCACGGCGGACGACTGGCGCGTGCTGACCGACGTCTACACGACGCCGGGAGGCTGCGACGAAGCCGTCCGCATCTTCCTCGCCCGGGGGGTCCGCGAGGCGGAGGGCGACCGCTTCGAGGTCACCGAGGAGGAAGCGGAGATGGAGCACGCGCGCGTGCCGCTCCCGGAACTGGTGCGGGGCGTACTGGCGGGCGAGCTGCACAACAACTGCCTCGTCGTCGGTGTGCTCGCGCTGAACGCGGCGCTCACCTCCGGCGGGCCGGACGCGCTGCGCCCCGCGGACGCGTCCTGGCCCGCGCGCCCGTTCACGGCATGAGGTGACAGCTCCCGTCCGCCCGTGCCGGGTGCGTGATCCGATGCAGTGATCTTCGAGCCGTCCGACCGCCGCGCAGCGGCTCCCGGGACGCATCGGGTGAACTACGCTCGGTGCGTCCCCGCCGACTCCGGTCGGGCGGGCTCGGGAACCCACAGGTGCAGACGCGGACGGGAGCGTGACCCGTGACGGATCAGGCGGCGCGGGGCGGTGCGCCGACGGTCGCCGCCCCGCCCGGGGTCACCGGGCGGGAACGCGAACTGCGGCAGCTGAGCGCCGACCTCGACAGCACGGGCCTCAGCACGCTCGCCGGTCGACCGGTCCCGGGGAGCCGGGTGCTCCTCGTCGCCGGACGCCCCGGATCCGGCCGTACCGCCCTGGCCGAGGAGTTCGCCCGCCGCGTCGCCGCCGACTATCCCGGCGGTGTGCTCCGCACCCGGCTCAGCGAACCGGGCGGAGTGCCCGTCCCCACGGAACGGACCGCTCGGGACCTGCTCGCCCGGCTGCGCGCCGCGCCCGTCCCTCCCGGCGCCGACACCGACGAGCTCACCGCCCTGCTGCGTGCCGAGCTGACCGCCCGCCGCGTCCTGCTGCTGTGCGACGACGTCGTCGCCGCCGAACAGGTCCTGGAACTGCTGCCCGACAGCCGCGGCTGCCTCGTCGTCGCCGTCGCCTCCGGGCCGCTGACCTCGATCCCCGACGTGCGTCCCTGCACCGTCGGGGGTCTGGAGCGGGGGGCCGCCGTCGAACTGCTCCGCAGCCGATCGGGGCCCACGCCGCGGCTGACCGTCGACCCCCGTCGGGCCGAGGCCCTCGCCGAGGCGTGCGGGAACCTTCCCGCAGCCCTGGTGATGGTCGGCGGGTGGCTCGCGGCCCGCCCGAAGGTCTCCGTCTCGGAGGCCACCGCGGAACTGGAAGGGACGACCGGTGCCGAGGGTGGGCCCGTTCCGGACCGGCTGGCCCGTGCGTTCCGCATGGTGTTCCGTTCGCTCCCCGCCTCCTCGGCGCGACTGCTGCGGTTGCTGCCCCTCGTCCCGGCCGGCCTCGTCGACGCCCACACCGCCTCCGCCCTCATCGGCTGTCCTCCCGGAACCGCGGAGGGGATGCTCCGCGAGCTGACCGCTCTGGGGCTGCTGCGGGGCGGCAGCGACGACCGGTGGACACTCCCCGGGTGCCTGGAACCGCTGCTCCGCGCCGAATCGGCGGCGGCGGACCGTCCGGCGGAGCTGATGCCGGCCCGGGCCCGCATGCTGGAGCGTACGGTGCGCCGCCTCCACGCCTGCTGGGCGGCTGCGGAGCCGGCCGGAGCGCTGGGCCCCGGGCGGGCGGCCGAACTGCCCCGGGCCGTGCGCTTCGCCGATGCGGCGGCGGCCGACGACTGGCTGACCTCTCGGCGGGACGCCCTGGTCGCGGCCGTCCGCCTCGCGGTCGCGGAGGGGCGGGGAGAGCTGGACACGCTCGCGCGCCGCCTGGCGCACGGCCTGCTGCGGTGCCTGGCGGCGCACCGCGCACCGGAAGAGAGCGCTGCCGAGGTGTACCAGGTGCAGGATCTTGTGCTGCAGGTGGCGCGCCGACGCGGACTGCCGCGGGAGCGGGCCCATGCACTGCTCGCCCTCGCCGACCTGGATGCGGGGTCCGGACGGTACGCCCGTGCCGCTGCCCGCTACCGCGAGACGCTCGACGCCGCCCGTGCCGCGCGGGACCTCGCTGCCGCCGCGAGGGCGTTGGAGGCGCTCGGCGAGACCCACGGACTGCTCGGAGACTGGTCGCGTGCCGCCGACTGGTACGGGCGCGCCCTGGCGCAGCGGCAGACCGCCGGAGCGCTCGCCGACATCGCCAGGCTCCATGGGCGGGTGGCGGACGCGTGCGGCCGGGCCGGTGATCACCGGGAGGCGCTCCGCGAATGGCGTGCCGCCGCAGCGGCCTGCCGACGGTTGCAGGACCACGCGGGTCAGGGGCGGGCGCTGGGCGCTGCCGCCCGCGAGCAGGAGCGGGCGGGCCGGCGGAGCGAGGCGCTCCGCAGCTGCGAGGCGGCGCTGGCCGCCGCCCGGCGGGCCAGGGACGTGCCGCTGCAGGCCGCGCTCCGGATGCGCCTCGCCGGTCTGTGCGCGGACGCGGGCGACACCGCCGCGGCGCGACGCCACCGTGCCGCGGGGGAGGAGCTGCGCGACCTCGCGGGAGGGTGACGCCGTCGACACGTGGTGGCCCTCTCTGCACAACGCGTACAGACCTGCGAAACCGGTGGCAGGCTGGCGAAAAATTAAGCCTTTGCAAGGCTAGACAGCGGAGCATCCTTCATTAGACTGGCTCCGCTGTGGTCGTTCCGGCTGCATCCGGCATCTCCCTCCACATGCCGATGTGACGGCATGCACCCGGCTCTCGCCCTGCATCCGAAGAAGGCAAGGACCGTGATCGACGTGAAGGTCGGCATCCCCCGCGAGGTCAAGAACAACGAGTTCCGCGTGGCCATCACCCCGGCCGGCGTGCACGAACTGGTGCGCAACGGTCACCAGGTCTACGTCGAGCGGGACGCCGGTGTCGGCTCCGCCATCCCCGACGCGGAGTACACGGCAGCGGGTGCGACCATCCTCGACACGGCGGACGAGGTGTGGGCGACCGCCGACCTGCTGCTGAAGGTCAAGGAGCCGATCGCGGAGGAGTACCACCGGCTGCGGAAGGACCAGACGCTCTTCACCTACCTCCACCTGGCCGCCTCGCGCGAGTGCACCGACGCTCTTCTCCAGTCGGGAACCACCTCGATCGCCTACGAGACGGTGGAGACGGCCGGCCGGGCGCTTCCGCTGCTCGCTCCCATGTCCGAGGTGGCGGGGCGCATCGCGCCGCAGGTCGGCGCCTACCACCTCATGCGATCGGCCGGTGGACGCGGCGTGCTGCCGGGCGGCGTGCCGGGCACCGGTGCCGCTCGGGCCGTGGTCGTCGGAGGCGGGGTCTCGGGGTGGAACGCCACGCAGATCGCCGTCGGCATGGGCTTCCACGTCACGCTCCTGGACAAGGACGTGAACAAGCTCCGTGAGGCGGACCGCATTTTCGGCACCAAGGTGCAGACGGTCGCCTCCAACGCGCTCTCGCTCGAGCAGGCCGTGCTCCAGGCCGACCTGGTGATCGGCGCCGTCCTCATCCCCGGCGCCAAGGCGCCCAAGCTCGTGACCAACGAGCTGGTCTCCCGGATGAAGCCGGGAAGTGTTCTTGTCGACATCGCGATCGACCAGGGCGGCTGCTTCGAGGACTCGCGCCCCACCACGCACGCCGAACCCACGTTCACCGTGCACGACTCGGTGTTCTACTGCGTGGCCAACATGCCGGGTGCGGTCCCCAGCACCTCGACGTACGCCCTCACCAACGCGACGCTGCCCTACATCGTCGAACTCGCCAACCGCGGTTGGCGCGACGCGCTGCGCCGCGACGCCGCGCTGGCCAAGGGGCTCAACACGCACGAGGGAAGCGTCGTCTACGGTCCGGTGGCCGAGGCCCACGGGATCTCTGCCACCGTCGACCTCAACACGCTGCTCGGATGACAAGTCGACCTTTCTGACGGCAGGTCAACTCCGGTCGTCAACGTCGTCCCCCCGGTATCACCGGCCGGTCCCCGACATGCCGGGGGCCGGCCGTCGCGTCGGCACACCCTCCGTCTCCCCCGCGGGCGCTGTCCAACTGGCGTCGAATGCAACCTTTTTTATGTTTCGTCAGGGCGGAAAATGCTGCTCGTCGCGTCCTGACGCTCTTGACAGCAGGGCCTCCGGCGGGGAGGGCGCCGGTCGTCTGTGGCGGATTGTGTTGCTGAGGACACCCGGCACGCCATAGAGTCACCAGTCGTCGGCACGGTGCACGCTGACCTTGTCCAGAAGTTTCCTGGTCGCCAAGGAGGTAGGACGACTTGTGAATGAGTCGACATTTTCTCCCGGGGATGGTCAGCCAGGAGAGCCGGTCGCGCGCCAGGACTCCTCGGGGGCCGATGCTGTCGGCTCCGTCGCCGTCCGCACCTTCGCCGCCCGCCAGGGCAACCAGCCCCAGACACAAGCCCACCAGAGCATGGACGGCCACCACGTGAACCCGCAGGCCGACGACGTCCCGGACAGCGCGACCGGTGGTCGCCCCGCCGACCACGCATCCGACCGGCCGGACCTGCCGGACGGTCACTTCTACGACCCGGACGCCGATTTCGAGCCGGACCCCGAGTACGCCGCCACCCTCGCCCCCGACGCGGCCCGTCAGAGGCGCGAACGCATCGGCCCCACCGGCCGGCCGCTTCCTTACTTCCCGATCCCCGGGCCCGTCAACGAGCCGGGCCCGGCGAAGATCATCGCCATGTGCAACCAGAAGGGCGGGGTGGGCAAGACCACCTCGACCATCAACCTGGGAGCGGCACTCGCCGAGTACGGACGGCGCGTCCTGCTGGTCGACTTCGACCCCCAGGGCGCACTCTCCGTCGGGCTCGGGGTCAATCCGATGGAACTCGACCTCACCGTCTACAACCTGCTCATGGAGCGGGGCATGTCGCCGGACGAGGTGCTGCTCAAGACGGCCGTCGCCGGCATGGACCTGCTGCCGAGCAACATCGACCTCTCCGCCGCCGAGGTCCAGCTGGTCAGCGAGGTCGCGCGCGAGTCGACGCTGCAGCGCGCCCTGACCCCGCTGCTTCCCGACTACGACTTCATCGTCATCGACTGCCAGCCGTCGCTCGGTCTGCTCACGGTCAACGCCCTGACGGCCGCGCACAAGGTGATCGTCCCGCTGGAGTGCGAGTTCTTCGCGCTGCGCGGAGTGGCACTGCTCACCGAGACGATCGAGAAGGTCCAGGAACGCCTCAACCCGGAACTGGAACTCGACGGCATCCTCGCCACCATGTACGACTCGCGCACCGTCCACAGCCGCGAGGTGCTCGCGAGAGTCGTCGAGGCGTTCGGCGACAGCGTCTACCACACCGTCATCGGACGCACCGTGCGTTTCCCGGAGACCACCGTCGCGGGTGAGCCGATCACCACCTACGCCTCCAACTCCGTGGGAGCCGCCGCCTACCGCCAGCTCGCCAGGGAGGTGCTCGCCCGGTGCCACGCCGAGTGAGTCTTCCGGCAGCCGACGAACTGTTCCGCAGCACCGGGGGCTCCTCCGTCCAGCCCTCCGCGGCCCCCGGAGCCGCAGAGGAAGCCGAGGAACCCCGGGTACCCCGCCCGGCGGGTGAACCGGACCAGGAGCGCACCGACGAACACGCACCCGCCCGGGACGAAGCGGCTCCCCCGCACGGGTCCGCGGCGAGGCCCGGTGCCCCTGCTCCTCCCGGCCGTTCCGGCACTCCCGGGCCGTCGGAGCACGGCATGCGGGGCCGGCGCGGTCCTGCACAGGGATCGCCCCCCGGCCGGAACCCCTCCGGTACGTCGTCCGAGGGCACCGCGCCCGCACCGGAACGTAACCGGGCACCCGGTCCGGGCGCTGCTGCCCGCCGGAGCGCCGGATCACCACCGACCGGCACGTCGCCCGACGACCGGCGGAATCCGCAGCGGCAGGGGCGGCAGAACGCCGCCGGAACCCCGCGCCGCACCCGGGCGGCACGGCGCCCCAGCGGCCGGGAACGCCACGACGAGAAGATCACGGTCTACGTCTCCGCCGAGGAGCTGATGGACCTGGAACACGCCCGCCTGGTGCTGCGGGGCGAGCACGGTCTCGCCGTCGACCGCGGCCGGATCGTCCGCGAGGCCGTGGCCGTCGTCCTCGCCGATCTCGAGTCCCGCGGGGACGCGAGCATCCTCGTCAGGCGTCTGCGCGGCAGCTGACCCGTTCACGGACGGGACGCGGTAGCCCGTCGGAGTGAGCCGGGCCGGATTCGTGCCGCCGTGCCCAGTACGCTGCCCGCAGATGACCTCAGCCGACGCTCCCGAGTCCCGTGGCCGAGGCTCCCGGCGCCCTCTCGGCCGGGGCCCGGGCACTGCTCCGGCACGCCCGGCGACAACCGGGCGAGGGGGCGTACGAGCAAGCCCCGACGCTCCTGCCGCGCCGGTGCCTCCCGGAACCGGCCCTGCCGACCCCGCGGACGCGGTGCACGGCGGGGCCTCGTCCGACGCCGCGGCCCCGGTGGCCCCGGACGAACCGGTGGCCCCGGAGGAACCGGACGGGGCGCCGGCCGTGCCGGCAGTCGGCGGCACCACCGGGCGCCTCGCCGAGGACGGCGGGAACGACGGCGGAGAGGACGGGGCCGCGCGGGGCGACGGGCGCTTCACGGTCCGCCTGGACAATTTCGAGGGCCCCTTCGACCTGCTGCTGCAACTGATCTCCAAGCACAAGCTGGACGTCACCGAGGTCGCGCTGTCCAGGGTCACCGACGAGTTCATGGCCCACATCCACGCGGGCGGACCGGACTGGGACCTCGACCAGACGACGGAGTTCCTCGTCGTCGCCGCGACGCTCCTGGACCTCAAGGCCGCCCGCCTGCTGCCCGCCGCCGACATCGAGGACGAGGCCGACCTCGCCCTCCTCGAAGCCCGCGACCTGCTCTTCGCCCGCCTGCTCCAGTACCGGGCGTACAAGCGGGTCGCCGACATCTTCGCCGACCGCCTCGCTGCCGAGGCGCACCGCCACCCGAGGACCGTAGGACTCGAAGCCCACCATGCGGAGCTCCTCCCGGAAGTGGTGCTGAGCATCGGCCCCGAGAGGTTCGCCGAGCTGGCCGTCAAGGCGATGCAGCCCCGACCCGAACCCCAGGTGTACGTCGAGCACATCCACGCGCCGCTGGTCAGCGTCCGTGAGCAGGCGGACGTGGTCGTGACCCGGTTGCGGGAGGTGGGCGAGGCAGCCTTCCGCGTCCTGGTCGAGGACGCCCCCGACACCCTCACCGTGGTGGCCCGGTTCCTCGCTCTGCTGGAGCTGTACCGGGAGCGTGCCGTTGCACTCGACCAGCCCGAGGCGCTCGGTGAACTCACCGTGAGGTGGACCGGAGGCGACGGAGCGGAACCGCTGGTGACCGACGAGTTCGACCAGGAACCACCTCAGGTGCCGGACTCCTCGCCGACGCCGCCCGAAGGACAGGCGAAGAAGGAGTCGCAGCCATGACCGAGCACCCGCACGACGCCGCGGAGCAGCCCGCTCCGGAGGATGAGCCGCCCGTCGGCGGCCTGCGTGTTGCGGACCTCGACATCGGACCCGCGCTGGAGGCGGTCCTGATGGTCGTGGACGAGCCGGCGACGGAGGAACACCTGGCCAAGGTGCTGGAACGCTCGCGGCGCGAGGTGCATGACGCCCTGCGCGAGCTGGCGGACGAGTACGCACGGCAGCGGCGCGGCTTCGACCTGCGTTTCGTCGCGGGCGGCTGGCGCTTCTACACCCGTCCCGAATACGCTGACGCCGTCGAACGCTTCGTGCTCGACGGCCAGCAGTCGCGCCTCACCCAGGCCGCCCTGGAGACGCTCGCCGTGGTCGCCTACCGGCAACCGGTCAGTCGTTCCCGGGTCTCCGCCGTGCGGGGTGTGAATTGCGACGGGGTCATGCGCACCCTGCTCCAGCGCGGACTGCTGGAGGAGGCGGGCACGGAAGGCGAGACAGGTGCGATCCTGTACAGGACGACGCACTACTTCCTGGAGCGGATGGGCCTGCGCGGCCTGGACGAGCTCCCGGAACTGGCGCCCTTCCTCCCGGAGGTGGACGCCGTGGAGGGAGACACTCCGGAAGGGATGCCGTCGTTCGACCCGGACGACACCGGCGACACCCCAACGACGACGGAACATTGATGCGAAGCAGCGGCAGGAACCCCGGCGGCAATCGGAACCAGCGAGGCGCGGGGAACAACAGGGACGACAAGCAGAAGCGCGCGGGCAAGCCGCGTCCCGAGGAGCGCCGCTACGGCAAGGGAGGCGCCGGCGGCGGGCCGAGCGGCAGGGGCGGCTCCGGCGGTGGGGCGAGCGGCAAGGGCTCCCCCCGCGGCGACTCCGCGAAGAACGTCACCCGGAGCGGGGCTCCCAAGTCGCGCAACCGCCGTGCCTCGGCACCCTCCCGCCCCCGCGAGTACGAGGCGCAGATCGAGGAGCGCAACCGCGCCCGCCACAGCAGGCCCCCGAACAGGCTGCCCAAGACCTTCGGCGAGGTGGACGGCGAGCGGCTGCAGAAGGTCCTCGCCCGCGCCGGCATGGGCTCCCGCCGGGCCTGCGAGGACCTCATCGCCCAGGCCCGGGTCGAGGTCAACGGCAAGATCGTCATCGAGCAGGGCTTGCGGGTGGACGCCGACAAGGACGAGATCAAGGTGGACGGGCTGACCATCGCCACCCAGTCCCACCTGTTCTTCGCCCTGAACAAGCCTGCGGGCGTGGTCTCCGCGATGGAGGATCCGGACGGCCGGCAGTGCCTCGGCGACTACGTCCAGAACCGTGAGACGCGTCTCTTCCACGTGGGCCGCCTCGACACCGAGACGGAGGGCCTCATCCTCCTCACCAACCACGGTGAGCTCTCCCACCGCCTCACCCATCCCCGGTACGGCGTGCGCAAGACCTACCTCGCCGCCATCCAGGGCCCGCTCCCGCGCGACCTCGGCAAGCGCCTCAAGGAGGGCGTCCGCCTCGACGACGGCTACGTCCGCGCGGACCACTTCAAGGTCGTGGAGAACACCGGCAAGAACTACCTGGTCGAGGTCGCACTCCACGAGGGCCGCAAGCACATCGTGCGCCGCATGCTGGCGGAGTCCGGCTTCCCGGTGGAGAAGCTGGTGCGCACCCGCTTCGGCCCGATCGCCCTCGGCGACCAGAAGTCGGGATGGCTGCGCCGCCTGACCAACACCGAGGTCGGCATGCTCATGGACGAGGTCGGCCTCTGACCCTCTCCCGCACGCCGGAGGCGGACAGGGCGGGCGGGACAGCCGGTGGGCTCCGTATTCTTGCGGTGTCGGACGGCCGCCGCGGCCGGCCGGCAGGTCATGCCGTCACTCCCCGCAAGGACACCGCCCTCGCATGCGTACCGCTCTCGTCATCGGCTCCGGTCTCATCGGCACCTCGGCCGCGCTCGCCCTCGCGGCGCGCGGAGTGCGGGTGCACCTGAGCGATCGCGACCCGGAACAGGCGCGCACCGCCGCCTCCCTGGGCGCCGGAACGACGGAGGCGCCGGAGGAACCGGTCGACCTCGCCGTCGTGGCGGTCCCGCCGGCCCACATCGTGTCCACGGTGACGGGGGCGCAGCGGGCCGGGGCGGCGCGCGCCTACCTTGACGTCGGCAGCGTGAAGGGCGGCCCGCGGCAGCAGCTGACGGCGGCCGGTGCGGACCTGACGACCTACCTCGGCACCCATCCGATGTCCGGCAAGGAGCGGTCGGGGCCCCTGGCGGCGACCGCAGATCTCTTCGAGGGGCGCCCCTGGGTCCTCACCCCCACGCAGGATACCGACACCGAGGTCCTGAACCTGGCGCTGGAACTGGTCTCGCTCTGCCGCGCCGTGCCGGTGGTCATGGACGCCGAGGCCCACGACCGGGCCGTCGCGCTGGTCTCCCACACCCCGCAGCTGCTGTCCAGCCTCGTCGCGGCACGGCTGGAGGACGCCGACGAGACCGCGGTGAGACTGTGCGGGCAAGGCATCCGCGACGTCACGCGCATCGCCGCCTCCGACCCGCAGATGTGGATCGACATCCTCTCCGCCAATCCCGGACCCGTCGCCGACGTCCTCGCCGACCTCACGGCCGACCTCGCCGAAACGGTGACGGCACTGCGATCGCTGCAGGCCGCGGACGGACCGGAGCGGGACAGCGGAGCGCACGGCATCGAGGACGTGCTCCGGCGCGGCAACGCGGGCCGCGCCCGGGTACCCGGCAAGCACGGTCAGGCCCCCGCGACGTACGAGACCGTCGCGGTGCTCATCAGCGACCGCCCGGGCGAGCTCGCCCACATCTTCGCCGACGCCGGTGCCGCCGGCGTCAACATCGAGGACGTCCGCATCGAGCACGCGACGGGGCAGCAGGCGGGGCACGTGCAGCTCATGGTGGACCCCGCGGCGGCGCCACCGCTCAGCACGGCTCTCCGCGAACGCGGCTGGGCACTGCGGCAGCAGTAGCGGGCGGGCCCTGGCGGGAGGACGGCCCCCGCGGAGCCGGTAGCCTGGTGCCGGGCCGCCGGTCGCGTCCGGCCGCCCGCAGAGCATGTTCCACCCCGGTGTCCGAGAAAGGTCCACCCCACCGTGCAAACCGCCCCGGCTCCCGTCATCGTCGCCATCGACGGCCCCTCCGGCACCGGCAAGTCGAGCACCTCCAAGGCGGTCGCCGCCAAGCTGGGTCTCCGCTACCTCGACACCGGCGCCCAGTACCGGGCCATGACGTGGTGGATGCTCAGCCACGGTATAGACGTCCACGACGCCGCCGCGGTGGCCGCGGCCTCCGCACGTCCCCGGATCACGTCGGGAACCGACCCGGCCGCGCCCACGATCACCGCGGACGGGAACGACGCCACCGGGCCGATCCGCACCCAGGAGGTCACCGCCGCGGTCAGCGCGGTCAGCGCCGTTCCCGAGGTGCGCGAGCGCATCACGGCGCTCCAGCGGGAGATCGCCGCAGCGGCCGGCGGGATCGTCGTGGAGGGCAGGGACATCGGGACGACGGTGCTGCCCGACGCGGACCTGAAGGTTTTCCTGACAGCCTCCCCCGAGGTGCGTGCGGCTCGCCGCAGCGGAGAACTGAGCGGCAAGGAAGCCGCAGGCCTGGACGCCACCCGCCAGGCGCTGATGAAGCGGGACGCGGCCGACTCCGGCCGCAGGACGTCACCGCTGAAGAAGGCCGACGACGCGGTGGAGGTCGACACCACGGACCTGACACTGGAGCAGGTCATCGAGTGTGTCGTGACGCTCGTCGAAGAGAAGCAGCAAGCCGGGTGAGCGCCACGGGCCCGGGGCAGCGCGGCGCCGCGGCCGGTCGGCGCATGGGCGCCGGACTGATGCACACCCTCTGGCGGCCCAGGGTGCTGGGAGCCTGGCGTGTTCCCGCCTCCGGCCCCGTCGTCCTGGCCGTCAACCACAGCCACAACATCGACGGTCCGCTTCTGATGGGCACCTCACCGCGACCGGTGCACTTCCTCATCAAGAAGGAGGCGTTCGTCGGCCCGCTCGGCCCCTTCCTGCGGGGCATCGGCCAGGTGAGCATCGACAGGGGCGCGACGGACCGCACCGCAACCACGAGCGCCCTGGGAGTCCTGGAGAACGGCGGCGTCCTGGGGATCTTCCCCGAGGGCACCCGCGGTATCGGCGACTTCGCCTCGCTGCGTGGCGGTCTGGCGTACTTCGCACTGCGTTCCGGTGCGCCGATCGTGCCTGTCGCGGTACTGGGCACCGCGGAGCGACGGAGCCGGATCGTGCCGGCCGTGCCGCCGCTGCGTGGCAGGGTGGACGTCGTCTTCGGCGATCCCTTCGACGCCGGCGACGGCTCGGGCCGCCGCACACGTACAGCACTGGACGCGGCCACCGCCCGCATCCAGGAGCGGCTCACACAGCACCTGGACGGGGCCCGGGAGCTGACCGGACGCCGCAAGGACGGGAACGGGGAACGAGAACAGTGAACGAGGACGGCCACGACATGAACGACCAGACCCACTCCGACGACGGGCACGGTCACGAGCACGGCGAACTCGGTGACGCCGAGTACACGGAGTTCATGGAACTGGCAGCGGAGGAGGGCTTCGACCTCGACGAGGTCGAGGGTGCCCTGGACGAGGCCGGTCACGGCCCGCTGCCGGTGCTCGCGGTGATCGGCCGCCCCAATGTCGGCAAGTCGACCTTGGTGAACCGCATCATCGGGCGCCGCGAGGCGGTGGTCGAGGACCGGCCGGGCGTCACCCGGGACCGGGTGACCTACGAGGCCGAGTGGTCGGGGCGGCGGTTCAAGCTGGTCGACACCGGCGGCTGGGAGCAGGACGTCCTGGGCATCGATGCGTCCGTCGCCGCGCAGGCCGAGTTCGCCGTCGAAGCCGCGGACGCCGTGGTGTTCGTGGTGGACGCAGTGGTCGGCGCGACGGACACCGACGAGGCCGTGGTGAAGATGCTCCGCCGGTCCGGCAAACCTGTGGTGCTGTGTGCCAACAAGGTCGACGGCCCCTCGGGCGAGGCCGACGCGGCCTACCTGTGGTCCCTCGGGCTCGGGGAGCCGTACCCCGTCTCCGCCCTGCACGGCCGCGGCACCGGAGACATGCTCGACGAGGTGCTGAAGGTGCTGCCCGAGGCGCCGAAGCAGACCTTCGGCGCCGTGCTGGGCGGCCCGCGTCGCATCGCCCTGATCGGCCGCCCGAACGTCGGCAAGTCGTCCCTGCTGAACAAGGTGGCGGGGGAGTCCCGCGTCGTCGTCGACGACCTCGCCGGCACCACGCGTGACCCTGTGGACGAGCTGATCGAACTCGGCGGCAGGACATGGAAGTTCGTCGACACCGCCGGCATCCGCCGCCGGGTGCACATGCAGGAGGGCGCCGACTACTACGCCTCGCTCCGCACGGCCGCCGCCCTGGAGAAGGCGGAGGTGGCCGTGGTGCTCCTCGACGTCAGCGAATCCATCAGCGTCCAGGACCTCCGCATCATCACGATGGCCGTGGAGGCCGGCAGGGCGCTCGTGCTCGCCTACAACAAGTGGGACACCCTCGACGACGAGCGCCGCTTCTACCTCGAGCGGGAGATCGAGCGCGATCTCGGGCAGGTGCGATGGGCTCCACGGGTCAACGTGTCCGCGCATACCGGACGCCACATGGAGAAGCTCGTCCCGGCCGTCGAGACGGCGCTGGAAGGGTGGGAGACCCGGGTGCCGACAGGCAGGCTGAACGCCTTCCTCGGCGAGATCGTGGCCTCCCACCCGCACCCGGTGCGGGGCGGCAAGCAGCCGCGCATCCTGTTCGGCACGCAGGCCGGAACACGTCCGCCGCGCTTCGTCCTCTTCGCCTCCGGCTTCCTGGAGGCCGGATACCGGCGGTTCGTCGAACGGCGCCTCCGCGAGCAGTTCGGCTTCGAGGGGACCCCGATCCATCTGTCGGTGCGGGTCCGCGAGAAGCGCGGCCGGAAGAAGTGAGGCACCTCGACGCGGCCGACGGCGGGCGCTACCGGTTCTATTCGCAGTGCACCGGGATCCGGTGGTGAAGCGAATCTGTGAACTGCTCCGGCCTCAGCTGTGTGCAGGGGTCCGCAGTGTTCGCCTCGGCCCGGTTCGGAGCGGTCGGTTCTGCTG
The DNA here is from genome assembly GCF_047200695.1 of Streptomyces callyspongiae. NCBI lineage: Bacteria > Bacillati > Actinomycetota > Actinomycetes > Kitasatosporales > Streptomycetaceae > Streptomyces > Streptomyces callyspongiae. Next base: position 22,991 of record NZ_JBJZOM010000005.1, read on the forward strand.
CTCGATGTACTGCTTCACGATGTAGGACCGGGGCTCGTCCCGGCGCCGCGCGGCGGTCAAGCAGGAACCCACTCGACACCGCAGCCTTCAACGGCGCGGTAGGCAGGGATCGCCGTCCTTCAGGGCGCCGAGGATGTCAACGGCCGTAGCGCCCGCCGTCCCCCGGGGCCGGGGGCAGAGCGGCGGGCAGCGCGGGCAGCTGCCGTCGGGGCGGTGTGTCCCAGGCCCCCGTGCCGACGTCCCGCCACGTACCGAAGCCCTCGAAGCGCAGCTGCTCCTCTCCCGCCCTGTCGCCGGGCAGTGCCCGGAACAGCCGCTGGTACTCGGCGTACAGGGCGTCGTAGATCGGAGTGGCCGAGCGGCCGGGGCCGGCCGGGTGGGTGCGGTACCGGGATGCCGGCTGCGCCTCCTGCGCACTCCGGGCCGTGCGCATGGCGGGTACGTGACCGTGGCCCCGGTGGGGCGTCCGGCCGCTGTCGGATTCGTAGGGCTGCACGAGTGGTCCCAACGACATCGCCGCCCGGCCGGATGGGGGGCCGGGCGGCGCATGCCCTGATCGCAGGTACACGGACTGGGGTGCGGACCGTGGACGGCCCGCTTCGGGAAATCTCAGGTTCCGGCGAGCGGCATCGCCGCGGCGACCAGAGTCCCTCGCGCGGCCGCCTTCTCCAGCGCCTCCCGCAGCAGGTCCTCGCGGGGCTGCTGCCCGATGGTGCCCGCGGGGGAGGCGTAGACCAGTACCGTGTGGTTCCGGTTCGCGGCGGTGCGCCACCCCTCCGTGACGTCCAACGGCTGGTGCGCCTGCCACCACGACGTCGGCTGGGTGGAGCCGTCCGGCGGGGGCTGGAGAATGCCGTGGAGCTTGCCGACCGCCATGAGGACCGACCATCCCGCCACGGTGCCGGGCAGGGTGTCCACGTCCGAGACGGGTTTGAAACCCTGCTCGACCAGCAGGGGGAGGAACGCGTCCCCCGGCCCGTCGGTGCCGGGGCGGGCGACGGGCCCGGTGGGCTCCACCACGACAGCGGGGTGCAGCGTGTCACCCACCAGCACCTGCCCGCAGGTCACGCCCAGCACCGCCTGTCGCGGCGCGGCGTCGGCTGCGGCCGCCGAGACGTCCGCTCCCGGTGCGGCCGGGGCGGTCTGTTCGCCCGTGATGGTGGCGACGGCGCCCTGCAGTTGTTCCTCGGAGATCCTCACGACCTGGGAGGGCACGCACGCGGCGTGCGCGAAGGCGAGGACGGCGGTCTCCTCACCCACGAACAGCACGGTGCTCGTGTGTTCGCGCTCGGTGTCGCCCGGGGTGCGGCACGAGGTGCAGTCGTAGCTGCCCGGGGCGTTCTCCCCGGCCAGCAGTCTGCCGGCTTCTTCGTCGCCGATCTCGGCGCGTACGGCGTCGCTGACGTCCAGCATCGGGGGCACGGGGACTCCTGGCTTCTCGCGGATGGCTTGCGGTGCACGACGGCGGTGCGATGCGGCGCGGAGATGCGGTTCCGCCTCTCGGCGCTCCGCCCGGGGCAACCGGAGGCCCCGTGGTGCGGTCACGCCCGGGGTCCGGGAATCGCTGGATCGAGTGCACTTGTGCCGACTGCCGTGGACAGGACACCGCCGTGCCGTAGGGCCGCTGCCCGCACTCCGGTCGGGCAGGGAGAAGTTCCCTGCCCGTGTTCACGGTTTCTCAACACTTCGGGCACGGTTTGCCAACACCGGGTTCGTGCGGCAACTTCCCGTCCGCCCGGTGTGTCTGTGGAGGTGTCAGGCGGACGGCAGCGGCTGTCCGCACGGCTCCGGAGACCGAGGACCATGCGCGCTTCTCTTCGTCACGCCCTGTGCGATCGGCACGGGCCCCGGGCGGCCTGCACCGCCGACTCGGCGGGCGGCCTCACCTTCGACGTCGTACTGCCCACCGAGGACGAGCGCTGGGACACCGCGCTGCTGCTGCGTCGAGGTGGTCCTGCAGGGGAGGATGCCGCGGTGCGCCTGCCGCTGTTCCCCTGCGGCGCCGGACGGCTCCGGGCCTCGCTTCCCAGTACCATGATGCTGGCCGAGGGGTCCTGGAACGCCTATCTCGCAGTGGGGGAGGAGGCGCCCCGGAGGCTCCGGTCCGGGCAGCACGATCTCCGCTCGCTGCTCGAGCGCGACCCGAGCGGTCAGCGCGCGTGGCTCGGCGTCCGCATCCCGTACGCCACACGGCAGTCGTGCCTCGCGCTGCGTGCCTGGCTGCGGTGGCCCCATGCCGAGGCCCGCTACGTCCGGCCGGATCCGGCCGGACTGGCCTGCGGAGGACGGCTCTACGGGGCCGACCTCGGGGAGACCGCGGTCCTGGAGGCACGGCGGACGGTTCCGGGGGACCCCGCGGCGCCGGGAGAGGACGTCGTCGGGGTTGCCGTGGCGGGCCGCGGCACCGATTTCCGTTGCTTTCTTCCCTACGCGGCGATGTCCGGACCCGGTGAGTGGGAGCTGTGGCTGCGGACCTCCGCCGGTTCCCCCGTGCGTCTGGCCCGCATCCTCGACGACGTCGCCGACAAGCACCGGGTGCTGCGGTATCCCGCGCAGCGGAGCGGGGCGGCAGCGGTCACGCCGTACTGGAGCGAGGCGAACGATCTCGCGCTGCGCGTGACGCCCTCCCCGACGCGCGCCTGAGAGCCGCGCGCTGCCCGAGAACTGTTCCTTCACGGCGGATTCCGGTGAGCCCGAAAACAGCAACCGAATATCTGAACGGGGGGTCAAATATGGGACGGGGCGCGACGGCAGGCACTGTTTCGAGTACTTGCCGCTGTTCTGTCGCGTACGTTCTTTCCGGGAGTGGAAGTGCCGCTGCGCCATAGCGTGTTCGGGTGAGGGGATAACGCCGCACGGGTGATTCGTCCTGTGACAGGAATGTGACTCCGTGCGCATCGGACGCGGACTTTCCGGCCGTGCCTCCAGCCCGTACCGTGACTGCCATGGCACCCGATTCGGCAGATCCGGACTCCCCGCAGGACGACCCCGAGCGCTACGTCGGGCTCGCCGCGCACGACGCCGAGAGGCAGGCCCGGGCACAGGGCTGGCAGACCGTGCGCGTGCTCCCTCCGGACGCGATCATCACCATGGAATTCCGCCCCGGCCGACTCAACCTCGCCGTCCGCGACGGTTCCGTCGTGAAGTGCTGGAAGGGCTGATCACCGGCGCCCCGTCGGGCCGACCGGTGCGGAGTGCGGCGTGCGGCCGGTGCCCGAACGGTCTCCGCGTGCGGAGCGGCCGTGCGTCGAGGGGTGACCGCGTGCGGAGGACCGGCCGGACTCACCGCGCGACGCCGGATGGCCGTCGGTCCCGTGGACGCGCGCCGCGACCGGTGTACCCGCTGCGGGTGCGGGGCCGACCGCGACCGGCCGCGGGGTGCCGGCGGGCACGAACCGTTCGCGGTACTCGTAGACCTTCGCCTCGACCCGTGCGATGAGCGGCTCGCACCACGGCAGACCGAGCAGGATGATCAGCCCGGCCACCCAGCCCAGCAGCACGTCACTCATCCAGTGGGTGCCCAGATAGACGGTCGTGGCGCCCACCCCGAGAGCGAACACCGCGGCCACCACGGACAGCACCCTGCGAGCCTGCGGAGTGGTGGCGAGATAGGCGAGGATGCCCCAGGTCACGACCGCGTTGGCCGTGTGCCCGGACGGAAATATGTCACCACCGGCGAACAGCTCCGCGGAGCCCGCCCGGGTGGCGTAGTGGGGGCCCAGTCTGCCCAGGCCGATCTTGACCGCCCCCACCGAGGCGTTCAGCACCAGCAGCGCCGTGGCCAGCACCAGCAGGGGGCGGAGCGTCCGCTGGCGCCAGGAGCGCCAGCCGAGCCAGGCGGCCACCAGGACCGCTGTCGGCCCCCGCTGCCCGAGCACCACGAAGTAGTCGAGGAAGGCGTGGTACTCGGGCCACTGCTTGTACGGTCGGAACAGCATCAGCTGCCAGTCCCACCGCACCAGTTCGGTCGTCAGCAGCACGGCACCCACGACCACCGCGTACACAGCCGCCGTCGCGGCGAACAGGACCTTGCGGGTCCTGCTCATCCGCGGCGGGGGAGTGTCGGGTCGCTCGGCCTCCTGCTCGAGCCGGGCGAGGAATCTGTGGGTGCGCACCCAATCGACGTTACAACGCACGGCAGAGTCCAACATGCGCGTCCAGGCCCCCGTGATGCCGATGTGATGTGGAGTGCGTCTCCTTCCGGAGCTTGTCCCTCGCATTTCACTGCCTTTTCCAGGAGCCGTGAGCATATTCCGGGTGAACTCGCGAAGAAGCTGCGTCGCACAGCGTCGGATGAAGCTTTGTCCGGAGTTCGGTGGGGAATTCTCCCGCCCTCCTGCCCCGGTGCCGGGGACCCACACGCGCCGATCGGTCGCCCGGGACGACGCCCCGGAGCAGCACCGCGCCGACGTGCGTCGTTCGTCCTGCTATGTGAGGGGTGACACAGGGCCTGGGCTCGCACTCGCGTACGCTGTCGAGTCGTTCCGAGAGCGAAGAGCCGGGCCGGCCCGGCGCCCCCGCGGTGGCCACGGCGGGGTGGGCGAGAGGAGGTGCGCACATGCCCGGGAGCACACCCGCAGCAGGCGTGTCCGCGTCGGTCCCCGCCCAGCGCTCCACGTCCGGGGACCCGGCCGGGCGACGGCCCGCCGGCAGGTGGACCGTGCTGGTCATGCTCTGCACCAGTCTCCTCCTGGTGTCCGTCGACGCGACCGTCCTCCACGTCGCCGTCCCGGCCGTCTCCCGGGACCTGAGGCCGTCCGCCACGCAGCTGCTCTGGATCGTCGACGCCTACCCTCTCGTGTGCGCCTCGCTGCTCATCCTGTTCGGCGCCCTCGGCGACCGTGTCGGGCGGCGGCGGGTGCTGCTGCTGGGCTACGCCGTCTTCGCCCTGGCCTCCGGCGCGGCCGCGTACGCCCGGTCCCCGGAGCTGCTCGTCGGCGCCCGTGCCCTCCTCGGCGTCGGCGGCGCGATGATCATGCCCGCGACGCTGTCCATCCTGCGGCAGGTGTTCACCGAACGGCGGGAGCGTGCCCTGGCCGTAGGCATCTGGAGCGCGGTCGCCGCGGTGGGCGCCGCGCTCGGCCCGCTGGTCGCGGGGGTGCTCCTGGAGTACTTCTGGTGGGGTTCGGTGTTCCTGATCAACATCCCGCTGATGGCGGTGAGTCTGCCGCTGGGCCGACGGCTGCTGCCGGAGTCCGTGGGGACGCGCAACGGCCCCTGGGACGTGCTGGGAGCGGTTCTCGCGGCGGCCGGTCTGTTCGGTGCGATTCTCGGAGTGAAGCAGGCGGGAAGCGGGGAGCTGCTCGCGCCGTCCACACCGCTCTCCTTCCTGGCCGGCGTCGTGCTGCTGTACCTCTTCGCCCGCAGGCAGCGCCGTCACCCGCACCCACTCCTGGACATCCGCGCACTCGCCCGGCCCGCGTTCGGCACCGCGGTGGGCTGCATCGTGCTGACCGTGCTGGCACTGGTGGGGCTGGCGCTGATCGCCGCGCAGTATCTGCAACTCGTCCTCGACCTCTCGCCGCTGGAGACCGGGCTGCGTCTGCTGCCCCTGTCGGCCGCCGCGATCGCCGCAGGCCTTCTCGGGGCCCGGATGCTGCGTGTGCTCGGACCGCGGTTCATGGTCGCGCTCGGCTTCTGTTTGACCGCGGCGGCCGTGGTCTGGCTGATCGCCGTGGGTCAGCACGATCGTCCGCTGATGCTCGCGGGCGCGTTCGTGCTGCTGGGCTTCGGCCTGGAGATGACGCTCTTCGGCTGCTACGAGTCCATGCTCAGCGAGGCGCCCGCCGACATCGCGGGAGAGGCGGCAGCGGTGGGGGAGACCGCCTACCAGTTGGGCGCCGGCATCGGCATAGCGGTGCTGGGCACCGTCATGAACGCGACCTACGCCGCCGGTGTGCGCGACCTTTCCGGAATACCCGCGCATGCCCGTACCGAGGCCGCGCATTCACTGGGCGAGGCCTACGACGTGGCCGAGCAGCTCGGCGGCACCGGCGGCGAACTGCTGCTGGACGGGGCCAGGCGGGCCTTCGTCCACGGCCTGCACGTCACGCTGCTGGTCAGCGCAGGCCTGCTGCTGCTCGGTGCTCTCGCGGCGCTGCGCCTTCCCCGCGCGGCGGAGAGCGCGCGTCGCCTGCCGGAGGGCGGGCCCGCGAACCGTCCGGCGGGCGGCCCGCCTGCGGCGAAGGAAACCGGACCCCTCTTGTCCAGCGGTGCGGGACGCTCATAGCGTCTGGTCCCGGACACTCACTTCCGGAGGAGACGCATGGCACCGCTGCCGCCTTTCGACCCCGCCGACCCGCTCGGCATCGACGATCTGCTCGATCCGGAGGACCTGGCGGTCCGGGACACCATGCGCTCCTGGGCCAGGGACCGCGTGATGCCGCACATCGCGGACTGGTACGAGCGCGGTGAGCTTCCCGGCATCCGGGACCTCGCCCGGGAGCTCGGGGGGCTCGGCGCGCTCGGCATGTCGCTCTCCGGGTACGGCTGTGCCGGAGCCTCCGCCGTCCAGTACGGCCTTGCCTGCCTGGAGCTCGAGGCAGCCGATTCCGGTGTCCGGTCGCTGGTGTCCGTCCAGGGGTCGCTCGCGATGTACGCCCTGCACCGCTTCGGCAGCGAGGAGCAGAAGCGGCAGTGGTTGCCGTCCATGGCTGCCGGGGAGGTCATCGGCTGCTTCGGACTGACCGAGCCGGACCACGGCTCCGACCCGGCCGGAATGCGCACCCGCGCCGAGCGGGACGGAACCGACTGGGTGCTCAACGGGCGCAAGATGTGGATCACCAACGGCTCGGTGGCCGGTGTCGCCGTCGTCTGGGCACAGACCGCCGAAGGCATTCGAGGATTCGTCGTCCCCACCGACGCCCCGGGCTTCAGCGCGCCGGAGATCCGCCACAAGTGGTCGCTGCGCGCCTCGGTGACCAGCGAACTCGTGATGGACGACGTGCGCCTGCCCGCGGACGCCGTCCTCCCGGACGCCGTCGGTCTGCGCGGGCCGCTCAGCTGCCTGAGCCATGCCCGCTACGGCATCGTCTGGGGAGCGATGGGCGCGGCGCGGGCCAGCTTCGAGAGCGCCCTGGAGTACTCCCGCACCCGCGAGCAGTTCGGCAGGCCGATCGCCGGCTTCCAGCTCACCCAGGGCAAGCTGGCCGACATGGCAGTCGAACTGCACAAGGGGATCCTGCTCGCCCACCACCTCGGCCGCCGGCTGGACGCGGGGAGGCTGCGTCCCGAGCAGGTCAGCTTCGGCAAGCTGAACAACGTGCGCGAGGCCATCGAGATCTGCCGCACCGCACGCACCGTGCTGGGGGCGAACGGCATCTCGCTGGAGTACCCGGTGATGCGTCACGCCACGAATCTGGAGTCGGTGCTGACCTACGAGGGGACCGTCGAGATGCACCAGCTCGTCCTCGGCAAGGCGCTGACCGGCGTCGACGCCTTCCGCTGAGCCGGCCGGCCGGGGGAGGGGCGCCGGTGCGCGTCCCTCCCTCAGCTCTGGTTGAAGAACCCGCCCTCCGACGTGCGCCGCTCCTCGCCGTTCACGATCTTGTAGTCGGGCGGTGTGAGAAGGAACACCCTGGTCGCCACCCGCTCGATCGAGCCGCGCAGCCCGAACGTCAGCCCGGCGGCGAAGTCCACCACACGCTTGGCGTCCGCCGACTCCATGGTGGTGAGGTTCACGATCACCGGAACGCCGTCGCGGAACAGCTCTCCGATGCCCCGGGCGTCCCGGAAGCCGTCCGGGGTGATCGTCGCGATCCGGGTGCCCTGGTCCTGTGCCGTTTCGGCCGTCACCCGCACCCGGGGGTCCGTGACCCAGGGCTCCCGGGCGGCGTCGCCCGGCTCGGCCCCTTCGGCGTAGTCGTCGTCGTAGTAACGCATCTCGCTGTCGTCGACGAGGCCCAGCCAGGCACTCGCCTTGCGCACCGATCCCATGGACGCCTCCTCTCCTCTGCGCGCGGCGTTCACTGTGGTGCTCCGGCCGGCCCGCCGCGGGGCCTGCCCTTCATATGGTCTTCCATCAGGCAGATGGTGTGCCAAGCAGATTGCCGTTCCAGGTGGGTTTCGTGACGGTTCTGGTGCAGAAGAACGCGCCCCCGATCAGGGATCTTGCCGTATACGGGTGATGACGGTGTGAAAGATTCTGCCCGTCCCTCCGGACGGGTGGCCGCAACGACATACGGGTGACGGAGAGGCGGCTTCAAGCCTTCCCCTCCTGCTCTGAAATGATGCGATGTCACCATGGAACGGGGGGAGGATCGGTGTTCGGTATCGTCAGGCCCTGCCGGCATCGGCTCGGGGCAGATCTGTCCCGCGTGTGGACGGCTCATCTGTGCGGTCTGTGCCTGGCCCTGCGGGCCGACCACGGGCAGTTCGCCCGGCTCGTCACCCACTACGACGGCCTGCTGGTCTCCGTGCTCACCGAGGAGCAGTCGCCCACGCCGGGGCGCGAGCGCCGCAGTGCGGGACCGTGTCCGCTGCGCGGCATGCGGACCGCCTCGGTGGCAACCGGAGAGGGGGCGCGACTGGCTGCGTCGGTGTCGCTCGTACTGGCCTCCGCGAAGGTTCGCGACCATGTCGCCGACGCCGACGGTCTCGCCGCGCACGCGCCGGTCGCGGCCGCCGCGCGACGGGTGGCATCGGCATGGGAACGGGCGGGCGGTCGCACCGGCGCCTCGCTCGGGTTCGACACCGCGCTGCTGGTGGACGCGGTGGACCGGCAGCCGCTGCGGGAGCGTGCGGCCGGACCCGGCTCGGACCTGCTCGGTGTGACCGAACCGGCGGAGACCGCCACGGCTGCCGCGTTCGCGCACACCGCGGTTCTGGCCGGACGGCCCCACAACGCCGCGGCCCTGGCCGAGGTCGGGGGCATGTTCGGCCGCCTCGCCCATCTCCTCGACGCGGTGGAGGATCTGACGGCCGATGAGGCGGCCGGAGCCTGGAACCCGGTCACGGCCACCCGCACTCCGCTTCCCCGGGTGCGCCGGCTCTGCACGGACGCGGTGCTCGGCGTCCGCCTCGCCCTGCGGGAAGTGGACTTCGCCGACAGGCGGCTTGCGCACGCCCTGCTGGTGCACGAGCTGCCCCGCGCGGTGGACCGGGCGTTCGGCACCTCCTGCCGCCACGGCGCGATGGACACCGCGGGCCGGGAGCCGGCCGCGGACGGAGGCGGGAGTGCCGGGGATCCTCACGGTGGCGCAGTGGGATCCCGCGGACTCCTCGCGGGGTGCGGCGGCTTCGTCGGAGCGTGCTGCACCTGCCGGATCTGCTGCGCGGAGGAGCGCCGGGCGCGGCGATGGCGCAGGAAGCGTCAGGGCAGGCGCCGCACGTGCGGCGACTGCTTCGACTGCGGCGACTGCGACTGCGACTGCGACTGCGACTGCGGCTGCGATTGCTGACACGGGGCGCCCGTGCCTGGCGCATGGCCCGGGGGTCCGCTCGCCGGCGGCGGGTGCGAGGTTCGACCAGTCATACCGGCGGGTATACCGTGGGGGATATCCGGACATAGGGGGCAGTCATGGTCGTCACGCTGATTGTCGCGGTGGTCCTGGCGATAGCGTTGTACGCGGCGGCCGCCGCGCGTGTGGTCAGGCAGTACGAGCGGGGCCTGGTGTTCCGCCTCGGCCGCCTGCAGCCCACCCTCCGGGAGCCGGGCTTCACCATGATCCTTCCTGCCGTCGACCGGCTGCAGAAGGTCAACATGCAGATCGTCACGCTCCCTGTCCCCGCCCAGGAGGGCATCACCCGGGACAACGTGACCGTCCGGGTGGACGCCGTCGTCTACTTCCGCGTCGTGGACCCCGCGGACGCGGTCGTCCGCGTCGAGGACTACCGTTTCGCGGTCTCGCAGATGGCGCAGACCTCGCTCCGCTCGATCATCGGCAAGAGCGAACTGGACGACCTGCTCTCCAACCGGGAGAAGCTCAACCAGGGCCTCGCGATCATGATCGACAGCCCGGCGGTCGAATGGGGCGTCAACGTGGACCGGGTGGAGATCAAGGACGTCTCCCTGCCGGAGACGATGAAGCGGTCGATGGCCCGCCAGGCCGAGGCGCAGCGCGACCGGCGGGCACGCGTCATCAACGCCGACGCGGAGCTGGAGGCCTCCCGGAAGCTGGCGCAGGCGGCCAAGGCCATGGCCGACACTCCCGCGGCGCTCCAGCTGAGGCTGCTGCAGACGGTGTCCGCCGTCGCCACCGAGAAGAACTCCACCCTCGTGCTGCCCTTCCCCGTGGAGCTCCTCCGGTTCCTGGACCGGTCCCAGCGCACCGGCGCGTACCCCGAGGACGACGGGAGCGGAGCGGCCGGGGCGGACGCCGACCCGGAGGCCCTCGCCGAGGCCGTGGCAGGCCTCGACAAGGGGCCGGAGGCACTCGAGTCCGAGCGTTCCGGCGAGGTCCCGGCCGTGGAGCCGGCCCCGGAGCCGGAGGTCGAGGAAGCGGTCGCAGAGTCGGGGAAGCGCGAGAAGCACCTGCGGCGCCACCGTCCCTGACGCGAGAGGCCGGTGCTGCCCCGATCCTCGGAGCGGGGCAGCACCGGCCTCGTCCGGGCCGTGCCGGGCCCGACGGGAGAATCAGCGGGACTCGGCCGCCACCAGCTCCGCGATCTGCACGGCGTTCAGCGCGGCGCCCTTGCGGAGGTTGTCGTTGGACAGGAACAGCGACAGGCCGTTCTCGGCGGTCTCGTCGCTGCGGATGCGGCCCACGTAGCTGGCGTCCTTGCCGGCCGCCTGCAGCGGCGTCGGGATGTCCGACAGCTCCACACCCGGTGCACCGGCCAGCAGCTCGCGGGCGCGCTCCGGCGTCAGAGTGCGCTCGAAACGGGCGTTGACCTGGAGGGAGTGTCCGGTGAACACCGGGACGCGCACGCAGGTGCCCGAGACCTTGAGGCCGGGGACGTCCAGGATCTTGCGGCTCTCGTTGCGGAGCTTCTGCTCCTCGTCCGTCTCGTCGAGGCCGTCGTCGACGATCGAGCCCGCCATCGGCAGCACGTTGAACGCGATGGGGCGCTCGAACTTGTCCGGAGCCGGGAAGTCGACCGCGTCGCCGTCGAAGGTGAGGCGGGTGGCGTCGGTCTCGACGGCCTTGCGGGCCTGCTCGTCCAGCTCGGCGACGCCGGCGAGGCCACTGCCGGAGACGGCCTGGTACGTGGACACCACGAGCGCGGTCAGGCCGGCCTCGTCGTGCAGCGGGCGGAGCACCGGCATGGCCGCCATGGTGGTGCAGTTCGGGTTGGCGATGATGCCCTTGGGGCGGTTCCGCGCCGCCTCGGGGTTGACCTCCGAGACGATCAGCGGCACCTCGGGGTCGAGTCGCCACGCCGAGGAGTTGTCGATCACGACGGGCCCCTGCGAGGCGACCTTCTCGGCGAGGGCCTTCGAGGTGGCGCCGCCGGCGGAGAACAGCACAACGTCCAGCCCCGCGTAGTCGGCGGTGGCCGCGTCCTCGACGGCGACCTCGCCGTCCTTCCAGGGCAGCGTCCGCCCCGCGGAACGCGCCGAGGCGAACAGCCGCAGCGTCTCGACCGGGAAGTTCCGCTCCGCCAGGATCTCGCGCATCACGCTGCCGACCTGGCCAGTGGCTCCGACGATCCCGATCCTCATGACTCTCCTTCTGCAGGCTGTGGCGCGCGCGTGCCGGGGTGCAGTCGTCCGTGCACGTCGCTTCGTCCTCGGTGACTGCTCCTACCCTGCCGCGTGCTGCTCACAGGGGCCAATCCTTTGACATCGGTCACACTTCGTGCGCCGCGGACGCCTCCCGCTGCTCCAGCGAACGGACGGACACCCGCGCCAGGTGCCGCCGGAACACCGCTGCCGCGTCCGGGGCCACGGTCGTGAGCGCGACCATCGCGCTGACGATCACGTCGCACAACTCGCCCGCGACGTCCTCCTCGGTGTGACTGCGCCCCTTGCGCGGGTTCGCCCCCAGGACACCCTGGAGCGCCTCGGCGGCCTCCCCGGCCTCTTCGGTGATCTTCAGCACCTGCAGCAGCAGCTGCACCTCCCGGGGTCTTCCGCTCGCCTCGTCCAGCCAGTCGGCCAGTCGCGCGGCCGTCGTCCAGGAGTCGTCGTCCACGGTCTCGCCCTCCCCTGCGGTCCCTCCCGGCGTGCCGGGCGTCGGCCCGATTCTCCCAGGTGCCGTCCCGCGCCGGCGGCGGGAGCCAGACCCTCGGAAGGTGCTCGAACGAATTTTCGAGCAGGGCGTTATGGTGGAGAGGAGACGGATGGGACGGGGGGGGGTGCGTGCGGCAGCGGGAGGTGCGTGCGGATGGCGGGGTTCGTGCATCTGCACGTGGCGAGCGGCTTCTCGGCGCGGTACGGCGCCTCGTCCCCCGAGGCACTGGTGCACCGTGCGGCCGAACGGGGCATGGAGGCCGTGGCGCTGACCGATCGGGACACCCTCGCCGGGGCCGTCCGGTTCGCCGGGGCGGCCGCCCGTGAAGGGGTGCGCCCCGTCTGTGGGGCGGAACTCGCCGTGGCGGAGCAGACGGACCGGGCGGAGACGGTGGCCGCGGCGCGCCGTCGCCGCACACCCGCCCGCGGCGGAGCCTTCGTGGACGAGTCCGCGCAGCGTGCCGTCCTTCTGGCGCGCGGCGGAGCCCCCGGATGGGCCCGGCTCTGCGGGGCCGTGACCGCCGCCCACACCGCAGGGAGTGACCGTCCCCGGCTGACGTGGAACGCCCTGGAAGAGGCCTGTGCCGCCGGAGGAGGACCGGTCGTGCTGCTGGGTGCCGACTCCGACGTCGGGCGGGCGCTGGCCGCCGGCCGGCCGGACCGTGCCGCACGGCTCCTCGACAGGTGGCGTGCGGTGGCGGGCGACGGGCTCCGGATCGCCGTCACGGCCTCCGGGCCGCTCCACGCCGCCGCCCGTGCACTCGGCCTTGCCGTGCAGCAGGGCGTACGGCCGGTGCTCACCAACGCCGTGCGGTACGCCGACCCCGGCCAGGGGCCGGTCGCGGACGTGCTGGACGCCGCACGCCGCCTAGTGCCGATCGACGAGCGGAAGGGTCTGGACGGCGGGGAGCGGTGGCTCAAGGGGCCGCAGGAGATGGCGCGTGCCGCGGCGGACGTGGCACGGGCCGCCGGAGAGTCCCACGAGGTCGCCCGCCGACTGCTCCGGGTGACCGAGGAGACCGCTGCGGAGTGCCTGCTCGACCCCGAGGGCGATCTGGGCATCGGCCGGGTGCACTTCCCCGAGCCCCAGCTGGTGGGTGCCCGGCACCGCTCGGCCGAGCGGGTGCTGCGCTCGCGGTGCGCCGCGGGCATGGTCCACCGGCGCTACGACCGCGACCCCGCGCGCTGGCGCCGGCTGGAGGAGGAGCTGCGGATCATCGAGGGGCTGGGCTTCTCCTCGTACTTCCTCACCGTGGCCCGGGTCGTCGGTGACGTGAAGGGCCTGGGCATACGCGTCGCCGCCCGAGGATCGGGCGCCGGGTCCTTCGTGGCCCACCTGCTGGGCATCGCCCAGGCCGACCCGGTCGAGCACGGTCTGCTGATGGAACGTTTCCTCTCGCCGCGCAGGACGGCCCTCCCGGACATCGACATCGACGTCGAGTCCGCCCGCCGCATCGAGGTCTACCGCGCGATCCTCGACCGGTTCGGAGAGGAGCGGGTCGCCACCGTCGCCATGCCGGAGACCTACCGCGTCCGCCACGCCGTGCGGGACGTCGGCGCCGCGCTGGGCATGGACCCGGCCGAAGTGGACCGGCTGGCCAAGTCCTTCCCCCACATCAGGGCGAAGGACGCGCGTGCCGCCGTCGCCGAGCTTCCCGAACTGCGGGAGGTGGCCGCGCACGGATACGACGACCGCTTCTGGTCCCTGGTCGAGGCACTGGACGGCCTGCCCCGCGGGGTGGCCATGCACCCCTGCGGCGTCCTGCTCTCCGACCGCTCGCTGCGCGCCCGCACCCCGGTGGTGCCCACCAGCGGCGAGAGCCTGCCGATGTCGCAGTTCGACAAGGACGACGTGGAGGAACTGGGCCTGCTCAAACTGGACGTCCTCGGCGTGCGGATGCAGTCGGCGATGGCGTACGCGGTGAAGGAGACCGAACGGGTGTCGGGGGAGCGGATCGCGCTGGACGACGTGCCCCGGGACGACCCGGCGACCTACGAACTGGTCCGCTCCGCCGAGACCCTCGGCTGCTTCCAGATCGAGTCGCCCGGCCAGCGCGACCTGATCGGACGGATGCAGCCGGAGACCTTCCACGATCTGGTGGTCGACATCTCGCTGTTCCGTCCCGGACCGGTGGCCGCCGACATGGTGCGCCCCTTCATCGAGGCACGGCACGGACGGCGCCCGGTCCGCTACCCGCATGACGACCTGGCCCCGGCGCTCCGCGAGACCTACGGCGTGGTGGTCTTCCACGAGCAGCTCATCCGCGTCCTCTCCCGGCTGACGGGCTGCGACCGCGCCATGGCCGACGAGGCGCGGCGCGCCCTGTCCGACCCCGAACGGCGGGAGCGGGTGCGCACCTGGTTCGAGGAGGAGGCCGGACGGGCCGGATACGGAGCGGAGACGATCGCCCGGACCTGGGGGATCATCGAGGCGTTCGGCTCCTACGGCTTCTGCAAGGCGCACGCCGTCGCCTTCGCGGTCCCGACCTACCAGTCCGCCTGGCTGAAGACGCACCACCCGGCGGCGTTCTACGCCGGGCTGCTCGAACACGACCCCGGGATGTACCCCAAGCGGCTGCTGCTGGCGGACGCGCGACGGCGGGGCGTGCCCGTGCTGCCGCTGGACGTCAACCGCTCGGGAACGCACTACCGCGTCGAACCGGTGCCCGGCGCCGCCCGGTGGGGGCTGCGGCTCGCCCTCTCCGAGGTGCAGGGCATCGCCGCGGCGGACGCGGAGCGGATCGCCCGGGAGCAGCCCTACGACTCCCTGGCCGACCTGTGGCGACGTGCCCGTCCGTCCCGCCCGGTGGCCGAGAACCTCGCCCGTGTCGGCGCCCTGGACGCGCTGGGACCCAACCGCCGGGACATGCTGCTGCAACTCGCCGAGCTCCACCGCCACCAGCGCGGCCCGGGCGCACGGGAGGGGCAACTGGCCCTCGGCGAAGCAGCGGAACCGGAAGCGGCGGGGCTGCCGGACCTGGACCGCAGCGAGCGGATGGACGCAGAACTCGGCGTGCTCGGCATGGACACCTCCCGGCACCTGATGACCGACCACGCCGTCTTCCTGCGCGAACTGGGCGTCCGCCCCGCCCGTTCGTTGCGGGAGACGCGCCACGGCGAGACGGTGCTGGTCGCCGGAGCGAAGGCCGCCACCCAGACCCCGCCGGTGCGCAGTGGGAAACGGGTCATCTTCACGACCCTCGACGACGGCACCGGCCTCGTGGACTGCGCCTTCTTCGACGACAGCCACGCCGCCTGCGCACACACCGTCTTCCACTCCTGGCTGCTGCTGGTGCGCGGCGTGGTGCAGCGTCGCGGACCGCGCAGCCTCAGCGTGGTGGGTGCCGCGGCGTGGAACCTGGCCGAGCTGGCCGAACTGCGCGACGAGGGCGGGCTGGAAGCGGTTGCCGCCCGGCTCGCCGCCGGCAGGGGCGCACCGGCCGGCGGCACCGACGTACCCGCAGCCGGCGACGAGCCGGGGCGCGGCGGCGGCACCGACGGGGACCGCCGCATCGAGATGCCGACCGGATACCGGATGCACCCCTGGGCCGACCTCCGTCCCGCCGGCGACGCGGCGGGGACGCCGCCCCGGAAACTGTGGCACTCCAGCCCCGGGAGCGCGGGATGACCCGGGACGACCGACCGGCACAGCAGCACCGGGCCGATGCCCACCGGCCCGCGGGCCGCGCGGCCGACCGGGCCGGCGAGCTGCACGAGGAGGAGCGCGCAGAGCAACCTCATGTGCTCTACGTGCACTTCAGCGAGGTCCGGGGGAGGTATGCCGAGCTGCTGGACCTGCTCGGCGACATCACCCCCGTGGTCCAGGCAGTGCCGCCCGACGCCGCACTCGCCGACGTCCGCGGCGCACTCCGCTACTTCCGGCAGAACGCCGCCGCACTGGCCACACTGCTGCGGACCCGGGCGCTCGCCCGGTACGGCAGCGACTGCACCGTAGGTGTCGCGGTCAACCCGCTGCTGGCGCGGATGGCCGCCCAGGACGGCCCGGAGGGCGGGGTGCGGTGCATCCCGGGCGGCCCCCGCGACACCGCCGCGTTCCTGGAGCACAGGCCGGTCGGCGCCCTCCACGGCGTCGGTCCCGCGACCGCACGCACGCTCTGCGCGTACGGACTGGACACCGTGGACCGCGTCGCTGCCGCCCGCCCCGCGACGCTGCAGCGCATCCTCGGTGCGGCTGCCGCACGACGGCTTCAGGAACAGGCCCGGGGGATCGACCCCGCTCCGGTCGTGGCCGACACACCGTCCCGGTCGATGAGCCGTGACCACTCCTTCGGACGGGACGAGCTGGACGCGGACGTGCGCCGGCGTGCCCTGCTGGGGCTCGCCGACCGGATCGGCTTCCGGATGCGCGCCGAAGGGCAGGTCGCCGCCGTGGTCACCCTCACCGTGCGATGCGCGGACCGCTCCACCCTCACCCGGTCCCGGCGACTTCCGGAACCGACGGCCCACACTCCGGCACTGGCCGCCGCGGCCCACGCCCTGCACGACGCCCTCGGGCTGCAGCGCGCCCGGGTCCGGTCCGTCGCGCTCCGCGCGGAGGAGCTCACCGCCGCCGAGCTCGCCGCCCACCAGCTCTCCCTCGACCCCCAGGAGGAGAAGGCCCGGCAGGCCGAGGCGGCCGCCGACCGCGCGCGCCGGCGCTTCGGCCCGGGAGCCGTCCATCCGGCAGGCGGCCTCGACGCGGCGTGAGCAGGCCGTCCGGCGCGGTCCCGGTGCGCCGCTGCAGGCCCGCCTGCTGCTCTCAGCCGTACAGTCGTTCCGCGTACCCGGGTCCGTAGTACTCCTCCAGGAACTCCAGCGTGTCGTCGGGGCGGTCCAGCGCCTTGGCGATTCTCGCCCTGCTCGGCAGGGCCTGCGGCGCCCAGGTGTCCGGATCCCAGGTGCCGGAGCGCAGAAAGGCCTTGGCGCAGTGGTGGAACACCTCTTCGACCTCCACCACCAGCGCCAGCGCCGGCCGGTGCCCGCGGACCGTCATCCCGTCCAGGAAGGGTGCCTGCCGCACGATCCTGGCCCGGCCGTTCACCCGCAGCGTGTCGCCGCGGCCCGGCAGCAGGAACGCCAAGCCGACCCGAGGGTTGCGCAGGATGTTCGTGAAGCCGTCCACCCGCTTGTTCCCGGGCCGGTCGGGGATGGCCAGCGTGGTGTCGTCCAGCACCTTCACGAAACCCGGCGGGTCGCCCTTGGGAGAGACGTCGCAGGAGCCGTCCCCGTCCGAGGTGGCGATGAAGCAGAGCGGAGAGTGGGCCAGCCATGCGCGGTCCAGCGCGTGCAGGGCGGTGCGGGTCTTGTGCGCCGCATGCCGGTTCGGCCCGCCGACGACCTCCCTGAGTTCCCCTTCGCACGTGATCTCCACCCAGCCGGCGCGTGCCGCAGTCTCGGACATGCCGTGACTCTACTGATCCGCTCCGGGCCGACATGCCCGAATCGGGAGAATCGGGGTTAGCGTCGGAAGTATGAACACCGCAGCGAAGCCGCGGGCAGGACACGTCCTGCTCGTTCCGGTGCTCGCGGTGCTCGCCGCAGCCCTGCTGCTGGTGGCGGGAGGGGCCACCTCGGCGAAGGCCGCGAGCGGGCTCGACAGCGCCGCCGCCGCACTGAGGGACGGGCCGGTGTACGTCGACCCGCGGGCCTCGGACGCCCTTCCCGACCCACGCGCCGACGCGCTGGGGAAGACGATCCGCGACGCCGACAAGCCGGTCTTCGTCGCCGTCCTTCCGAAAGCCGGTGAGTTCGACCGGAGCACCCTCCTGCAGGACCTGCGTGCCCGCGTCGGAGTCACGGGTGTGTACGTCGTCGCACTCGGCGACCGGCTCGGCGCCGGCGCGGACCCCCAGGTGATGTCGAACCGGGCCGTGGACAACCTGCGCGGCACGGTCGAGCGGGCGCATCCCGGAGATGTCGCCGCCATGACCACCGACTTCGTCGACCAGGCGGTCGGGCAGGCCGACGGCACGGCCCCCGCGTCCTGGAACGGCGGCGCGGCGGGCGACACCTCCGCCGGGTCCTTCCTCGCCGGGGTGGCCGTACTCGTCGGCCTCTTCGCCGTCGTCCTCGGCGGTGTCTCGTTGCTGGGCAGTGCGGGGCGGAAGCGTCGTGACCGCGAGGAACGCGAACAGCTCGAGACCCTCCGCCCGGTCGTCGACGAGGACATCACCGCCTTCGGCGAGGCACTCGACCGCCTCGACTTCTCCCCGTCGGAGTCCGGCGCCGACGACGCCATGCGCACCGACTACGCCCGCGCCCTCGACGCGTACGAGGACGCGAAGGATGCCATGGCGGGCGCAACCGGCCCGGGAGACGTCCGCCGCGTCACCGGGGTGCTGGAGGACGGGCGGTTCGCGCTGGCGACCCTCGACGCACGGCGGACGGGCGAACCCCTCCCGGAACGCCGGCCGCCCTGCTTCTTCGACCCGCGCCACGGCCCCTCGGCGCAGGACGTGCAGTGGGCCCCGCCCTCCGGGGCCGAGCGCAGCGTGCCGGTGTGCGCCGCGGACGCCGCCCGTCTCGCCGAGGGCGAGGAGCCGGAGAGCCGTGAGGTGGACACCGCACAGGGGCGCCGCCCGTACTGGGAGGCGGGACCGGCGTACGGGCCGTGGGTGTACGGCTACTTCGGCGGGGGCGTGCTCCCGGGCCTGCTCATGGGCACCATGCTGGGGTCCGCGATGACCGGGCCGCACGCCTGGGGCTACGGCGGCCTCGACGGCGGCGACGTGTCGGGCGCCGACTTCGACCCCGGAGACTTCGGCGGCGGGTTCGGTGGCGGAGACTTCGGCGGGGGCTTCGGCGGCGGTGATTTCGGCGGCGGGTTCGGAGGGTTCTGACGCCCGGCGGGCGCCGTCACCCGTCAACCCAGCCGCTTCGCGCAGCGCCACTCCGCCCCGGCCGGCCGGTAGCCGAGCCGTTCGTTGACGGCCAGCATCGGCCGGTTCTCCGCATCGTTGCCCGTGAAGGCGCGGGTGTAGCCCGCCGCTCGGGCGCGGCGCAGCGACGCCGTCTTGGCCAGTCGCGCCAGGCCCCGGCCACGGTGCGCCCGGCGGGTCCCCGTCATGCCCGACCAGTAGCGGTCGCGTCCGTCCACCTGCGCCACGCTGTACGCGGCCACCGCACCGTCGACCAGCACCACCGACGACAGGTCCGCGTCGAAGTCCGGCCGCGCCCAGTTGAGCGGCAACCAGTCCTCGAACGGTACGGGCCCGGTCGCGACGTCCCCCGGCTCGTCGGCCACGCACTCCACATCCGCCTCGTGGAGCGGCCGCAGGTCGTCGCCGAAGTCCGCGACCCGGCGCAGAGCGATCCCGTCGGGAAGCGGATCCGGCAGACGGGGGAGGTCGGCCGCAGCGAGGTCCAGGCCGAGGAAGCGGCCCAGCCTGCCGCGCACGTAGCCGTGCCGCTCGGCGAAGCCGCGGGAGCGGTCGTCGTCGGCGACCCAGGAGTGCACCACGGCAACACCGTTGTGCGACAGATGCCGCTCCGCGGCCGCCACGAGGCCGCTCCCGGCACCGTGCCCGAGGAAGCCCGGCAGCACGGCCGTGTGCAGGAAGCCGTGGCCGCCCTCGGCGCTCTCGATGTCCACACCGGTGTCCGCACAGCCGACCACTCGGCCGTCCTGCTCGGCGACCAGCCGGCGCAGCCGCATCGCCGCGGGGGCGTGCGACATCTGCCACGCCACGGTCTCGCCGGTGCACACCAGGTGCGGCACGACCGCACGCCGGACCGCAGCCACATCCTCGGCGTCGTCCGGACGGAACTCCCGTACTGCGAGCGTCATGTCGGGAGTGTAGCCCCGGCGGGGCGGCCGGACGGGCGGAAGAGGCAGTGCCGGGGGCGAACGCGCCCGGAACCCCCTCCGGGGCCTGCCCCGTGCGACGACCGGGGGACAATCGTGAGGGCACAATCGCCCCTCGACCAGTCGGAGCACCCGTGACCCTGCACATCGCCGTCGACGCCGCCGCGCCCGAAGCCCCCTACGAGCAGCTCCGCGCACAGATCGCCGAACAGGCGCGGTCCGGGGAACTGCCCGTCGGCCACCGGCTGCCGACCGTGCGCGGACTCGCGCAGGAACTGGGGCTGGCCGCCAACACCGTCGCCAAGGCATACCGGGCGCTGGAGACGGACGGTGTGATCGAGACCCGTGGCCGCAAGGGCACCTTCGTCGCCGCGGCAGGAGAAGCGGCCGAGCGTGAACTGGCGCAGGCCGCCCAGGCGTTCGCGAGCCGGGCGCTCCGGCTGGGCGCCGACCCCACCGCGGCCCGCGCAGCCGTGGACGACGCGCTGCGGGCCGTCTACCCCTCCGTCTGAGCGGCGCGGGCCAGCCGGGCCCGTGCCGCCATCAGGGCGAAGCCGAGCAGGTTCAGCCCGGGCCACCGGGCCGGTTCGGCCGCATCACCGTGCGAGGCGGAGAGACCGATGCCCCAGACCCGATCCCGGGGACTCGCCTCCACCAGCACCCGCTCCCCGGTCGTCAGCAGGTACGCCCGCAGATCGGCGTGTTGCCCGAACTTGTGGACGCTGCCCTCCACCACGATTGCGAACCGGTGCCGCCGCCACACCTCCTCGTCGAAGCCGCGGACGGTGCGGCCCGCCGACTTGGCCTCCCGGGGATGGCAGGCGGCGACCGCCCGCCGTTCGGCGTCACGGTCGCCGAAGAGGCGTGCCTTCCGGGACATCATCCAGTGCTCGGCGCTCGCGTACTCCACACCGTCCACCGTGAACGGCGAGGGCCACCACTGGCTGAGGCAGCCCGCGCCGACTCTCCCGTCCCGGAGGGGCCGGTGCCCCCAGAAGTGCAGGTACTTCACCCGCTCCCCGCGGGCGACGCGGTCGAGGAGACGGCCGAGCGGATCGGCGTCCTCTCCCGTCGTGCTGCTGCGGCCGGGGCCGCGCTCCTCCGTCGTGCTCACAGGTACATTCCTCCGCTTCCGCCGTCCGGGCGGGCGACCGTCGCGGGAGCGGTGCCGCGGCGGAGGGCGAACAGCTCGGCGAGCGTGGCGCCGTCGTACCCCACTCCTTCGTCGCTGCCCAGCCATGCCACGGCCTCCCGGCGGTCCAGCGGCCCCACCTCGATACGGGCGAGGCAGCGTCCCGGCCGTACCACCGCCGGATGCAGCTGCTCCAGGTCCTCGTTGGTGGTGACGCCCACCAGGACGTTCCGTCCCTGGCCCAGCAAGCCGTCCGTCAGGTTGAGCAGTCGGGACAGCGCCTGCCCGGCCGCGTGTTTGGCCTCTCCCCGGATCAGCTCGTCGCAGTCCTCCAGCAGCAGCAACCGCCACGTGCCTCCGCCGGTTTCGGAGTCGTCGGTGCCGATGGCGATGTCCATCAGGTAGCCGATGTCGTTGAACAGCCGCTCCGGGTCCAGCACGCAGTCCACCTGGCACCAGTCGCGCCAGGAACGGGCCAGGGTGCGCAGCGCTGTCGTCTTCCCCGTGCCGGGCGGGCCGTGGAGCAGGAGGAGCCTCCCGGAGACGTCGTCGGGCGTCACCTTCATCAGCCCGTCCAGCGCTTCGGCGACGGGGGCCGTGTAGTTCCCCCGCAGCTCCTCCCATGTTCCGGCGGTGATCCGCCGTGCTGTGCGGTACGGCCCGCGCCGCGGCGAGTGGTACCAGAACCCCACCGACACCGAGTCCGGTTGCGGTTCCGGCTCCTCCTCGGCACCGTCCAGGGCCTCCCGCAGCCGTTCCTGGGCCAGCTCCGCCGTGACGGCCGTGACCGTGACGTCCGCGCCCCGGGTCCAGCGGGACACCAGTACCGTCCAGCCGTCGCCCTCGGCGAGGGTGCTGCTGCGCCCGTCGTCCCGGGCCTCGCGCACCACGGTGGCACCACGGGGCAGCAGGCTGCTGCCCTTCCGTACCCGGTCGAGGGAACGGGCACGGGAGAACGGCTGCTCCCCGGTGGTGAACCGGCCCAGGAACAGCGCGTCGATGACGTCGGCGGGGGGAGTCGTTGTCGTCCACGTTCAGCCGGAGCGGCAGGACCCGCGCGGCGGGCAGGGGCGCGCCCTCTGCGTCCGCGGGGCGGTGGTCGGCACACATGGCGCCCATGATCCGGGATCGGGCAGGCGTGCGCACCGCTTTTTCCGGACGGTGACGCGCCGGTGGCTCACAGGTCCGAAACCGGTGGCCGTCCCGGTGCGCGGGGCGCACAGTATTGGTCAACCTCCTTACGGGGAAGGTGAATCAGGTGGCCGCAATACCTCAGCGTCCGGGCCGGGAGGTAGGGTTGAACTGCCCGGGCCGGGTGCCCTCGTACGGGTGGGGAGTGTCATGGATCAGATAAGTGTGCGCAGCAGAGCGCGCGTGCCTGCGGTCACGTGCGGCTCCGGCGCGACGAGCGCGCGCCTCGACAGGCACCTCGCCGTCCTTGCGGGCCCGGCCGCGCCGCACCGGGCGAGCGAGGAGGCCACGACGCTGATGCGCGAGATCACCACGCACGACGCCGCGAGCGGCCGTCGCAACCGCGGTGCGCGCGTCTCCCTCTTCGCGCCGCTCCGTCGGCTGAAGCGCTCCTTGTTCGGAGGGCGCCACTGACGTTCCGGGCGCGCAGGCGCCCGGTGCCCGTCGCCGCGGATGCGAGGATCGACCCATGGCACGGGACACGTCGGAACACCCCACTCGGCAGTACCTCCTCGACAACCGCCGGACCGAGGCGGGGAGGCGGTTCACCGCGCTCTCGGAGCTGTTCGATCCCTCGACGTTCCGCCATGTCGAAGCGGTCGGCATCGCGCCGGGATGGCGCTGCTGGGAGGTCGGCGCCGGCGGTCCGGCCGTGCCCGCCCGACTCGCCGAGCACGTCGGGCCGAGCGGATACGTGCTGGCCACGGACATCGACACCTCCTGGATGCGCGACGCCACCGGGTTCGAGGTGCTGCGTCACGATGTCGCCTCCGAGGAGCCCCCGGTCGGCGGGCCGTTCGATCTGGTCCACGCCCGTCTCGTCCTGGTCCATCTCCCGGACCGGGCCCGGGCCCTGCGCACGATGATCGAGGCGCTGCGCCCGGGAGGATGGTTGCTCCTGGAGGACGCGGACCCCGAGCTGCAGCCGTTGATCTGCCCCGAGGAGTACGGCCCGGAGCAGGAGCGGGCCAACCGGCTCCGGCGCGGATTCCGCGAGCTGCTGCGGCGCCGGGGTGCCGACCTCGCCCACGGTCGCAGACTGCCTCGGTTGCTGCGCGAGGCGGGCCTGTCGGACGTGGAGGCCGACGCCTACTTCCCGATCACCTCTCCCGCGTGCGCCGTACTGGAGGAGGCCACGGTGCTGCAGGTGCGCGAGGAGCTCGTGGCTGCGGGCCTGGCCACGGACGAGGACGTCGAGCGCCACCTGGAGGACGTGGTCGCGGGCCGTCTCGACCTGGCCACCTCGCCGATGGTCTCCGCCTGGGGCCGCCGCCCCTCCTGAGCCGGGGCCCGGCGCCGGGCCCCGGTCAGTCGGGCGCGGCCTCCACCGTGACCGAGAACGAGAACCGGTCGCCCCGGTAGTGGATGCGCACCACGTCCACCACGGTTCCGTCCGTGTCCCGGGTGACTCCCGTGTAATGCAGGATCGGACTGAGGAGTGGCACCTGGAGCAGCCTTGCGGTCTCCGGGTCCGCGAGCCGGGCTTCGACCGTGTCCGTGATGCGGCTGATCCGTACGCCGGCGGCGTCGCGGAGCACCTTCGTCATCGGCCAGCCGTGCTCCAGTCGTTCGGGGTCGAGACGCTCGGCGACGTCCGGGCGGATCCAGTTCTCCGCCCAGTTGACGGGCTCGCCGCTGCCGCGTTCGCTCCGCAGCCGCCGGTACACCGTCACCTCCGGCAACCCCGGGAAGTGAGCGGTGTGTTCGGGCGGCACCGGCTCCGGCCCGTGGTGCAGCAGGGTCGTCTCCTCTCCCGACTGCTGCGCGACGATCGCGTCCACCGATCCGAGGACCCGCACGGTGCGCTCCCGGCGGACGTCGGGTTCGATGAACGTGCCGCGCCTCCGGTGCCTGGTGATGAGGCCCTCGGATTCCAGTTCCTTGAGTGCCTGGCGCATCGTCAGCACGCTGACGCCGTAGTGCTCCGCCAGCCGGTCCTCGGTGGGAAGGCGGAGAGGGGAGTCCGGTCGGCGGCCGAGTATCGAGGCGCGCAGCGACTGCGAGACCTGGTACCACAGCGGGAGTTTCCGGTTGAGTTCCAGTGAGTCGGGGGCGAACAGCGCCATGGATGCCTCTCCCTTCGGCCCTCTCCGCAGGGGTGACCCGTTCCCGGTGCGGCTTCAGGGGCGGAAGTGGCGCTCCAGCCCCTGCCACACGTCGTCGTACCCCTGTTGGAGGTGTTCCGCGCCCATCGCCTGCGCGGTGGTGGTCACCGGCCAGCGCGTCTCGAACATGAACGCCAGGCCGTCGTCGACCTTCCGGGGTACCAGTTCCGCCGCAGAGGCCCGGTCGAAGGTCTCCCGGTCGGGGCCGTGTGCGGACATCATGTTGTGCAGCGAGCCGCCGCCCGGTACGAACCCCTCCGCCTTGGCGTCGTAGGCGCCCTCGACGAGGCCCATGTACTCGCTCATCACGTTCCGGTGGAAGTAGGGGGGACGGAAGGTGTCCTCTCCGACCAGCCAGCGGGGTGCGAAGACGACGAAGTCGACGCCTGCCAGCCCCGGGGTGTCGGAGGGCGAGGTGAGCACCGTGAAGATCGAGGGATCCGGGTGGTCGTAGCTGATCGTCCCGATGACGTTGAAGCGGCGCAGGTCGTAGACGTACGGGACGTGGTTGCCGTGCCACGCGACGACGTCGAGGGGGGAGTGGTCCAGTTCGGCGGCCCAGAGGTTGCCGCAGAACTTGTTCACCACCTCGACGGGGCGGTCCTCGGACTCGTACGCGGCCACCGGAGCCAGGAAGTCGCGGGCGTTGGCCAGGCCGTTGGCACCGATCGGGCCCAGGTCGGGCAGGGTGAACGGGTGCCCGTAGTTCTCGCACACGTAGCCCCGGGCGTCCGCTTCCGCCAGTTCGACGCGGAACCGCACACCGCGCGGGACGAGCGCGACGTGGCCCGGGTCGGCCCGCAGCAGGCCGAACTCGGTGTGCAGCAGCAGGCCGCCGCGTTCGGGGACGATCAGGAGTTCGCCGTCCGCATCGCCGAAGACACGATCGGTCATCGAGGTGTTGCAGGCGTACAGGTGGATCGCCATGCCCGAGCGTTGAGCGACGTCGCCGTTCCCGCCGATCGTCCACAGGCCGGCCACGAAGTCGGTGCCCGCCGGCGGCTCGGGCAGTGGCGACCACCGCAACCGGTTCGGGTCGGGCACGGTCCCGGTGAAGGGGGCGCTGTGCAGGGTGCCGTTGCCGGTGCGTACAAAGCGGGGGTGCCGCGCCGAGGGGCGGATGCGGTAGAGCCAGGAGCGGCGGTTGTGCGCCCGCGGCTCGGTGAACGCCGTGCCGCTGAGCTGTTCCGCGTAAAGCCCCAGGGGTGCGCGCTGCGGGGAGTTGCGGCCGACGGGCAGTGCCCCGGGCTCTGCCTCGCTGCTGTGCTCGTTGCCGAAGCCGGACAGGTACGCCGGCCCTTCCGTGCTGCTCCGCGCCTGCGCGCCGTCGCTCATCCGCCCGCTCCCACCGTCGTCGATTCCTGTGTATGACCATAGGAATCCGCGGTGTGCGGCGTCAATGCGGCAGGCCGCGGGCACCGTGCCCTAAGCGGGTGCTCAGGCTGCGTTGTATGGTGTTCGCCCGGTTGCCGGACCGGGGGAAGCGGGTGAGCGAGCATGGTCCAGACGGCGGAGGAGTCCTTTGCCGACGTCACGCCGGACGCCGCGCGGCGGCTGCTCCTGGCGGCGGTCGAGGCGTTCGCGGAGCGCGGTTTCCACGCGACCACCACCCGCGACATCGCCGGGCGCGCGGGCATGAGCCCGGCAGCCCTCTACATCCACTACCGGACCAAGGAAGAGCTCCTCCACCACATCAGCCGGGTGGGTCACGAGCGCTCGGTCGCCATCCTGGACGAAGCCGCCTCCGTCGACGGCGGAACCGCGGCCCGCCTCGACTTCGCGGTGCGGAGCTTCGTGCGCTGGCACGCCGAGCACCACACCACCGCCAGCGTGGTGCAGTACGAACTCTCCGCGCTCGCGCCGGAGCACTACACCGAGATCGTGGCGCTCCGGCACCGCACCGAGGAGGTGCTGCGCGGTCTGCTGGAGGAAGGGGCCGCCGCCGGAGAGTTCACGGTCCCGGACGTCCGGGGCACGGCCGTGGCCGTGTTCTCGCTGTGCATCGACGTGGCCCGCTGGTTCCGGCCCGGTGGTCCTCGTACCCCCGAGGAGATCGGAGAGCTCTACGCGGGCCTGGTGCTGCGCATGGTCGGTGCGGGAGCGACGCGCACCGGCCGCTGAGCGGACCGGACGAACCGGCCTACCGGAAGAAGCGGCTCACCGATTCGGCCACGCAGACCGGCTTCTGCTCACCCTCGCGTTCCACCATCACCGCGGTGGTGAGCTGCACACCGCCCTCGACGTCCTCGACCCCGGTCACGACCGCTCGGGCCCGCAGCCGTGAACCCACCGGTACGGGTGCGGGGAACCGCACCTTGTTGACGCCGTAGTTGATGCCCATCCGCACGCCGTCCACACGGAGGATCTGCGGCACGAGAACCGGCAGCAGCGACAGCGTGAGGTAGCCGTGGGCGATGGTGTGCCCGAACGGTCCCTCCGCCGCGCGGTCGGGATCGACGTGGATCCACTGGTGGTCGCCCGTCGCCTCGGCGAACAGGTCGATCCGCTTCTGGTCGACCTCCAGCCAATCGCTCGTCCCCAGCTCCTCGCCGACGGCGGAGCGCAGTTCCTCGACCGAGGTGAACACCCGGGGTTCCGCCATCGCTCCGTACCCTCCCGCTGCGCCGTCACGGCACCGGCCCTGCCGGCCGCATGCTCCTGAGCGCCCGCTCAGGATGCGGCGGGAAAGATCCGCTGTCAACGACTCCTACCGGGCGGTACCCGCCATTCGGCGCCCGTCGGGCGGGGCCGCTCCGCTTGCCGGCTCCGGGGCCGCGGAGTCTTCGGGAGAGGTTCCTCCTTGAGTCGGGGGGACCGTGACCGTCGGTGCCGCCGCCCGCTCCATCGCCCGGATCAGCCGGTTCAGCACGTCGGCGAGGTGCGTGTCCGGCGGTGCCGTGGGGTCCTTGCACGGGAGCAGCGACCGCCCGCCCCACGTCAGGGTGTGCCACCCGTCGAGAGCGGTGGGTTGTCTGATGCCCTCCTGCTTCTCGCGACGGCGCCGCTCGGCGACCTCCTCCTCGTACGCCAGCCAGACGTCGCGCGCCCGCTCCAACTCGTCCAGCGCCTCGACCAGCAGCGCGGGATCGGGGTCGCGGTCGTCGGGATGGAACCCGGCCCGTCTGCACAGGTGATGCCACGTGGCGCGGTGTCCGTAGGGCGCGAAGCGCTCCAGACATCTGCGCAACGCCTGCCGCCGCTGCGACGGCGCTCTGTCCGGGTCACGGACCTGCTCGGCGAGTGCTCTGAAACCGGCCATTCATCCCACCTCCGGTGGAGTGGACCCGACGCCTGCCCCGATGTGACGCATCGAAGGCCGGATCGGCTCCCGTCTCCGGGGGTTGTCTCGATCCTTCCACGGGACCGGGTGCCCCGTAATCGGCTCAACGCTGCACGCCCCCGTCCCGTTCCCGTGCGGACATTGGCCCTTCCGGTCGCCATACCGACCGGTTAGTCTGCTGCGCGTCACACAGGCCCGGCCGGGACGGGGGACACGTGGACGACGGAACGAGCAGGGCAGCAGCCGGCGGTTCCACCGCCTGCGCGAGGGGGCTGCGCGTCGTGGTCACCGGCGGTGCGCGCGGTATCGGAGCCGCCCTCGCGAGGCGGTTCTCGGCCGAGGGCGCGCATGTCGCCGTGAACGACCTGGACGGCGCCGCAGCCGTGGAGCTCGCCCGCGAGATCGGTGGCGAGGCGGTTCCCGGTGACGCGTCCGACGCGGTGGAGCCGGCCAGGCGGGCCCTGGGAGGGATCGACGTCTTCTGCGCCAACGCCGGCATCGCCCCGGAGGGCGGGCCCGACGCGCCGGACGAGCTGTGGGACGCCGCCTGGAACGTCAACGTCATGACACACGTGCGGGCAGCCCGGCAGCTGCTGCCGGAGTGGCTCGAACGCGGCAGCGGCCGGTTCGTCGCCACCGTCTCCGCAGCAGGTCTGCTGAGCATGGTCGGATCGGCCCCCTACAGCGCCACCAAGCACGCCGCCCTCGCCTTCGCGGAGTGGCTGTCGGTCACCTACCGGCACCGCGGCATCGCCGTGCACGCACTGTGTCCGGAAGGAGTGCGCACCGACATGCTGCGCGGTACCGGGCCGGTCGGCGACATGGTGCTCGCGCCCACGGCGATCGAACCCGAGGACGTCGCGTCCGCCCTGTTCGACGCCCTCGCCCAGGACCGGTTCCTGGTGCTGCCCCATCCGCGGACCGCCGAGTACTACGCCGCGCGCGCCGCCGCCCCGGACCGGTGGCTGACCGACATGAACCACCTCCAGCAGAAGGTGGAACGCGCCCTGGCCGACCCTCCGGACGCCGAAGGGCGAGGCACGTGACCAAACCCCCGCACGAACCCGTGCCCCGGCGCCTGCTGGCCGCCGCCACCCGCCTGTTCGCCGACCGCGGCTACGACCGGACCTCGGTGCAGGAGATCGTCGGCGCGGCCGGAGTGACCAAGGGGGCCCTCTACCACTACTTCGGCTCCAAGGACGACCTGCTCCACGAGATCTACGGCCGGCTGCTCCGCCTCCAGCAGGAACGCCTCACGGCCGTCGCCACGGCACCGGGCCCCGTCGAGGAGCGTCTGCGCGCCGCCGCCGCGGACGTCGTGGTGACCACCATCGACAACCTCGACGACGCCATGATCTTCTTCCGCTCGATGCACCACCTCTCCGAGGAGAAGCAGAAACAGGTGCGGGCGGAGCGGCGGCGCTACCACGAGCAGTTCCGGGCCCTCGTCGAAGAGGGCCGGCACAGCGGGGTGTTCAGCACCCGGACACCGGCCGACCTGGTGGTGGACTACCACTTCGGTTCCGTCCACCACCTGGGCAGCTGGTACCGGCCGGAGGGGCCACTGAGCCCGCAGCAGGTCGCCGACCATCTCGCCGACCTGCTGCTGCGTGCGCTGCGCCCCTGACCGGTCGGTCAGGCGTGCTTCCTGAGCTCCTGCCGGGCCAGCGAACGCTGATGCACCTCGTCCGGCCCGTCCGCGAGGCGCAGCGTCCGCGCCGCCGCCCACAGCTCCGCGAGGGGGAAGTCCTGGCTCACCCCGCCCGCCCCGTGCAGCTGCACCGCACGGTCGAGGATGTCCGCCACCGCCCGCGGCGTCGCGATCTTGATGGCCTGGATCTCGGTGTGGGCCCCGCGATTGCCGACGGTGTCCATCAGCCAGGCGGTCTTCAGCACCAGCAACCGGAGCTGCTCCACCTGCACACGGGCGTCGGCGATCCACTCCCGCACCACGCCCTGGGAGCTCAGCGGCCTGCCGAACGCCTCCCGCTCCGCCGCACGCCGGCACATCAGCTCGATCGCCCGCTCGGCCATGCCGATCAGCCGCATGCAGTGGTGGATGCGTCCCGGACCCAGCCGGGCCTGCGCGATCGCGAAACCGCCGCCCTCCTCGCCGATCAGGTTCGTTCTGGGCACGCGCACCTTGTCGAAGACCACCTCCGCGTGGCCGCCGTGGTGGTGGTCCTCGTAGCCGTAGACGGACATCGCCCGTCGGACGTCGACTCCGGCCGCGTCCCGCGGGACGAGCACCATCGACTGCTGCCGGCGGGGTTCGGCCTGCGGATCGGTCCTCCCCATCACGACGAAGATCCGGCAGTCCGGGTGCATCGCCCCGGAGATGTACCACTTCCGTCCGCTGATCACGTAGTCGTCGCCGTCCCGGCGGATCGACGTGCGGATGTTCGTCGCGTCGGAGGAGGCCACCTCCGGTTCGGTCATCGCGAAGGCCGAGCGGATCTCCCCGGAGAGCAGCGGCTCCAGCCACTTCCGGCGCTGCTCCGGGTCGCCGAACTCCGCGAGCAATTCCATGTTGCCGGTGTCCGGAGCGGAGCAGTTGAGGGCAGCCGGCGCCAACTGCGGGCTGCGGCCGGTGATTTCGGCCAGCGGAGCGTATTGCAGGTTGGTCAGGCCGGCACCGTAGGTGCGGTCGGGCAGGAACAGGTTCCACAACCCCTGCCGACGGGCCTTCCCCTTCAGCTCCTCCAGTACAGGTGTCGTCTGCCACGGCGACTCGAGCGCCTGTCGCTGCTCCTGCGCCACCGGCTCGGACGGGTACACGTGCTCGTCCATGAAGTGCAGGAGCCGCTGCCGCAGCTCCTCGGTGCGCCGGTCGAATGCGAAGTCCACGAGTCAGTCCTCCCGAAGGGTGGCGAGGCCGCTCTCGACGAAGAGCGGCACCAGGTCGCCCAGCCGGTCGAAGCCGGCTCCGACCGTCTGCCCGCGGGTCCAGCGGAAGTGGATGCCCTCCAGGATGACGGCGAGCTTGAAATAGGCGAATGCGGTGTACCAGCCGATGCGGTCCAGGTCGCGCCCCGATCCGGCCGCGTAGCGGGCGATCAGTTCGGCGGGCTCGGGGTGTCCGGGCGCGCTGCGGGTGGCGGCGATGGGGGAGCCGGGGACGTCGGGGTGCTCGCTGTACATCACCAGCAGACCGAGGTCGGTGAGCGGATCGCCCAGCGTCGACATCTCCCAGTCCAGTACCGCGTTGATGCGGCCGTCGGCATCGGCCAGCACGTTGTCGAGGCGGAAGTCGCCGTGGACGACAGCGGGCTCGGGCGATACGGGGAGCGACGTCCCCAGAGCACGGTGCAGCTCGTCGATCCCTCCCAGGTCGCGGCTCCGCGACGCCTCCAACTGGCGTCCCCAGCGCCGCAGCTGCCGCTCCAGGAACCCCTCGGGGCGCCCGAAGTCGCCCAGCCCGACAGCTTCGGCGTCCACCGCGTGCAGGGCGACCAGCGTGTCGGTCAGCGACAGCAGCAGGTCACGGGTGCGCGCCGGGCCGAGCGAGGCCAGTTCCCCCGCCGACCGGTACGGCACGCCGGGCACGTACTCCATCAGGTAGAAGGGCGCGCCGAGCACCTCCGGGTCCTCGCACAGCAGCAGCGGCCGCGGCACCGGGACGTCGGTGCCCCGCAGGGCACCGATCACGCGGTACTCACGCCCCATGTCGTGTGCGGTGGCCAGCACGTGCCCCAGTGGGGGCCGCCGGAGCACCCAGCGCTGCCGGCCGTCCTCCACGAGGTACGTGAGGTTGGAGCGACCGCCCTCGATCACCTCGGCCCGCAGCGTCCCTCCGGCCAGATCGGGCCGTTCCCGCCCCACATGGGCGGCGAGACGTGCCAGGTCCAGACCCGGCGGGTCCTGTTCCGACTCCACGGCCATGCACGCTCTCCTCGCCCGTCGCGGGAACACGGTGACGGCCACCGATCATGCCGACTGGTCGGTATGACGTCCAGAGGCGGAACGGCAGTCCCCTCCGACTCCTCCTGGGCCGGACGCGGAGTCACATCAGCAGGACGGCCCCGAAGGCGGTCATGGCCAGGACGCAGAGGGCGGCCGACCGGACGGTGCGACCGTCGCTCGCGGCCGGATCGCGGTCGGTCAGTGTCCGGATCCTGTGGTGCGCCACCCCGAGGAAGAGGAGCCAGCCCAGCGCCCCCAGCGCCGCGGCACCGTACGAGGACGGTCCCGGTTCGTACAGGGCCTTGCGCACACCGAGCGCCGCGGCCACCGCGAACGCGAGGGTGGTCCGCCGCCACGCCAGCCGGGTGCGCTCGGGCTGCGCCCCCGGCCTCGGCGGGCCGCTCACGAGACCCGCCCCAACAGCACCGAGACGACCACGAGCAGCGCCGCTGCGGCCGTGGCGAGACTGAGCAGCACGGGAAAGCGGGACGGGGGAAGGTCCTCGCCGCGCCGCATCGCCCGTTCGCACCGGGCCCAGTGGTTGACCGCCCGCAGCGCGCACAGCCCTCCGCCGGCCAGTAGGAAGATCGCGATGGCCGTGCGGGCGCCCCAGCTCATTTCCGTGAGGAACTGGTCCACGGCGATACCGCCCGCCACCAGGGCCAGCGCGGTACGGATCCAGGCGAGAAACGTCCGTTCGTTCGCCAGGGAGAAGCGGTAGTCGGGTGTGGTGCCCTCGGCACGCAGACGCTGCGGCGCCAGCCACAGGCGGAGCGTGTCGAGGAGGCGGCGGTGGATCATGCTTCGAGCCTAGTGGGCGCCGGGTCGGGCGGCCTCTCTCCTGCCCGAGGCGGAGGAGGGATGCCGCCGTCCGGGCAGGGAGGTTACTCTCGCGTCACCAGGCGGCCGGACGGCAGGGAAGCAGGTGGTCGGGAATGGAGTACGACGCCGACGTCATCGTGATAGGCGCGGGACTGGCCGGGCTGGCCGCGACGGCCGAACTGGTCGACGCCGGACGGCGCGTCGTGCTGCTCGACCAGGAGCCCGAGCAGTCGCTCGGCGGACAGGCGCACTGGTCCTTCGGCGGGCTCTTCCTGGTCGACTCCCCCGAGCAGCGCAGGCTGCGTATCCGCGACAGCCACGAACTCGCCTGGCAGGACTGGCTGGGGACGGCGGGCTTCGACCGCGAGGAGGACCACTGGCCCCGCCGCTGGGCCCGGGCGTACGTCGACTTCGCCGCGGGCGAGAAGCGGTCCTGGCTGCGGCAGCAGGGCGTCCGCTTCTTCCCTGTCGTCGGCTGGGCCGAGCGGGGCGGATACGACGCGACCGGGCACGGCAACTCGGTGCCGAGGTTCCACATCACCTGGGGCACCGGGCCTGGGCTGCTCGAACCCTTCGTCCGCCGCGTGCGGGACGGGGCGGCCCGCGGGCTGGTCGACCTGCGCTTCCGTCACCGCGTCACCGGGCTGGCCCGCAGCGCCGGTTCGGTCGACACGGTCACCGGCGAGGTCCTCGTGCCCAGTGACGCCGAGCGTGGTACGGCGAGCAGCCGGGAGACCGCGGGCACGTTCGAACTCCGCGCCCAGGCGGTAGTGGTGACCTCCGGCGGGATCGGGGGGAACCACGAGCTGGTGCGCGCCAACTGGCCGGACCGGCTGGGGCCTGCGCCGCGCACCATGCTGTCGGGCGTTCCGGCCCACGTCGACGGAGAACTGCTGGGCGTCGCCGAGGCAGCCGGCGGCCGTGTGATCAACCGCGACCGGATGTGGCACTACACCGAGGGAATCGAGAACCGGGACCCGATCTGGGCCCGCCACGGCATCCGTATCCTGCCAGGCCCGTCCTCGTTGTGGCTGGACGCGACCGGGAACCGGCTTCCGGTTCCGCTGTTCCCCGGATTCGACACCCTCGGCACGCTGCAGCACATCCTGCACACCGGGCACGAGTACACCTGGTTCGTCCTCAGCCGGAAGATCGTCGAGAAGGAGTTCACGCTTTCCGGGTCCGAGCAGAACCCCGATCTGACGGGCAAGTCGCTCCGCGGCGTGCTCGCCCGCGTGAAGCAGGGAGCACCCGGGCCGGTCCAGGCATTCCTGGACCACGGGGCCGACTTCGTCGTCGCACCGGACGTCGCCACCCTTGCGCGCGGCATGAACGACCTCACCGGCGACCGGCTCATCGACGCGGACGCGCTGCACCGCGAGATCGCCGCCCGCGACCGTGGGACGGCCCACCCCTTCGGCAAGGACCTCCAGCTCACCGCGATGCGTGGTGCGCGCGGCTACCTGGGGGACCGGCTCATCAGGGTCGCTGCGCCGCACCGACTGCTCGATCCCGCGGCAGGACCGCTGATCGCCGTGCGCCTCAACATCCTGACCCGCAAGACGCTGGGCGGGCTGGAGACCGACCTCTCCTCCCGGGTCCTCACCGGTGACGGCGATCCGCTGCCGGGCGTGTACGCGGCGGGTGAGGCGGCGGGATTCGGCGGCGGCGGTGTGCACGGCTACCGCTCGCTGGAAGGCACCTTCCTCGGCGGCTGCCTGTTCTCGGGCCGTACGGCAGGACGGGCCGCCGCCGCACAGGTCGCCTGACGCAATATCCGTTCCGATGTGAACTGTGGTGTTTTCACGAGGAGTTCACAAAAGATTGCTTGACGTGGTCGCGGTGCTCCGGTTGGGTGATCGTTGCCCATGACACCCCCTCCGCCGCCACTGCCTTTCCGTCTCACCCGCCGCGGCTCCATGAACCGCGCGGGTCCCGCACTCGACGACGCGTCCCTCGCCGCCGCCCGGGAAGCACTTGCCCAGGGCCGGTGGGCCGAGAGCCGCACCCTCCTCGCCGGCACGGGCGAGGACTGGGATCTTCGTGGCCACCGGCTCCTGGTTCTCGCCGGGGCCAACGGCAGCCTCGCCTGGGCGCGCGAGTGGCAGATGACGGAGCCGGACAGTGCCGACGCCGCCGCACTGGCGGCCTGCGCCCTGGCCGACTCTGCCTCCCACGGCCTTGCGAGCGGCGAGGACGCCCGTAAGGCGCTCGAGGAAGTCGCTTCGCGTGTTCCCGCCGACCCGACACCCTGGCTCGCCCGACTCCGCCTCGCCCGGGACGCCGGCGCCCCGGGCGAGGCCCGCAGCGCCTTCGAGGAGGTGCGGGCCCGCCACCGGGACCACCACCACGCGCACCATCTGATGGCCGCGGTGCTGGCGGACGACGTTCCGGCCGGTGAACTGTACGACTTCGCACAGGAGTCGGCGTCCCGTGCGGGTCATGACTCACCGCTCGCGGTACTGCCGGTCGTTGCGCACGCCGAGCGTTTCCGCGTCGACGTCGAGGGCGGCGAGGCCGCCCCGGACGCCCTCGACCGGCACTGGAACAGCAGACGGGCCCACCACCTGGTGCGTACGGCCTTCGACTGGTGGCTGGAGTGGGGCGGCGAGGCGAGGCACCCCCGCCGGATGGTGGACCTGAACTTCCTCGCGCACGCCAAGTTCCACGAGGGCCGGTTCGCGGAAGCGGCTGCTCTCTTCCAGCGCATCGGGGAGGTCGTCACTCCGGCCCCCTGGGCCTACGCAGGCCGCGACGCGAACGCGGCGTTCCGCTCCGCGCGGGACGCCGCGCTCGGTGCCACCTGACCCCCTTCGCACGCCGTTCCCAGCCATTCGAGAGCCCCGGCAACCCGAGAGGATCCACACCGCCATGCTCACGGCAGACGAAATAAGTACGTACAAAGGGCAGGACAGGGCGCTGCGCGCCGGACGCATCGGCACCGCGGGTCTCCTGCTGTCGGTCCTCGCGGCCACCGCGCCCCTCATGGTGGTGGCCGGAGTCATGCCGACGACCTACGCCGTCATGGGAATCACCGGGCAGCCGCTGCTCTACGTCATTCTCGGCGTGGTCATGGCTCTCTTCGGCATCGGCTACGCCGAGATGAGCCGGCACGTGCACAACGCCGGCGCCTTCTACGCCTACATCGCCCGGGGACTCGGCGGCACCACCGGCGCCGGCGCCTCCTTCGTGGCGCTCATCGCCTACAACGCCCTCCAGGTGGGCATCTACGGCATCTTCGGCTTCGAGGCATCCCTCCTGATCTCGGAACACCTCGGGATCACCGTCGCCTGGTGGGTCCCCGCTCTGGCAGGTGTGGCACTCACCGGTGTCCTGGGAGCCCTGAAGATCGACCTGAACGCCCGGGTGCTGGGCGTGCTGCTGGTCGTCGAGGTGCTGCTCATCGTGATCGTCGACTTCGCCTTCGCGTCCGACCCGGGGCCGGACGGGCTGTCCTTCGCGGCGTTCGACCCCGGCACCCTCGCCGGGGCCGGGCTCGGAACCGCGCTCTGCTTCACGGTCGCCGCGTTCCTCGGGTTCGAACAGGCGCCGGTCTACGCGGAGGAGACCAGCCGTCCGCAGACCGTGGTGGCCCGCGTGATGTTCCTCGCCGTCGGCTGCGTCGCGGTGTTCTTCGCCGCGACGTCCTGGCTGATGGGTGTCGCTTCGGGCCCGGACAACGTCGTCCCGGCTGCTCAGGAGGAGGGGCCGCAGCTGCTGTTCAGCCTCGCGCAGGACCGGCTGGGCGGCGGATTCACCGATGCGCTGCACCTGTTCTTCGTGACCGGCATCTTCGCCTCCATGCTGGCCTTCCACAACGTGGTCGCCCGCTACGCCTTCGCGATGGGGCGTGAGCGGCTGCTGCCCGCGCGTGTCGGGCAGGCCTCGCCGACCACCGGCGCTCCGGCGTTCGGTTCGCTGCTGCAGACCGTTTCCGCCGTGCTGATCGTGGGTGTGTTCGCCCTCACCGACGACAAGCCGGCCGGCGACCCCACGGTGCCGATCATGCGGCTCTTCACCTGGATGGGGAACATCGGCGCTCTCGGCGTCATCGTCCTGATGGCGCTCGCCTCGGTCGCGGTGATCGCGTTCTTCGTGCGCCGCGGTGCGGCCGGGAACCAGGCGGCCAGGCTGGTCTGCTCCGGCCTGGCCGCCGTGGGACTCACCGTGATCTTCTGCTATGCCGTCGCCGACTTCGACGTGCTCGTCGGTACCGGCGAGGATTCCGCGCTGCGCTGGATACTCCCCGGTGTCCTCGCCGCCGCCCTCGCCGTCGGTGTGGCCGTGGGCCTCGCGCTCCGCTCGCGGGACCCCGAGGCCCACGCCCGTATCGGGCTCGGCAACGAGGCCTTCCGCCTGGAGAACGCCGCCACGGCGCACGCCGAGACCCGGTCGGAGGGGGAGGAAACCCGCGGCTGACACGCTTCCTGCACGAGCTGGTTGCGCAATTCGCGCAACCAGCTCGTGCAAGATGCTTGTTCCGTGCAGTCCGTCGGAGGCACGATGGCGCGAACTCGACGCATGTCCGATTCCGCTTCCGACGGCAAGGAGGCCGGCGTGGATCTCCAACTCCTCGCGGCGCTCGTGCTCGGTATCGCCACGATCATCGTGATCGTGCTGCGCACCCGGCTCGACGCCTTCGCAGCACTACTCGTGGCCGCGCTGGTCACCGGGTTCGTCGCCGGTACCCCGGCACCCGACGTCCTGGAATCCGTCGTCACCGGATTCGGCGACACCCTCGGATCGATCGGCATCGTGATCGGACTCGGCGTCGCCGTCGGCAAGATCCTCGAAGTGTCCGGCGCAGCCGACACCATCGCCCGCTCGTTCCTGCGCGCTCTGGGCAAAGGGCGCGAACCCTGGGCCATGGCCGGCACCGGCGCCCTGGTGTCGATACCCGTCTTCTGCGACTCCGGCTACGTGATCATGAATCCGCTGGCGCGTTCCGTCGCCCGCAGGGCACGCACCGGATACGTCACGCTCGCTCTCGCCCTCGGCTGCGGCATGACGCTCACCCACCACCTGGTGCCCCCGACACCCGGCCCGCTCGGCGTCGCCGGCATCCTGGGCGCCGACCTCGGCGGCCTCGTACTCGCCGGCCTGTGCTTCACCCTCGCCCTCGTCCCGGTCGTGGTCGTCTACGCGCGATGGATCGGCCCCAAGCTGGAACCCGAGCTGAGCCCGAAGGTCCGCGAGGCGGTCTACGGCCGCACCGCGGCACAGCCCGTCGCCGCGGCCACCGCCGCGAGGACGGCCGCCGACGCGCCCACCGACGAGGACCGTCCGGCCGGCGGCGCCGGCACCTCCGGCACGGACGACGACCGGCCGCAGCACACGGAGCCCGAACCGGCCGCAGACCTCGGCACCCCTCCCGAAGGCGCGAGCCCCCACCGCCTGTCCCCCCTCACCGCGCTGCTCCCCCTCCTCGTACCGCTGCTGCTGATCGTCGCCAACACCGTGGCCACCGCCTTCGACCAGAGCGCGCAGAACGCCCTCACCGGCGAGGGCTACGAACCGTCCCCCCTCGTCGAGGTGCTGGCCTTCGTCGGCAACCCCGTCGTGGCGCTCCTGGTCGGACTCGTCCTCGCCGTGTACGTGCTCCTGCCCCGCTGGACACCGCGGGCGCGCGTCACCGGCTGGCTCGCCGAGGCCGCGGCCTCCGCCGGACTCATCATCCTCATCACCGGCGCCGGCGGCGCCCTGGGACAGGTCCTCCGCGACTCGGGCGTCGGGGACGAACTCGCCCGCACCATCGCCTCCTGGAGCCTTCCCGGAGTCCTGGTGCCCTTCCTCATCGCCACGCTCGTCCGCATCGCTCAGGGCTCCGGAACCGTCGCCATGATCACCGCAGCCTCGGTGACCGCCCCGCTGGTCGCCGGGTTGAGCCTCTCGCCCCTGCTCGCCGCGCTCGCCTGCTGCGCCGGCTCCATGGTCCTGAGCTACTTCAACGACTCCTACTTCTGGGTCGTCACCCGGTTCACCGGTCTGGACGGCGTCGCGGCCCTCCGCGGCTGGTCCGGCATCACCACGGCCGTCTGGCTGGGCTCGCTGCCCCTGCTCCTCGTCGCGAGCGCACTGCTGTGACCGCGTCCGCACGGGAACTCCCCGTGCTCGCGGTCGCGGACGACCTGACCGGCGCGAACGCCACCGCCGCGGGATTCGCGAGGGCGGGCCTCCGCGCCGTCACCGTCGGGGCGGACCGCCCACCTTCCCTCCTGCGGGAGTTCACCGACCGGTTCGACGTCGTCGTGGTCAGCACCGACAGCCGCCACCACGGCGCCGCCGAGGCCGCCGCACGCGTGACGGAGGTCGTCGGGAAGGCCCTGCCCGCGACACTGGTCTGCGACCGCGTCGACTCGACGCTCCGGGGCAACGTGGGACCGTCCGCCGCGGCCGCCCTGCACGCGGTGCGCCGGACGTGCGGCGCACGCGTCGTGGCGTTGTGCGCGCCCGCCCATCCGGCCGCCGGCCGGCAGACGGTGGAGGGGACGCAACTGCTGTCCGGCACCCGGCTCGAGGAGACGGAGCTCGCCCGCGACCCGAGGACACCGGTGCACGCCTCCGAGGTCGCCGCCCTCTTCGCACCCTCCGGACTGACCACCGCGCACCTTCCGCTGTCCGCCGTCACCGGGCCCGCCGGTGCGCTCGAGGAACTCGTTGCCCGCCACGTGCACGAGGGCGCCGACGTCGTCGTGGCCGACGCGCTCACCGAGGACCACCTGCGGCGCACCGCCCGGGCCGCGGTGGCCGCGGGAGGCGGGAACACCAGGTGGATCTCCGTCGATCCCGGGCCCGGATCGGTCGCACTGGCCGCCGCCCTGGGCATCACCGGCCGCCGCGCACGGTCTCCCGTGCTCGCCGTGTCCGGTTCCACCACGGCGCTCACCCGCGCCCAACTGGCGCGGCTGCGCACCGTGGAACCGGTGACGGTGGTGCGTCCGCAGGGCACCGGACCCGGCGTGGTGCCGGACCCGGAGGCCACCGGCGACGCCTTGGCCGCCGCACTCGCGGACACGGGCCCCGACGGTACGGTGCTTCTCGCCACGGTCCTGGACGGCTCCGACGTCCGGCACCCGGACCCGGACGAGGCGCAGCGGCTGCCGGCCGCACTCGCACGGGCCGTCCGCCACGCACTCCGACGGCACACCGTGGACGGCGTGTTCACCACCGGCGGCGACGTCTCGGCCGCACTGCTCGCGGCACTGGACGCGGACGGCCTCGACGTGCGCGAGGAGATCGAACCCCTCGCCGTGGCCGGAACGCTCGTCGGCGGACCGTGGAAAGGTCTCCAGATCGCCACCAAGGGCGGCC
Source organism: Streptomyces callyspongiae (assembly GCF_047200695.1). Lineage (NCBI taxonomy): Bacteria > Bacillati > Actinomycetota > Actinomycetes > Kitasatosporales > Streptomycetaceae > Streptomyces > Streptomyces callyspongiae. The sequence continues at coordinate 62,651 of NZ_JBJZOM010000005.1, forward strand.
TCGTCGGCGACACCGACACCACGACGGTATGCGTACAGCAACTGCGGCGGGCCGCGGCAGCCGCCCGCCGCCAGGTTCCGGCCGCGTCCGGAACCGGCAACAGGAGGACCACATGACACGTCACGTACTCGCCCTCACCCTCGGCGACCCCGCCGGCATCGGTCCCGAGATCACGGCCCGAACCCTTGCCGAGGTGGCCGGGGCCGACGACCACCACGGCGTGGCCGTGGGGGACGCCGCGGCGCTGCGCCGCGGCGCGCGGGCGGCGGGCGTAGACGCCGAGGTGCGCGAAGTCACCGGGTTCGACACCGAGCCCGCCGGCCCGGGCGTCATCGACGTACTCGACACCTCGGTCCTGGGAGACGACGTCCCCGACTGGGGCGTCGTCGACGCCCGCGCCGGCCGCGCGGCCGTCACCGCCATCGAGGTGGCCACCCGTGCCGCCCTCGATCGGCAGGTGCAGGGCATCGTGACCGGCCCGATCAACAAGGAGGCCATCTGGCAGGCCGGCTCCGAGCACCTCGGACACACCGAGATGCTCGGCGAACTCACCGGAGTCACCCGGCAGAACACCATGTTCGTCGTACGGAACACCGCACGCGAGGGCCACCACCTGCGGATCTTCTTCACCACCCGGCACGTCTCCCTCCGGAAGGCGCTCGACCGCATCACCCGGGAGAGTGTGGCAACCGCCATCGAAGAGGCCCACACCGCTCTCGAGGTGTTCGGCGTCGATGCGCCACGGCTCGCGGTGGCGGCCGTGAACCCGCACGGTGGTGAGAACGGGGCCTTCGGCGACGAGGAGATCCTTCACGTCGCACCCGCCTGCGAGAACGCGCGGGCGGAAGGACTGGACGTCAGGGGCCCGGTGCCGGCCGACTCCGTCTTCCACCAGGGGCTGACCGGTCGTTACGACGGTGTGCTCTCCCACTTCCACGACCAGGGCCACATTCCCGCCAAGACCTACGACTTCGACGGCACCATCTCCGTCACCGTGGGCCTGCCCGTGCTGCGCACCTCCGTCGACCACGGGACGGCCTTCGACATCGCGGGCACCGGGAAGGCCGACCACGCCACCATGCTCTCCGCGTACCTGGCCGCAGTGGACTACAGTCCGTATGCCCCGAGGATCCGCGCCACCTACGGGGGATGACGGCATCCGCGCCGAACACCTCGTCAGAATGGGAGAACCTGCACCGTGGAGCGTCCCGACCGGTCCGACGCCCGACGCAGCACGAAGGAACGCCACCAGGCACTGCTCGCACTGCTCCGCGACGGCATGTCGAAGGTCGACGAACTCGCCGGCGCACTGGACGTGTCGCCATCGACGGTCCGCCGTGACCTGGCGCGTCTGACCGAGGACCGGCGGGTGGCGCGCACCTACGGGGGAGCGGTGGTGCCGGAGGCGTTCCACGAGAGGCCGATCGGGGAGAGTGCCCGGGTGCGCACCGGAGCCAAGGCCGAGATCGCGGCCGCGGCGCTCTCCCTGGTGCCGGCGACGGGTGCGTTCTTCGTCGACGCGGGCACCACCTGCGCGGCCCTGGCCCGCAGGGTGTCCCGCTCGGCGAACGTCCCGGACAGCGGCGGACGGGGTCCCGGTCCCGCGGCGACCCGGGGCCTGGAGACCGCCGTGGCGCTGTCCGAGTCCGGAGACCTGGAGGTGCTCATGCTCGGTGGCAGCGTCCAGCGCATGAGCCACGGTGTGGTCGGGCCGCTCGCCGATCTGGCGCTGGAGCGGCTGGCCTTCTCCGTCGCCTTCCTGGGCGGCGACGCCGTCGATCCGCAGCGCGGCATCGGTGAGCCCACCCTGGAGGAGACGGTGATCAAGGAGCGCATCGCCGCACGGGCGGACCACGTGGTCGTTCTCGCCGACGCCGAAAAGCTCGAGGTCGGCGCGGCACCCGCGTGGACCTCGCTGCCCGGGCCCTGGACCCTGGTCACCGACGAGGACGCCCCGCCGGACGTCGAGAAGCGCTGCGCCGCGGCCGGAGTCACACTGCTGCGGGCGCCGCGGCGCCACCGCAGCACCCGCGGGGCCTGACGGAACGGTGGGCCGCCCCGGGGCAGCAGGGGGACGGAAAAAGAAGAACCCCTCACGAAGAGGGGTTCTCACTGGTGTCGGGAGGGGGACTTGAACCCCCACGCCCTGTAAAGGGCACTAGCACCTCAAGCTAGCGCGTCTGCCATTCCGCCACCCCGACAGGGTGTGTCCGGCGGGCTCCGCCGCCTTGACGGGAACAACTCTAACATCGCCGCGACGGTGGTCGATCACCCCCGCTGCCTCTTGGGGCAGCGCCGCTCAGGCGCGAGGATGGAGGTCCCTACGTGAGGAGGCAGCGTGAGCCAGTCGGGAACGGCACCCAGCGGTGAGGACGAGGTCGTCGACCTCTGCCGCGACCTCATCCGCATCGACACCAGCAACTTCGGCGGCAACGACGCCCGAGGGGAGCGGGCGGCGGCGGAGTACGTGGCGGCCATGCTCGCGGACGTCGGGGTGGAGCCGGAGATCATCGAGTCCGAGCGCGGCAGGGCCTCGACGGTGGCTCGCATCGCGGGGGAGGACCGGTCACGTCCGGGGCTGCTCATCCACGGGCACACCGACGTGGTGCCGGCCGACCCGGACGCGTGGACGCACCACCCGTTCTCCGGGGAGATCGCGGACGGATGCGTCTGGGGACGTGGTGCGGTCGACATGAAGGACATGGACGCCATGACCCTCGCCGTCGTGCGGGACCGCCTGCGGAGCGGCCGGAGGCCTCCCCGGGATATCGTCCTGGCCTTCCTCGCCGACGAGGAGGCCGGCGGTCTCTACGGCGCCCGCTACCTGGTGGACAACCGCCCCGACCTGTTCGAGGGCGTCACCGAGGCCATCGGCGAGGTCGGCGGGTTCTCCTTCACCGTCAACGAGAACCTGCGGCTCTACCTGGTGGAGACCGCTCAGAAGGGCATGCACTGGATGCGGCTCACCGTGGACGGCACCGCCGGCCACGGCTCGATGACCAACTCCGACAATGCCGTGACGGAGCTGTGCGAGGCGGTGGGCCGCCTCGGCCGGCACCGTTTCCCCGTCCGGGTCACCAAGACCGTGCGGTCCTTCCTGGACGAGCTCTCGGACGCGCTCGGCACCGAGCTCGACCCGGAGAACATGGACGAGACCCTCGCCAAGCTCGGGGGCATCGCCAAGATCATCGGTGCCACGCTGCAGAACACCGCCGCCCCCACGCAGCTCGGCGCGGGCTACAAGGTGAACGTCATCCCCGGGCAGGCCACGGCCCACGTGGACGGCCGCTTCCTGCCGGGGCACGAGGACGAGTTCCTCGCCGACCTCGACCGCGTCCTCGGCCCCCGGGTCCGCCGCGAGGACGTGCACGCCGACAGGGCGCTGGAGACCACCTTCGACGGCGCCCTGGTGGACGCCATGCAGTCCTCGTTGCGCGCCGAGGACCCCGTGGCCCGCGCGGTGCCGTACATGCTGTCGGGCGGAACCGACGCCAAGTCGTTCGACGACCTCGGCATCCGCTGCTTCGGGTTCGCGCCGCTCAAGCTGCCGCCGGAGCTCGACTTCGCCGGCATGTTCCACGGCGTCGACGAGCGGGTCCCGGTCGACGGCCTGCGGTTCGGTGTGCGCGTCCTGGACCGGTTCCTGGACCAGTGCTGATCGCGCGGGGGCTTCCGCACGAGCCCCGCCATTCCTCGCACGCGTGTACGGAAGTACTCACAAAGGGTGAATGAGTCCGAGGGCTCGTTCCCCCGTTCTCCCCTCCTCGTTACACGTGGTGCGGTCCGCGGTATGGGATCGCATTGCCAACTAGGAGGAACAATGCTCAAGAAGGTCGTCGCCACCGCGGCTGCCACCGGTTCTCTGGTGCTCGCGGGTGCGGGCATGGCCGCTGCCGACGCCGGTGCCCAGGGTGCCGCCCTGCACTCTCCGGGTGTGCTGTCGGGCAACGTCGTCCAGGTTCCCGTGCACGTGCCGGTGAACGTCTGCGGCAACACCGTGAACGTCATCGGGCTGCTGAACCCCGCCTTCGGCAACACCTGCATCAACGACTGACGTTGTGTTTTCGCCCCGCTGAGGGGCCAGTGCCGGGCGGCCTCGGAGTGCGAGCCACGTGCTCCGGGGCCGTCGGCCTTCCGGACGAGCCGGTGTGACGGTCGGACCACCGTGCCCCGCTCGTGATCTCGTGAGGAATGAAGGCAGGGGAACAATCATGCGACAGGTCACCAGAAAGGGCCTGATCACTGTCGCCGCAGCGGGGGGCGTCCTGGCGCTCTCGGGCGGCGCGGCTTTCGCCGACGCCACCGCCACCGGTGCTGCCGAGGGCTCGCCCGGTGTGGCGTCCGGCAACACGGTGCAGGTGCCGGTGAACGTGCCGGTCAACGCGTGCGGCAACACCGTGGACGCGGTCGGGCTGCTCAACCCGGCGTTCGGCAACACCTGTGTCAACGACGGCGGGCACGAACGCGCACGCCACCACGAGGACCAGGGAGGTGGCGAGCAGCAGCAGGGCGGCGGCCACCAGGGTCAACACCAGGAGGGCGGCCACCAGCAGACCGGGGGCTCCCACCAGGGGCACCACGGCGGCGGCAGCACGGCCGAAGGGGTCACCGAGGGTTCGCCCGGCGTCGGCTCGGGCAACCAGACCCAGGTCCCGGTCGACGTGCCGGTCAACCTGTGCGGCAACAGCGTCGACGTCGTCGGACTGCTGAACCCGGCGTTCGGCAACGAGTGCGTGAACGAGTCCGGGCGCCACTGGGAGCCGCCGGTCGAGACCCCGGAGGAGCCGGAGAAGGAGACTCCCGAGCAGCCCGACGCTCCGGAGAAGCCGGTCACTCCCGAGACGCAGACCGTCAGCCAGCCCGAACTGGCGCAGACCGGTGCCGACTACGGACTGGAGACGTCGCTGGGGATGGGCGCCAGCCTGCTGCTCGGCGGCTCGATCCTCTACCGCCGCGCCCGCGCGCTGCGGCGCTGATCCACCCTGTGCCCGCGCGTCCGCCCCGACGACCGGGGCGCGGGGGCGCCGTCGTGAGCGGGTCCCGCATGTCGCGGGGCCCGCTCCCGCGTGTTCCAGGACACGGGGCCGTCGCGGTCACCAGGTCGCGTGGAGCTGGCGGATGATCCGTCGGCGCAGCCGCACCCTGCGACTGCCGTCCGGGTACAGCCGCAGTCGGTCCAGTTCCCAGTGCCCGTACTCGGCGTGGTCCGTCAGGAGCTGCGTCGCAGCTCGCCGCGACACCCCGCGCGGAACATACACATCACGAAATTCGTATTCCGGCATCTCATCCATTGTGCGTGCAGGGGCTGACTGCGGATAGCGTCTGCACTATGTCTGATGCTGCGCAGCCGACCGCTGCCGACGTACGCGCCGCCGCCGAGGCGGTCAAGGCCGCGCTGGAGAGGCACTTGGAGGCGGTGGAACGGCGATCCGAGGCCGCGGACTCCGGTGTCCCGGTGCCCGAGGCCGACACGGCCGTCTACGCCGCCTTCGACGAGCTGGCCGCAGCGGGCGAGCGGTACGACGAGCTGCTCTACGACGTCTACGACGAGGTGACTCCGTTCGAGGTCCCCGGCGGGGACGCCATGCCGGACTACACCGGTCCCGACGAGCCGCGCGCGCTGACGGTCTTCATCAGGAGGGACTACACGGTGTCGGAGCCGCTCCGGCTGCTCTCGCAGGCGCAACGGGTCACCGACCTCGACCCGGAGTCCACCGAGGACGAGCGCGAGCGCCACGGCGCGGCCGCGGGGCGCAGCGTGCACGCCGCCCTGGGCGTCGTCTTCGGGGAGTACGAGCCGGACGAGATCGCCACCCGGCACAAGGAGTTCGGTCTCGACGAGGGCGACGCCACGCTGTGGATCGCCGCCGCCGACGAGGCCGCGGAACCCGGTGAGTGGCTGGCCGCGCCCTTCGACGACGCCGACCCGGAGCGGGTCGTCTGCCGGTTCGACGTCAGCACCGTCTTCGACGACCAGGACCTCGACGACGAGGAGGGCGGCTTCTCCCGGGGCACGCCCCTCCGGTGACGGCGGCGCTCACCCCGCGGCGGCCCGCACCGCCTGGACGAGCAGATTCCGCAGCCGCGTGGTCCGCTCCGGGGCGGTCCGTGCCGACACCGCCTCGGCCAGTGCCGACTCCACGCCCTGCACGACGGACAGGTGCCGTTCCGCCCGCCCGAACGCCGTGAGGACCCACTCCCGCGTCAGCTCCTCCGCGCTGTCGCCCGGCAGCACCGCCACCACCGCGGGCCACCGGGACGAGGCCGCCTGGTGGGCGGTCACGGCCCACCCGTGGCGGACAATCTCCGGCACGCGGTCCGGCGGCACGGTCACCTGCCGCCCCTGCAGGTCGAGGTGCAGTCCCTCCTCGTCGCCACCGCTCACCGTGCCCTCCTCGAAGCGGCCGGCAACGGGGGAGTGGACGACACGGTCCCCGGCGTCGAACCCTCCGAACCGCCCGGGACCAGGGTTGAGCCGGTCCTTGAGCGCTTCGTTCAGTGCCCGGGTCCCCGCAGCACCTCCGTGCCCGACCGTGACCGCACGGGTGTCCTCGGCGGGGATGCCGAGAGCCCGCGGGACGGAGTCGCAGACCAGCTGGACCGTGCGGTGCACGGCCTCCCCGGTGTCCCGCACCGGAACGATGACCAGTTCCCGTTCCGGTGAGTCCACCTGCGGCAACTCGCCCGCCCCGATCGAGGACACGAGGGTGCCCAGCGGCCCCGGGTCGGGGGTGCGGGAGACGACGACCGGGCAGCAGCGGCTCGAGCGCACGTCCCGGAGCACGTTCCCCGCTCCGGCCGGGCCGAGCCGGTGGGGGTCCCCGCTGAGCACCAGCCGTGCCCCGTCGGGCAGCGACTCGACCAGTGCCGCCGCCTCCTCCGTCGCCAGACGGTCGGCGTCGCAGACCACCAGAAGGTCCACCTCCCAGACACCGTGCGTGTCCCGCGGCGGTCCCTCGCGCCCGGCGAGGAGCCCCGCGAGGGTGACGAGCCGCCCTTCCGGCCCCTCTGCTTCCGGAATCAGCCGGGCCAGACGCCGCAGGCTGTTCCCGCCGTGCGCCACGAGGCAGCAGCGCAGCCCGAGGCGTTCCGCCGTCGGCAGGAGCGCCGCGGGTTCCGCACGCGCCGCCTCGCCTCCGGTGTGTGCGGCGAGCCCGTGCCCCGCGACGGCCCGCAGGAGTTCGGGAGCGGTCGGTGTCGCGGCCACTCCCGCGGCCTCCGCCGCCCGGATCCAATCCTCCTCCGGCAGCGGAGCGACCGTGCCGGACAGCCGGGCGAGTCCGTCCGCGAGGCTCTCCTCGGCCAGCGCGTGATGCTCCAGGCCGATCAGCAGCCGGACCGGACGCTCCTCTGCCGCCTCCGGCGGGTCGGCCGGCTCCGGGTCCGCAGGCTCGGCCCGCGCGGTCGCGGACAGACCGTCCAGCGCCTCTTCGAAAGCCAGCACCGCCGCGTCGTCGAGGGCCTCGCGCACCGCTGCTTCCGGCTCCGGCACACCCTGCTGAGCCAGCCCACGTTCCAGCGACACCGGCGGCAGCGCCGTGTGACCACGCAGCGCGGCCCGCTCGAGCAGGTGGAGCACGAGAGCACGCGACCGCCGTCCGTCGCCCGGCCCGCTCTGGGGGCCCAGCAACGCGCGGGCGAAGGCGTCCGCCTGTCCGGCGCGGACCCCTGGTACCGCGAGGAGCTGCCACGGATCACCCCTGAGCACCCGGTCCGCCTCGCTTCCGAGGGTCGCCACGACCCGCGCCGCGAGCGCCGGAGGAGCGTCGCCCTCCTCCAGTACGGCACGCACGGCGTCGGGCACCGCCATCGGCTCCCGGCGTGACGGCTCCGCCTCCTCCCGCGCGGCCGGCTGCCCGGCGGGCTGTGGCCGCGGGGCAGCCGGAGGCCGCCGCCGTTCGGTGAAGAAGGAGTCGGCGGAGCGCTCGCCGCTCTCCACCGCTCGTACGGCCGCGAGGAGTTCTGCGGCCTTCCCGTCGCGCGGGGCCGCTCCGGTCGGGGTCGTGCCGGAGGGGTCCTGGCTGGTCACAGCTCGCTCCAGTCCTGGTCGGGGTAGCGGTGCACCGGCGCGGACACCTCGTCCAGCGCTCGGCGGATCTCCTGGGGAAGACTAAGTCCCTCCACCGACAGCGCCTCGGTGAGCTGCTCCGCCGTCCGTGCTCCGACGACCGGCGCCGCCACTCCCGGCCGGTCCCGCACCCGGGCGAGCGCCACCTGCAGGGGCGTCACCGCCAGGCCGTCGGCCGCGGTGACGACCGCGTCGACGACCCCGCTCTAGCTGGGCGTCCCCTGGCTAGGTCCTGATGGGCGTTGAGCGTACCCACGGCACAGGCTAGAGTCCCCGGGACACATGAGTTACTGACCAGTAAGGGGGCCGGTATGCGGCTCGGCATCAACCTCGGCTATTGGGGCGCCGGGATGGACGCGGACAACCTCGCGGTGGCCCAGGAGGCGGACCGCCTCGGCTACTCCGTCTGCTGGGCGGCCGAGGCCTACGGCTCGGACGCCCCCACCGTCCTGTCGTGGGTGGCAGCCCAGACCGAGCGCATCGACGTGGGATCCGGCATCTTCCAGATCCCGGCGCGCACCCCCGCGATGACCGCGATGACCGCGGCCACCCTGGACACCCTCTCGGGCGGCCGGTTCCGGCTCGGCCTCGGAGTCTCCGGCCCCCAGGTGTCGGAGGGCTGGTACGGCGTCAAGTTCGACAAGCCCCTCGCCCGCACCCGCGAGTACGTCGAGATCGTCCGCAAGGCCATGTCCCGCGAACGGCTCAGCCACTCCGGCGCACACTGGACGCTCCCGCTGCCCGACGGGCCGGGCAAGCCGATCAAGCTGACCGTGCACCCGGTGCGCGAGCGCATCCCGCTGTACATCGCCGCGATCGGGCCCAAGAACCTCGAGCAGACCGGGGAGATCGCCGAGGGCGCGCTGCTGGTGTTCTTCTCCCCGGAGCACGCCGAGGAGACCGCGCTCGCCCCGCTGCGCGCCGGACGGGAGAAGGCGGGCAAGGACCTCGACGGCTTCGACCTCTGTCCGACCGTCCCCATGGCCGTCGGTGAGGACATCGACGCGCTGGCCGACCTCTTCCGCCCCTACACCGCGCTCTACGTGGGCGGTATGGGCAGCCGCAAGCAGAACTTCTACAACCGCCTCGCCCAGCGCATGGGGTTCGAGAAGGAGGCCGCCGAGATCCAGGAGAAGTACCTGGCCGGCGACAAGGAGGGTGCCGCCGCCGCCGTTCCGCGGAAGTTGATCGAGTCGACGACCCTGCTCGGCCCGGTGGACCGCATTGCCGACCGGATGCGGGCCTACGCGGAGGCGGGGGTCGGGACGCTCTCACTGGCCCCCTCGGGCTTCACGCTCGACGAGCGGATCGCCGGCCTCCGCACCGGCGTGGAGGCCATGGAACGCGCCGGGCTGGCCTGAGGCCCCGTGCGCACATCACGGCCGTGGTGGGGGCTCGGGGTCCTCCCCGCCACGGCCGTCGCCGTGCTGAACGCGCGGCGTCCGCGGAGGTTACGGTCCGGGCGCTGCGGATTGCACCGGTCCGGTGACCGCGCTCCGCGCACGCTCTACGCTGGCAGCCATGCCCACGCTGATCCTTCTGCGGCACGGCCGGTCGACCGCCAACACCGCCGGGCTGCTCGCCGGACGTACCCCGGGCGTCGGCCTGGACGACCTGGGCCGCGAACAGGCCGCGGGCCTGCCCCCGCGTCTCGCCCCCCTCGCGCCCGTGGCCGCGGTGACGAGTCCCCTGCAGCGCTGCTCGGAGACCCTGGCCCCGCTGACCGCCGCCCGCCCCGACCTCCCCGTGCACACCGAGGAACGCCTGAACGAGTGCGACTACGGCGAGTGGACGGGCCGCACGCTCGCGGACCTCACCGACGAGCCGCTGATGGCCACCGTGCAGCAGCACCCTTCGGGCGCCTCCTTCCCCGGCGGCGAGTCCCTGCGCGCGATGCAGAACCGTGCGGTGGACGCGGTGCGGGACTGGAACGCCCGGATCACGGCCGAGTACGGTGCCGACGCCTGCTACCTGATGTGCTCGCACGGCGACGTCCTCAAGTCACTCGTGGCCGAGGCCCTCGGCCTGCACCTCGACCTCTTCCAGCGCCTCTCGATGAGCCCCTGCTCCGTGACCGTGATCCGCTGGACGCCGCAACGTCCGTTCCTGCTGCGCCTCGGGGACACCGGCGAACTGTCCTCCCTGGCACCGGCACCCCGGGAGGAGGAACCCGAGCGGGCGGCCGGCGCCGGGGACGCCACGGTCGGGGGAGGCCGGTAGCCGGCGAACTCCCCGCCCTGAGGCAGGGTGATCGCCCGGCGCAGTAGGGTGCCAGTGTCCGAAGCTGTCGACCCCAACGGAGCAGGACGTGTCCCGTCAGGTGTTCCTCTACGACCCGCCGGACCGGTTCGTGGCCGGCACGGTCGGGCTGCCGGGCCGCAGAAGCTTCTATCTGCAGGCTTCCTCCGGCGGCCGCACCACCAGCGTCGCCCTGGAGAAAGCACAGGTGGAGGCGCTGGCGGAGCGGATCGACGAGCTGCTGGACGAGGTGGTGCGCCGCTCCGGCGGCAATGCCCCGGTGCCCGCGGTCGCCCCCACGGAGGTCGACGACACCGGCCCGCTGCAGTCGCCGGTGGACGAGGAGTTCCACGTCGGCACGATGGCTCTGGCCTGGGACGGCGAGGAAGAGCGCATGGTGGTCGAGGCGCAGGCCGTCGTCGAACTCGACGCCGAGTCGGAGGAGGACCTCGCCGAGGCCGAGGAGCGCCTGCTGCAGGACGACGAGAACGGCCCGCCCATGCTGCGGGTGCGCATCAGCGGCGCCATGGCCCGTGCCTTCGCCAAGCGGGCGCTCGAGGTGGTGAACGCCGGACGGCCGCCGTGCCCGCTGTGCAGCCTGCCCCTCGACCCGGAAGGACACGTATGCCCGCGCCAGAACGGGTACCGCCGCGACGAGTGAGCGGCACCGCCGTCGGGGACCTGCGGACCGTCCTCGCGCAGGGGGCGCTGACCGTCCGCGGCCGGATCCGGGACGCTTCGAACGCCGTTCTGTTCGGGGCCGTGGAGCACGACGGAGTGTCGCTGTCCTGCGTCTACAAGCCCGTGGCGGGCGAGAGCCCGCTGTGGGACTTCCCGCACGGCACCCTTGCCGCCCGTGAGGTCGCGGCCTACGAGGTGTCCGAGGCCACCGGGTGGGGGCTCGTCCCGGCCACGGTGCTGCGGGACGGCCCCTACGGCGAGGGCATGTGCCAGGAATGGGTGGGCGCTCCGCCCGACGAGGCGACGGGGCCCGCCGCGGACCCGGATGCCCCGGAGCCCGGCCGCGAACCGGACCCGGCGCCGGAGGAGGAGCCGGAACAGGCCGGCCTGTTCGCCCTCGTCGAGGGAGAGAGTCCGGGCGCGGGGTGGCGGACCGTCGGCCACGCGGAGACCGCCGACGGCCGACCCGCCCTCTTCGTCCACGCCGACGACCCGCGACTGCGCCGCCTCGCCGTGCTCGACGCGGTCATCAACAACGCCGACCGCAAGGGCGGTCACCTGCTCACCACCCGGGACGGCGGCCTGCGGGCCATCGACCACGGCGTGACCTTCCACGCGGACGACAAGCTCCGCACCCTGCTCTGGGGCTGGGCGGACGAGCCGCTCACCGGTGAGGCCCTGGCGGTCCTCGAGGATCTGCGCGGGGCGCTCACCGGTGCCGCGCCGCTGGCCGCCCGTCTCGACGGACTGATCACCGCGGCCGAACTCGACGCCCTGCGCGCACGTGTCGGCCACCTTCTGGCCTCCGGCAGGCACCCGGCACCGGGGGGCGGGTGGCCGGCCATCCCCTGGCCGCCGCTCTGAGCGGGCCCTCGCGAGAACGCTCCGGCGAAGCGTGTCAAGAGGTTTGCAGGCCGCTCCCACATCCCGTTGGTGACCGCAACGACCGTCCGGTTAGGCTCGACGCATGCATGCCTGGCCAGCCTCCCAAGTCCCCGTCCTGCCCGGTCAGGGCCGTGACCTGCGGATCCACAACACCGCCACCGGCGGACGCGTGACCCTCACCCCGGGTCCCGTCGCCCGTCTCTACGTCTGTGGCATCACTCCCTACGACGCCACGCACCTCGGACACGCGGCGACGTACCACGCATTCGACCTCGTGCAGCGCGTGTGGCTCGATTCCGGGCGGCAGGTCCACTACGTCCAGAACGTCACCGACGTGGACGATCCGCTGCTGGAACGCGCCGCCGAGACCGGCGAGGCATGGGAGGACCTGGCGGAGCGGGAGACCGCCCTCTTCCGCGAGGACATGACCGCGCTGCGGATGCTGCCCCCGCAGCACTTCGTGGGGGCCGTGGAGGCCATCCCGGCACTCGTGCCCCTCGTCGAGCGCCTCCGCGACGCCGGAGCCGCGTACGAACTCGAGGGGGACATCTACTTCTCCGTCGAGGCCGACCCCCACTTCGGCGAGGTGTCCGGGCTGGACACCGAGACCATGCGCCTCCTCTCGGCCGAACGCGGCGGCGACCCCGACCGCCCGGGGAAGAAGAGCCCTCTCGACCCGATGCTCTGGCGGGCCGAGCGCGAGGGCGAGCCGAGCTGGGACGGCCGCTCGCTGGGGCCGGGCCGGCCCGGCTGGCACATCGAGTGCGTCGCCATCGCCCTGGAGCACCTCGGCATGGGCTTCGACGTCCAAGGAGGCGGCTCCGACCTGGCATTCCCGCACCACGAGATGGGGGCCTCCCACGCGCAGGCCCTCACCGGGGAGCACCCCTTCGCGCGCGCCTACGTGCACGCGGGCATGGTCGCCCTGGACGGCGAGAAGATGTCGAAGTCCAAGGGGAACCTCGTCTTCGTCTCCGCGCTGCGCCGGCGGGGCGTCGACCCGGCCGCCATCCGGCTCACGCTGCTCGCCCACCACTACCGCTCCGACTGGGAGTACACCCCGGACGTCCTGGAGACCGCCGTGACCCGGCTGGAGCGCTGGCGCGACGCCGTGTCCCGTCCGGACGGGCCGGACGCGCGGCAGCTGCTCGAGCAGGTCCGCGAGGCACTGGCCGACGACCTCGACACGCCGTCCGCGCTCGTCGCGGTCGACCGCTGGGTCGCACGGCAGCAGGAGGAGGGCGGCGCGGACGCGAGCGCTCCCGGACTCGTCTCCCGGGCTGTCGACGCCCTGCTCGGCGTCGCCCTGTAGGCCCCGGCCGCAGCGGAGCGGCTCAGCCCCCGCCCGCGTCGGGCCCGTCCTCCGAGGACGGGCCCGACGAGCGGGGCGGACGCCGCCGCAGGTAGCGCTCGAACTCCTTCGCGATCGCCTCGCCCGAGGCCTCGGGGAGCTCCGCGGTGTCGCGCGCCTCCTCCAGCGACTGCACGTACTCCGCGACGTCCCCGTCCTCGGCCGCCAGCTGATCCACGCCCAGCTGCCAGGCGCGGGCGTCCTCGGGCAGCTCACCCAGCGGGACGCGCATCTCCAGCAGGTCCTCGAGCCGGTTCAGCAACGCGAGTGTCGCCTTCGGGTTCGGCGGCTGGGACACGTAGTGCGGCACGGAGGCCCACAGGCTGACGGCCGGCACACCGGCGTGCGTGCACGCTTCCTGGAGGATGCCCACGATGCCCGTCGGGCCCTCGTACTTCGACTCCTCCAGATGCATCGTGCGCGCGAGGTCCGGGTCGGAGGTCACTCCCGTCACCGGAACCGGCCGGGTGTGAGGAGTGTCCCCGAGCAGTGCCCCCAGCACCACCACCATCTCCACCCCCAGCTCGTGGGCGAAGCCGAGCACCTCGTTGCAGAACGACCGCCACCGCATGCTCGGCTCGATTCCGCGGACCAGCACCAGGTCACGAGCTCTGCCCTTGCCGTCGGAGTCGCCGACCCGGACCACCGAGAGGCGCGTCGTGGGCCAGGTGATCCTGCGGACGCCCTCGTCCATCCACACCTGCGGCCGGTTGACCTGGAAGTCGTAGTAGTCCTCGGCGTCGAGCGCCGCGAACACCTCGCCCTTCCACTCCCTCTCCAGGTGCCCGACCGCGGTGGAGGCGGCGTCGCCGGCGTCGTTCCAGCCCTCGAACGCGGCCACCATGACCGGGTCGACCAGCTCGGGAACGCCCTCGAGCTCGATCACCCAGCGCCTCCTTACCTCCGGTCCGGAGCGCTGCGCACCGGACCGGCTGCCGTACGTGTTGCGTGCCCGGCCAAGCCTACGGCGTGCGCGGCCTCCGCCGTATCCCTCGAGCACTCCGGGTGGTGCACCAGTCGCTGCGGTACACCCGCCAGTCCCCGGGGGTCGCGGCGAAGTCCACGTACAGCGCGACCCCGAACCGCTCGCGCGACGCGTCCTGCCGGTCCAGCCCCAGGCGGACGCCGCGGACCGCGGCCGGAACCGTCTCCGCATCGGGCTCACGGCCCGGAGTGTCGGTGTGGTAGAAGGGCAGCCCCATCAGCACGTCCGTCGTGGCCGGGGCGTGCTCCAGTGCCAGTTCGGTCTGCTGGGCGACATAGCCGCGGTACAGGCTCTCCCAGGGGGTCCAGGTGTCGTAGGACATCACCGCCACCTGGTCCACGCGCGTCGCGACCTCGGCGAAGTAGGAGTGGGACCACCACTTCGTCCGACCGTCCGCACTGACCGCACCCGCCGCCGCGTGGGCGCCCGGCACGGGATCGATCTGGTGCGTGGCGACCGACAGCACCCCGCCCCTCCGGTGCACGGCGGGCGCCAACCGCTCCAGGAGCCGGAGGTAGGAACGGCTGCCGGAACGCAGCGGCTCCAGGTTCAGGTGCACCCCGTCGAACCCGACCCGCAGCATGCGGCGACTGCTGTCCACCACGGCGCTGCGTGCCCGCGGATCGTCGAGCGGCAGCCTGCCCGGGGCCGCCCCGCCGTAGCTCACCAGCTGTCCCAGCCACGCCTGCACCCGGACTCCGGGGAGTTCCCGCTCCACACCCTGCAGCAGCCAGCGGGCCCGCCGGTGGCGCGCCGGGCGGAGCGTGCCGTCGAACTCCAGCGGTCCCGCGTGGACGTACAGGTCGCGGATGCCGGTCCCGGCGACCCGTTGCGCCAGGCGGGCCAGATCGTCCTCGTCCCGGCGGCCGTCGACCCACGCGTGCCCCATCCACAGCGCGTCCCGTCCACGCGTGTGCGTGCCCGCCCCGGGAGAGCCCGCGGCGTACGCGCGCAGCACGACCAGCGTGGCGGCGGGCGGAACCAGAAGCACCGCCGCCAGGGCGCATGCGCACCACTTCAGCGCGCGCCTCCCGGGACGCAATGCCACCGACATCCCGCGCCACGCCATCGCGGCCCCCGCTCCCCGTCGACACCCCGGGTGGACACTGTGGCACACCGGGTCGTCGCGGTGCCTCTCCCCACCGTGCGCTGCGCACCTTCCGCGGAACGTCACCGAGGCGGTCTTGTACGGGCCGCTACCCTGGTCGGGTGCGCCGTTCCGCAACCGGTCGGCGCAAAGCCGACAGCCGTCGCATCCCAGGGAGCTTTTTCCATGGCCTCGCCCAGCACGCCGCCCCACGCCCGCACCAACCGTGCAGACGCTTTCCGGGAGGCGCTCGCCTCCCGGGTGGTCGTCGCCGACGGAGCCATGGGGACCATGCTCCAGGCGCAGGAACCCACCCTCGACGACTTCCAGCAGCTCGAGGGCTGCAACGAGATCCTGAACGTCACCCGGCCCGACATTGTCACCTCCGTCCACCGCGAGTACTTCGCCGCCGGTGTCGACTGCGTGGAGACCAACACCTTCGGCGCCAACTTCGCCGCGCTCGGCGAGTACGACATCGCCCACCGCATCTTCGAGCTCTCCGAGGCCGGTGTGGCACTGGCCCGGCAGGTCGCGGAGGAATTCGAGGACGGCGACGGCCGGATGAGGTGGGTCCTGGGCTCCATGGGGCCCGGCACCAAGCTGCCGACCCTCGGACACGCCCCGTACACCGCGCTCCGTGACGCCTACCAGCAGAACGCCGAAGGCATGATCGCCGGTGGGGCCGACGCCCTGCTGGTGGAGACCACGCAGGACCTGCTCCAGACGAAGGCGGCCGTGCTGGGGGCTCGCAGGGCGCTCGACGCCACCGGCACCTCGCTGCCGCTGATCTGCTCCGTCACTGTCGAGACCACCGGCACGATGCTGCTGGGGTCGGAGATCGGGGCCGCGCTCACCGCCTTGGAACCGCTCGGCATCGACATGATCGGCCTCAACTGCGCCACCGGGCCGGCGGAGATGAGCGAGCACCTGCGGTACCTGGCGCAGCACGCCCGGGTGCCGATCTCGTGCATGCCCAACGCGGGCCTGCCGGTGCTGGGGAGCGACGGCGCCCACTACCCGCTCACCGCTACCGAACTCGCCGACGCACAGGAGTCCTTCGTCAGCGACTACGGCCTCTCCCTGGTGGGCGGGTGCTGCGGCACCACCCCCGAACACCTGCGGCAGCTGGTCGAGCGGGTGCGCGGGCTCACGCCCGCCGAGCGCGAACCGCGTCCCGAGCCCGCGGCCTCGTCCCTGTACCAGGCGGTCCCGTTCCGGCAGGACACCTCCTACCTGGCCATCGGTGAGCGGACCAACGCCAACGGGTCGAAGAAGTTCCGCACGGCGATGATCGAGGGCCGCTGGGACGACTGCGTGGAGATGGCCCGGGACCAGATCCGCGAGGGCGCCCACCTGCTGGACCTGTGCGTCGACTACGTCGGACGCGACGGCGTCGCCGACATGAACGAACTGGCGGGCCGGTTCGCCACCGCCTCCACGCTGCCGGTGGTGCTGGACTCCACCGAACCCGAGGTCCTGCAGGCGGGGCTGGAGAAGCTCGGTGGCCGCGCCGTCCTCAACTCCGTGAACTACGAGGACGGTGACGGCCCCGACTCGCGGTTCGCCCGCATCACCCGCCTCGCGGCGGAACACGGGGCCGCACTCATCGCGCTCACCATCGACGAGGAGGGCCAGGCCCGTACCCCCGAGCACAAGGTGGCGGTGGCCGAGCGCCTCATCGAGGACCTCAGCACCAACTGGGGCATCGCGGAGTCCGACATCCTGGTCGACTGCCTGACCTTCACCATCTGCACGGGGCAGGAGGAGTCCCGCAAGGACGGCGTCGCCACGATCGAGGCGATCCGTGAACTCAAGCGGCGCCACCCGGCGGTGCAGACCACGCTCGGCCTGTCCAACATCTCCTTCGGCCTCAACCCGGCGGCCCGGCAGGTGCTCAACTCCGTCTTCCTCGACGAGTGCGTCAAGGCGGGGCTGGATTCCGCCATCGTGCACGCCTCCAAGATCCTGCCGATCGCCCGTCTGGACGAGGAGCACGTGCAGACGGCACTGGACCTGATCTACGACCGTCGCAGCGAGGGCTACGACCCGCTGTCGAAGCTGCTGGAACTCTTCCAGGGAGTGGACAGCAAGTCCCTCAAGGCGGGCCGGGCCGAGGAACTGGCCGCCCTGCCGCTGGAGGAGCGCCTGCAGCGCCGGATCATCGACGGGGAGCGCAACGGCCTGGAGGCCGACCTGGACGCCGCGTTGGAGGAGCGTCCGGCGCTCGAGATCGTCAACGACACGCTCCTCGCAGGCATGAAGGTGGTCGGAGAGCTGTTCGGCTCCGGCCAGATGCAGCTTCCGTTCGTGCTGCAGTCCGCCGAGGTGATGAAGACCGCGGTGGCCCACCTCGAGCCGCACATGGAGAAGTCCGACGATGAGGGCAAGGGCACCATCGTGCTCGCCACCGTCCGCGGGGACGTGCACGACATCGGCAAGAACCTCGTCGACATCATCCTCGCCAACAACGGCTACAACGTGGTCAACCTGGGCATCAAGCAGCCTGTCTCCGCGATCCTGGACGCCGCGCAGGAGCACAAGGCCGACGTCGTCGGCATGTCCGGCCTGCTGGTGAAGTCGACCGTCATCATGAAGGAGAACCTGGAGGAGCTGAACCAGCGCAAGCTGGCGGCGGAGTATCCGGTCATCCTCGGCGGGGCGGCACTCACCCGCGCGTACGTCGAGCAGGATCTCCACGAGATCTACGAGGGCGAGGTGCGCTACGCCCGCGATGCCTTCGAGGGGCTGCGCCTGATGGACGCCCTGATGGCGGTGAAGAGGGGCGTTCCGGGTGCGGAGCTGCCGGAGCTGAAGAAGCGCCGCGTGCCCAAGAAGGAAGGGGCGGTGCCGGAGCAGCCGGTGAACGACGGCTCCGTTCGCTCCGACGTCGCCCGCGACAATCCCGTCCCCACTCCGCCGTTCCGGGGCACGAGGGTCGTCAAGGGCATCCCGTTGAAGGACTACGCCTCCTGGCTCGACGAGGGTGCGCTCTTCAAGGGCCAGTGGGGGCTGAAGGAGTCCCGCACGGGCGAGGGTCCCTCGTACGAGGAGCTCCTCGAGACGGAGGGGCGGCCGCGGCTGCGCGGCTGGCTGGACCGCCTGCAGCGCGACAATGTGCTGGAGGCCGCCGTCGTCTACGGATACTTCCCCTGCGTCTCCAAGGGGGACGACCTGATCCTGCTCGATGACTCGGGCGAGGAGCGCACCCGTTTCACCTTCCCCCGTCAGCGGCGCGGCCGCCGGCTCTGCCTGGCGGACTTCTTCCGCTCCGAGGACAGCGGCGAGACCGACGTGGTGGGTCTCCAGGTGGTCACCGTGGGGTCCAGGATCGGCGAGGAGACCGCCGAACTCTTCGCTTCCGACTCCTACCGCGACTACCTGGAGCTGCACGGTCTGTCCGTGCAGCTCGCCGAGGCGCTGGCGGAGTACTGGCACGCGCGTCAGCGCGCCGAACTGGGCTTCTCCGGGGAGGACCCCGCGGAGGTCGTCGACATGTTCGACCTGAAGTACCGGGGCGCCCGGTTCTCCCTGGGCTACGGCGCCTGCCCGAACCTGGAGGACCGGGCCAAGATCGCCGACCTGCTGAAGCCCGAGCGGATCGGGGTGGAACTCTCCGAGGAGTTCCAGCTCCACCCGGAGCAGTCCACCGATGCGATCGTGCTGCACCACCCGGAGGCGAAGTACTTCAACGCGCGGTAAGGATGGAAGAGAGCAGGCGGGACCGGAACGTCGTACAATGATGGGTCCGGTACAGGCCGGTCGCCCGTTCCCGGTGGAGCGTGCGGCCGGCCTTCTCGTCCCTGGAGAGGAGGGCGACGCGGATGACGAGCTCCATCCCGGCTCCCATGGCCCGATCGGCCGACGGCGCGGCGCTGCAAGCGGTCCTGCTGGACATGGACGGCACGCTCGTGGACACCGAGGGGTTCTGGTGGGATGCGGAGGTGGAGGTCTTCGCGGAGCTCGGCCACCGTCTCGAGGAGACCTGGCGCCACATCGTCGTGGGCGGCCCCATGAAGCGCAGTGCCGGATTCCTCATCGAGGCCACGGGCGCCGACATCACCCTGGGTGAGCTGACGGTCCTGCTCAACGAGAGGTTCGTCGAACGGCTCGACCGCGGGGTGCCGCTGATGCCCGGTGCGCGGCGGCTCCTCACCGAACTGTCCGCCCATCGGATTCCCACGGCTCTGGTCTCGGCGTCGCACCGCACGGTCATCGACCGGATGCTGCGTTCCCTGGGCCCGGAGCACTTCGCCTACACGGTCGCCGGGGACGAACTGGCGCGCACCAAGCCGCACCCCGACCCCTACCTGACGGCGGCATCCCGTCTGGGCGCCGACCCCGCCTGCTGCGCGGTGCTCGAGGACACCGCCACGGGGGTCGCCTCGGCGGAGGCGGCGGGGTGCCACGTGGTGGCGGTTCCGTCCGTCGCCCCCATCCCGCGCGACGGAGGGCGCGTCGTCGTGGGTTCCCTGGAGGAGGTCGACCTCGGGTTCCTCAGCGAACTCGTGGCGCGGGGTGCCCGGGCCTGACACGGACGGCCTCCGCTGCCAGGGCGAAATGCCCTGGAAACCCGGCAAGTTGAAGTCGTGATGTTCATCACCCCGCGCTGTTGCGATGCGCTCTCGCGAGTGTTCCGCACACGCGGGTGCGGCACGCGCCCGCCCTCGGAATATCCGAATTGGCATGACATGTCGACCGGTTCGCGAGGCGTGGCCCTGCGGGGTCGCCCGCCGCCCTGGCGCTGGGTGACCGGGTGATTACCACGGCCCGTCACATGTCGCTGCGGGAAGCAACTAACCTCTGTACACCGGCCATGACATACGTGGCAACAATCCGGGCCGGACGAGGAGACCATCGACGATGAATCGAAAGACCCTGGTGCTGCCTGCCCTGGCAGCGCTGCTCGTACCGATCCTGTCCGGGTGCGGCGGGGTCGAGTCGCAGGACTCCGGCGGCGAAGCCATCGTGGTGGGCACCACGGACCGGTTCTCGGTCGATGAGGACAGTCCCGCGCCGTTCGACCCGGCGGCGGCCTACGACATCGCCTCCTGGAACGTGATGCGCAGCACCTTCCAGACCCTGCTGCGCCCTCCCCGTTCGGGTACGGAACCGGTGCCCGAGGCCGCGGAGAAGTGCGAGTTCACCGACAAGCAGGGCGAGCAGTACCGGTGCACCCTGCGCAGCGACCTCACCTTCTCCAACGGCAACGCGCTGACCGCGGAGGACGTGGAGTTCTCAATCAACCGCATGCTGGACATCGGTGAGAAGCTGGGTCCCGCCTCGCTGCTGAACAACCTGGACAAGGTGGAGACCGCGGGCGAGAACGAGGTCGTCTTCCACCTCAAGAAGCCGGACGCCACCTTCCCGTTCAAGCTGGCCACGCCCGCGGCCGCCATCGTCGACAGCGAGGTCTACCCGAGGAACGGATACCTCGAGGGCACCGAGGTCGTCGGCTCCGGTGCGTACGTCCTGTCGTCCTACGACCAGTCCGCCGCGGTCGGGGTCTTCGAGCGGAACCCGGAGTACCGGGGGACGCTCGAGATCGAGAACGAACGCATCGAGCTGCGCACCTTCGACAGTGCCGAGAACATGGAGAAGGCCCTCCAGAAGGGCTCGGTCGACGTCATGAGCCGGACCCTGACACCGGAGCAGGTGCTCCGGCTGGAGCACTCCGACAGCGGTGTCGACCTCGTGGAGTCCCCGGGGCAGGAGATCCGCTACCTGGTCTTCGACACCGACGCCCCGGTCGCCGGCCAGGACGCCGTACGGCGCGCCATGGCGCAGGTGATAGACCGCAAGAAGCTGGTGCGCGACGTCTACCAGCGCACCACCGACCCGCTGTACTCGATCGTCCCGACCGGCCTGCTCGGCCACCGGAACTCGTTCTTCAACGAGTACGGCGACCCCGATGTCCCGGCCGCCCGGGACATGCTGGAGGAGGCCGGGGTCGACACTCCGGTCCGGATGACCCTGAACTACACCACCGACCACTACGGTGCGGTGACCGAGCGGGAGTTCGAGACCCTGCAGCAGCAGCTCAACTCCACCGGGCTCTTCGAGGTGGACATCGAGGGCACCCCGTGGTCGAAGTTCCGCCCCTCCGCCACCGGTGGGAAGTACGAGGTGTACGGCTTCGGATGGTTCCCCGACTTCCCCGACGCCGACAACTTCATGGCGCCGTTCTTCGCCAAGGACAACTTCCTGCAGACGCCGTACGTCGACGAGGAGATCCGGGACCGCATCATTCCCCAAACACGGCGTGAGACGAACCGGGCTGCCGCGGGACAGTCGTACGGCCGGGCCCAGGACGTCGTCGCCGAGGACGTCCCGGTGCTGCCGCTGTGGCAGGGCAACCAGTACATCGCGGTCCGGGACGGCATCACCGGCGCCGAGTGGGCTCTCAACTCCGCCTCCGTCATGCAGCTCTGGGAGCTGGGACGCGGCGTGGCCGGCTGAGACCGCCGCTCACCGAACGGGCCGGACGCGCGGAAGCGTCCGGCCCGTCGCCGTCACTGGGCGCCCGGGCGAACCAGGCCGCTCTCGTAGGCGTAGACGGCTGCCTGCACCCTGTCCCGCAGGCTGAGCTTGGTCAGCACGTGCCCCACGTGCGTCTTGACGGTCGTCTCGCTCACGAACAGGTCGGCGGCGATCTCGGCGTTCGAGAGGCCGCGGGCCACCAGCTTGAGTACCTCGACCTCGCGCTCGGTCAGAACCTGCAGCGTGTCGGGCAGCGGTTCCTCGCCCGAGGGCAGCCGTCCCGCGTACTTGTCCAACAGGCGTCGGGTGACGGACGGCGCGAGCATCGCCTCGCCCGCCGCCACCACCCGGATGGCCTGCACGAGCTCTGCCGCGGGCGCGTCCTTGAGGAGGAATCCGGAAGCGCCTGCCCGGAGCGCCTCCACGACGTACTCGTCCAGATCGAAGGTGGTCAGCACCAGCACCTTCGCGGGGCCGTCCTTGTCGGGGCCGGTGATCCGACGGGTCGCCTCCACACCGTCCATCCGCGGCATCCGGATGTCCATCAGCACCACGTCCGGCTGGAGCGCCCGCACCTGGTCCAGGGCCTGCTGGCCGTCGCCGGCCTCGCCGACCACCGCGAGGTCGGACTCGGCCTCGAGAATCATGCGGAAGCCGGTGCGCAGCAGTGGCTGGTCGTCGACCAGCAGTACGCGGATGGTCACGTCGTCCCCTTCGACGGTGGCGGGCTCACGGAACTCATTCTGGCGCAGCGGGCCGACCGGCACCGTCCGCGGGTGCCTCATCCCCGGAGGGCTCGCGCGGTTCGGGCAGCCGCGGCTGCACGGTCAGCGGATACGGCGGGGGAGTGCCGCCGTACTCCGGACAGTGCGCCTGGTGGTCGCACCAGCCGCACAACCGGCTCGGCTTCGGCCGCCAGTCCCCGGTCTCGGTCGCCCTGCGGATCGCGTCCCACAGCGCCAGCAGTTTCCGCTCCACCGCGATCAGGTCCGACTCGACCGGATCGTGCGTGACCACGTCCCCGCTGCCCAGGTACACCAGCTGGAGTCGTCGCGGCACAGTGCCCCGCAACCGCCACAGCACGAGGGCGTAGAACTTCATCTGGAACAGCGCCTGACCCGCGTACTCCGGCCGAGGGGCCTTGCCGGTCTTGTAGTCGACGATGCGCACCTCGCCGGTGGGCGCCACGTCCACCCGGTCGATGATCCCCCGCAGCCGCAGCCCCGACTCCAGCCGGGCCTCCACACGCAGTTCCCGTTCGGCGGGTTCCAGCCGCGCCGGGTCCTCCAGCGAGAACCAGCGCTCGACCAGGGACTCGGCCTCCGCCAGCCAGCGGGCCAGTTCCGCGGTGTCGACGGGTGCCGCTGCGTCGCCGCCCTCCTCCGGAGCCTCTCCGGCCCCGGCGAACAGCTCCGCCAGCTCGGGGCGTCGCGCCAGCAGCCGC
Organism: Streptomyces callyspongiae; assembly: GCF_047200695.1. NCBI lineage: Bacteria > Bacillati > Actinomycetota > Actinomycetes > Kitasatosporales > Streptomycetaceae > Streptomyces > Streptomyces callyspongiae. Next base: position 85,867 of record NZ_JBJZOM010000005.1, read on the forward strand.
TCCCACTCCCGACGCACCATCGCCCGCGCCCGCCCGGCGCTGCGCTGCGCCGCGGGCGCCTCGAAAAGCCGCTCCAGGACCGCGTGCACCACGGTTCCCCGGGTTGCCGCGGCCGAGGGCTTCTCCGGCAGTTTGTCGATCACCCGGAAGCGGTACAGCAGCGGGCACTGCAGGAAATCGTTCGCCCTCGACGGCGACAGCGAGTCGGGAGCGGTGACTGCGGCGTCTCTCATGGGTACCGACCCTAGGGCCCGTCACGGACACGAGGGCGCATACCATCGGGTCCGGAAGCTGTCACACTGCAAGAACGAGTGACCGCGGACTTCGCGGGTGCGAGGCAGCGGCAGAGGGGAACCCGTGGCGGACACGGACAACGGCGGCGAGCCGCACGGAGCCGGCTCCGGCGGACCGCAGCGCGGCGACGGCCGCCCCGGCCCGGGGCGGCGGCGCGGCAGCGGCGGCGGCATCCTGATGGGGCGGCTGTTCGGGGTACCGGTGTATGTCGCACCCAGCTGGTTCCTCGTCGCGGCCCTCATCACCTGGGTCTTCGGGGGTCAGCTCGAACGTGTGCTGCCCCATCTCGGAGGCGCCCGCTACCTCATCGCCCTGTTCTTCGCGGTCGCCTTCTACGCCTCCGTGCTCGTCCACGAACTCGCCCACACGGTCGCCGCGCTCCGCTTCGGGCTGCCGGTGCGCCGGATTCAGTTGCAGTTCTTCGGCGGCGTCTCGGAGATCGAGAAGGAATCGGAGACACCCGGCCGCGAGTTCGTGCTGGCCTTCGTGGGCCCCCTGCTGTCCCTCGTGCTCGCCGGGGTGTTCTACGCCGGCATGAGCGCCGTCGAACCGGGCACCGTCCCCGGCGTGCTGCTGGCGGGCCTCATGCTCTCCAACCTCATCGTCGCCGCGTTCAACCTGCTTCCCGGGCTGCCCCTGGACGGCGGCCGCATGCTGCGGGCCGTGGTGTGGAAGCTCAGCGGCAGGGCGATGACGGGCACGGTCGCCGCCGCCTGGACCGGCCGTGCCCTCGCGGTGGTCGTGCTCGTCGGTTTCCCGCTCGCCACCCACGCGGGGGGATTCACCGAGGACGGCTCCGGCGGCGTCGACGCGCTCACCGACGCGCTCCTGGCCGCCATCCTGGCCGCCATCATCTGGACGGGTGCGGGCAACAGCCTCCGCATGGCGCGGTTGCGGGAGCGGCTCCCGGACCTGCGGGCCCGTACCCTCACCCGCCGCGCCGTGCCCGTCGAGCAGGACACGCCCCTCTCGGAGGCCCTGCGGCGGGCCAACGAGGCCGGGGCCCGCGCCCTGGTCGTGGTCGACGGCCACGGCGACCCCGTCGCCGTGGTGCGCGAGACCGCCATCGTCGCCGTGCCCCAGCACCGCAGGCCCTGGGTCTCCGCCGGCTCGCTCGCGCAGGACCTCAAGGACGGCATGCGGATCCCCGCCGAACTCGCGGGAGAGGACCTTTTGGACCACCTGCGGGCCACACCGGCGACCGAGTACCTGGTGGTCGAGGACACCGGCGCGATCTACGGCGTGCTGTCGACCGGCGACGTCGAGCGCGCCTTCGTGACGGCGATGTCGAAACCCGCCGCCTGACACCGGAACGGGCCCGGGGCGCCGCCCCCGTCCGGCGCCCGATAGGCTGGAGCCATGTCCGAACCGACCGGTGCCGCCCGCCGTCGCGGGCCCTTCGAGGTCGGGGACCAGGTCCAGCTCACCGATCCCAAGGGACGCCACTACACGATCACGCTCGAGGCAGGGAAGAGCTTCCACACCCACAAGGGAGCGTTCCCCCACGACGAGCTGATCGGGGCTCCCGAGGGAAGTGTCGTCCGCACCACCGGAAACGTCGCGTACCTCGCGCTGCGCCCCCTGCTCCCCGACTACGTCCTGTCCATGCCGCGCGGAGCCGCCGTCGTCTACCCCAAGGACGCCGGACAGGTACTCGCCATGGCCGACATCTTCCCCGGCGCGCGCGTCGTCGAGGCAGGTGTGGGCTCGGGCTCCCTCAGCACGTTCCTGCTCCGTGCCGTCGGCGACCAGGGCATGCTCCACTCCTACGAGCGCCGGGCCGACTTCGCCGAGATCGCCGAGCGCAACGTCGAGCGCTACTTCGGCAGCCCCCACCCCGCCTGGACGCTCACGGTGGGCGATCTCCAGGACAACCTCTCCGACACCGACGTCGACCGGGTCCTCCTCGACATGCTGGCGCCCTGGGAGTGCCTGGACTCCGTCTCCAAGGCCCTCGTGCCCGGTGGCATCCTCTGTGCCTACGTGGCGACCACGACCCAGCTCGCCCGCACCGTGGAGTCCATCCGCGAGCACGGCACGTTCAACGAGCCGCAGGCCTGGGAGACCATGGTCCGCAACTGGCACGTGGAAGGGCTGGCGGTCCGCCCCGACCACCGCATGATCGGCCACACCGGGTTCCTGCTCACCGCCCGCCGCCTCGCGGACGGGGTGGAGCCGCCCCTGCGCCGCCGCCGGCCGTCGAAGGGCGCGTACGGAGCCGACTACTCCGGCCCCGGTTCCGGGAGCCGCTGACACCCGCCTGGCAGTACCGATCCCGACAGAGGACGTCGTACCCCGATCTCCGGGGGCGGCGTCCTCGGCGTTCCGGCCGGAGCACCACGGACGTGTCGCACCCCCCCCGCATCCTCCCGGGAATGTGACCTGTGGCACCATGCTGGGCACCCCAGCCGTCACAGCTCCCCCAGGAGACCACTCGCGTGCAGCACCCGGCCGGCCAGGACGTTCTCCCGCACACCCGCACCCGTCTCGTCCATTGGGCGGCCACCGGTCTCGCCCTGACGGCAGTGGTGGCCCTGGCCGCCGTGATCCAGCCGTCCGGGGCGAGCGCCGAACAGGCGGCGACCGCTGCCGGGGAGGCCCCCGAGGCGGACCGCGCGCGCTACCCGCTGGACTGCGGGCCGTCGGGGCCTGCCGTGGACGTGATCGACGCCGCCTCCGCCGACTTCGACGACGACGGGCGGGCCGAGACGGTGGCGCTGGTCCGCTGCGCCTCACCCACGGGCACCCCGCCGAGCGGCATCTTCGTGCTCACCCGGCCGGTCGGCTCCGGGGGCCGCCCGCGGATCGTGGAGACCCTGCTGGCACCGGAGGAGGGCATGAGCACGCAGGACTTCACTCTGCGTGAGAGCGGGAGCCGCGCCATCGCGGTCACCCTGCTCGGCTACTCCTCCGACGACGTCCCCCGCTGCTGTCCGGATCTGGAGCGCAAGGTCACCTGGCGGTGGCAGGACGGCCGGTTCGTCCTCGTCCCGGAACCGGTCGCCCGCAGCGTGTGAGCGCTCCGGGCGACCGCCGCCCTCGCCGGGTCACTCCGCGTCGGGACCGTGGACCTCGACCCTGTCCGAAACCCGCCGTACGTGGATGCAGTCGCCGGGGCACTCCTCGGCCGATGCCCGCACGTCCTTCAGCAGCGGGAGCGGCACGGGAGTCGTCGCGCCCTCGTCCTGCAGCAGCTCGTCGTCGGCGTCCTTGACGTAGGCCAGACCGTCGATGTCCAGCTCGAAGACCTCCGGCGCGTACTGCGCGCAGATGCCGTCGCCGGTGCACAGGTCCTGGTCGATCCAGACCTCGAGAGCCTCGTTCCCGTTGGTCATCCTGTCGCCTGCCGTTCCTGCGCTCGCGTGTGAAACAAAGCCACTCCCCACGGGTGTTGGCTGCTCCGACGATACAGCCGGGCGGCTTCGGAGGTTTGCGGGTGGGTATTCCCCAGGCGTGAGGGAGCGCGCAGGGGTGAAGATCGGACACACCCCGCCGTCTTTGTGATCTAGGGGTTTCAACCCCTACCTGTGCAGGTAGGGTCAGAAACGTCCAGCTCCCCCTGGAGGAGGTGAGGACCGTGGCAGCCCAAGACGACGACACCAACCGCGGCATCCGCCCGGAACAGGGCCCGGAGGACCCGTCCGGCGAGGTCGCCCGTCTCGAGCAGGAGATCGCCGTCCTGCGCCGGAAGCTCGCCGACTCTCCGCGGCATACTCGGATTCTCGAGGAGCGGATCGTCGAGCTGCAGACGAATCTGGCCGGAGTGTCCGCCCAGAACGAACGGCTCGCGGGCACCCTCCGCGAGGCACGGGACCAGATCGTGGCCCTCAAGGAAGAGGTCGACCGGCTGGCGCAGCCCCCGGCCGGATTCGGGGTCTTCCTCGAGGCCAACGAGGACGGCACGGCCGACATTTTCACCGGGGGCCGCAAGCTCCGGGTGAACGTGAGCCCCAGCGTGGAGCTGGAGGACCTCCGGCGCGGCCAGGAGGTCATGCTCAACGAGGCGCTCAACGTGGTCGAGGCCATGGCCTTCGAGCGCGCCGGCGACATCGTGACCCTCAAGGAGGTGCTGGAGGACGGCGAGCGTGCCCTCGTCGTCGGCCACACCGACGAGGAGCGCGTGGTCCGGCTCGCCCAGCCGCTGCTGGAGGCCACACTGCGCGCCGGTGACGCGCTGCTGCTCGAGACGCGCTCCGGCTACGTCTACGAGGTCGTGCCGAAGAGCGAGGTCGAGGAACTGGTCCTCGAAGAGGTTCCCGACATCGACTACGGCCGCATCGGCGGCCTCGGTGGCCAGATCGAGTCGATCCGCGACGCGGTCGAGCTCCCCTATCTGCACCCGGACGTCTTCCAGGAGCACGAACTCCGCCCGCCCAAGGGCGTGCTGCTCTACGGACCGCCGGGATGCGGCAAGACCCTGATCGCCAAGGCGGTCGCCAACTCCCTTGCCAAGAAGGTCGCAGAGGTGACCGGCAAGCCCCAGGGGAAGAGCTACTTCCTCAACATCAAGGGGCCGGAGCTGCTCAACAAGTACGTGGGCGAGACCGAGCGGCACATCCGCCTGGTCTTCCAGCGGGCACGGGAGAAGGCGAGCGAGGGAACCCCCGTCATCGTGTTCTTCGACGAGATGGACTCCCTCTTCCGCACCCGAGGGTCCGGCGTCAGCTCGGACGTGGAGAACACGATCGTCCCGCAGCTGCTGTCCGAGATCGACGGTGTGGAGGGACTGGAGAACGTCATCGTCATCGGCGCCTCCAACCGCGAGGACATGATCGACCCCGCGATCCTCCGGCCGGGACGCCTCGACGTGAAGATCAAGATCGAGCGTCCCGACGCCGAGGCCGCCCGTGACATCTTCTCCAAGTACCTGACCGCGAACCTGCCGCTGCACGCGGACGACCTTGCCGAGCACCACGGGGACGCAGTGGCCACCGTGGACGGCATGATCCAGTCGGTCGTCGAGCAGATGTACGCTGAATCGGAGGAGAACCGCTTCCTCGAGGTCACCTACGCCAACGGTGACAAGGAGGTCCTGTACTTCAAGGACTTCAACTCGGGAGCGATGATCCAGAACATCGTCGATCGCGCGAAGAAGATGGCCATCAAGGCCTTCCTCGACCAGAACCAGAAGGGGCTCCGCGTCTCGCACCTGCTCGCCGCCTGCGTGGACGAGTTCAAGGAGAACGAGGACCTCCCCAACACCACGAACCCCGACGACTGGGCCCGGATCTCCGGCAAGAAGGGCGAGCGGATCGTCTTCATCCGCACCCTCGTCACCGGGAAGCAGGGCGCGGACACCGGCCGTTCCATCGACACGGTGGCCAACACCGGTCAGTACCTGTAGAGACGACACGACCGGCTGCGGGTCCCCCGGCTCGGGGTCCCGCAGCCGGCCGTTGGTGGCGGGACACTGCCGGCAAGGAGGGTCGTATGACCGTACGGCGAGTAATGGGCATTGAGACGGAGTACGGCATCTCCGTGCCCGGCCACCCGAACGCCAACGCCATGCTGACCTCGTCCCAGGTCGTGAACGCCTACGCGGCGGCGATGCACCGGGCGAGGCGGGCGCGCTGGGACTTCGAGGAGGAGAACCCGCTCCGGGACGCCCGGGGGTTCGACCTCGCCAGGGAGGCCGCCGAGGCCAGCCAGCTCACGGACGAGGACATCGGCCTGGCCAACGTCATCCTCACCAACGGTGCCCGGCTGTACGTCGACCACGCCCACCCCGAGTACAGCGCCCCCGAGGTCACCAACCCGTGGGACGCGGTCCTCTGGGACAAGGCGGGGGAGCGGGTCATGGCCGAGGCCGCCCGCCGCGCGGCCGAGGTGCCCGGGACCCAGCCCATCCTCCTGTACAAGAACAACACCGACAACAAGGGTGCCGCCTACGGCACCCACGAGAACTACCTGATGAAGCGGGAGACGCCGTTCTCCGAGATCGTGAGGCACCTGACACCGTTCTTCGTCTCCCGCCAGGTCGTGTGCGGGGCGGGCCGGGTGGGCCTCGGGCAGGACGGCGGGGAGCACGGCTTCCAGCTGAGTCAGCGCGCCGACTACTTCGAGGTCGAGGTCGGCCTCGAGACGACGCTGAAGCGGCCGATCATCAACACGCGCGACGAGCCGCACGCCGACGCCGAGCGGTACCGCCGCCTGCACGTGATCATCGGTGACGCGAACCTCTCGGAGATCTCCACCTACCTGAAGCTGGGTACCACCGCACTCGTCCTGTCCATGATCGAGGACGGGTTCATCGCCGTCGATCTCGCCGTCGACCAGCCCGTGCGGACGCTCCACCAGGTCTCGCACGATCCGACGCTGCAACGCCTGGTCACGCTGCGGAACGGCCGAAAGCTCACTGCGGTCCAGCTCCAGATGGAGTACTACGAGCTGGCCGTCAAGTACGTCGAGGAACGGTACGGCGACGACGCCGACGACCAGACCAAGGACGTGCTGTCGCGGTGGGAGGACGTCCTCGGGCGGCTCGAGGCGGACCCCATGAGCCTCTCCGGCGAGCTCGACTGGGTCGCCAAGCGGGAGCTGATGGAGGGCTACCGCCGCCGTGACGGCCTCGACTGGGACGCCTCCCGGCTCCACCTCGTCGATCTGCAGTACGCCGATGTCCGGCCCGACAAGGGGCTCTACAACCGTCTGGCCCAGCGGGGACGCATCAAGCGCCTCCTGGACGAGCAGGACGTCGGCCGTGCCGTGACCCGGCCGCCCGAGGACACCAGGGCCTACTTCCGGGGCCGCTGCCTCGACAAGTACGCCGATGCCGTGGCCGCCGCCTCCTGGGACTCGGTGATCTTCGATCTTCCGGACCGTGATTCGCTGCAGCGCGTGCCCACGCTGGAGCCGCTGCGCGGCACCCGCGAGCACGTGGAGAGCCTCCTCGACCGCTGCCGTACGGCGGAGGAGCTGGTCAGGGCGCTCTCCGGCAGCTGATACGTCCGCCGATCCAGGGCTATCCGGAGCCTTGACGGGGAATGATCCCCTCGACCGGTGAGGCGGCCGGAGGGAGCGCCGATGTCAGCCACTGCTTGTAAGCTCTGATCTTGTACCTTTCGCGTACACCGACCCGAGCGGGGTGAGGGAAATGGCGACCAAGGACACCGACGGCGGCCAGCAGAAGGCCACCCGCCAGACCGAGGAGACCGAGGAGCAGGCGCAGGACGCGCAGGTCTCCGAGGACCTCAAGGAGCGCCAGGAGGCGCTGTCCGACGACGTGGACTCCGTCCTCGACGAAATCGACGACGTCCTCGAGGAGAACGCCGAGGACTTCGTCCGCAGCTTCGTGCAGAAGGGCGGCCAGTGACGGTCCTGCTGCCGCCGCCCCGTCCGGGCCCCTGACGCAAGCGAGTACCGCCCCGTCGGGCCGAGGTCCCACCGGGCCACCGGTCCGGGATCCGGTCGACCCCGCTGCTGTGCGGGGTCGACCGGCGGGTTTGCATGCCCGACGGCCCTGACTCCGCGCCCGCGAAACTTCTTCCGTCCGGTGCGGAAGAGCATGTGGATCACCGCCGCAGGACGGGTAAGGTCCGTGGCGTACCGTGCTTCGGCCGCAACGCGGTGTCGAGGCGGTTCGAGCAAGGGCCCTGGGGACTGCGGGCCGTCGCCTACCCGGAAGGAAACGCGTGGAAGCCGAAACTCGTAGCACCGGGCGTCTGCCGGCCGCCTTCCTGACTCCCGGTTCCTCCTCGTTCATGGATTTCCTGTCCACGCACGCACCGGAGCAACTGCCGGGCAGCCGGCCGCTGCCGCCGGTCGAGGGTGCCGTCCAGGCGCCGCACGGCACGACGATCGTCGCGACGTCGTTCCCGGGAGGTGTGGTGCTGGCCGGTGACCGCAGGGCCACGATGGGCAACGTCATCGCGCAGCGGGACATCGAGAAGGTCTTTCCGGCGGACGAGTACTCCGCCGTCGGGATCGCCGGCACGGCCGGCCTGGCCGTCGAGATGGTCAAGCTTTTCCAGCTGGAGCTGGAGCACTTCGAGAAGGTCGAAGGCTCCCAGCTCTCCCTGGAGGGCAAGGCCAACCGCCTGTCCGCCATGATCCGCAGTAATCTCGGCATGGCCATGCAGGGTCTGGCGGTGGTGCCGGTCTTCGCCGGCTGGGACGTGGAGCGCGAGAAGGGCCGCATCTTCAGCTACGACGTCACCGGCGGCCGTTCCGAGGAGACCGGGTTCGCCGCGGTCGGCTCCGGTTCGGTCTTCGCGCGCGGATCGCTGAAGAAGCTGTTCCGCGAGGACATGACCGAGCAGCAGGCCGCCACCGCCGTGGTCCAGGCGCTGTACGACGCCGCGGACGACGACTCGGCGACCGGTGGTCCCGACATGGCCCGGCGCATCTACCCCATCGTCACGGTGATCACGGACGACGGCTACCGGCGGATGACGGAGGCCGAGGTGTCCGAGATCGCCCGGACGGTGCACGAGGGCCGTCTGCAGCAGCCCAACGGGCCGCAGGCCCCGGTTCTCTGAGGGCCCTCCAGCACCCGTCGAAGAAGGAAGGGGCAACAACCGGTGTCGACGCCGTTCTATGTCTCACCCCAGCAGGCCATGGCCGACCGTGCCGAGTACGCCCGCAAGGGCATCGCGCGGGGACGCAGCGTGGTCGTGCTGCAGTACGCCGACGGCATCGTGTTCGTCGCGGAGAACCCCTCGCGCGCACTGCACAAGGTCAGCGAGATCTACGACCGGATCGCCTTCGCCGCGGTGGGCAAGTACAACGAGTTCGAGAACCTCCGCATCGGGGGCGTGCGCTACGCCGACCTGCGCGGCTACACCTACGACCGCGACGACGTGACCGCGCGGGGGCTGGCCAACGTCTACGCCCAGACGCTCGGCACGATCTTCTCCAGCGCCGCGGAGAAGCCCTACGAGGTGGAGTTGATCGTCGCGGAGGTGGGCGCCACGCCGGACGAGGACCAGATCTACCGGCTGCCGCACGACGGATCGATCGTCGACGAGCACGGGTCCGTCGCGGTGGGAGGCAACTCCGACTCCATCGGCAGCCACCTGGAACAGCGGCACCGTGACGACATGTCGCTCGGCGAGGCCCTCAAGCTCGCCGTCGAGGCGCTGTCGCGCGACAACAACGGTGGCGACCGTTCCCTGACCTCCGAGCAGCTCGAAGTCGCCGTCCTGGACCGTTCCCGGCCGCAGACGCGGAAGTTCAAGCGGGTACTCGGCCGTCGTGTCGCCCACCTCCTCGACGAGACACCGGCCGGCGGCTCCTCCGCCGGCACGGACGACAACGACACCGACCCCGAGCAGTAGGGAGCGCTTCGGCGGGGCGCGCGGCTCCCGAGCCGCTCAGCCGCCGCCGGGGCGGGAGGCGGCGCCCGGAGCGCTGGTGGAACCCCGTTCCACCAGCGAGACGGGCAGCACCCCGGGACGCGCCGCCCGGCCGTCGAGCACGGCCAGCAACGCGTCCATGCCGGCAGCGCCGATCTCTTCGGCCGGCAGCCGCACAGTCGTCAGCTCCGGCTCCACCGCGGTCGCCAGCGCCAGGTCGTCGAATCCGGTGACGGAGATGTCGTCGGGCACCCGCAGCCCCCGTCTGCGCACCGCTTTGCAGGCACCGGCCGCCAGCAGGTCGTCGTCGCACACGAGAGCCGTTGTCTCGGGCTTCCGCTCCAGCAGCCGTGCCGCAGCCCGCAGACCGCCCGTGACGCTCAGCTCGGCGGGCTCCGTGCCGGTCAGGGTGGCGCCCCTCTCCGCGAGTGCGGTGTACAGGGCGTCGGCGCGCACCCGGAAGGTCCACGATCCCACCTCCGCCGACAGGTGACCGACCCGTCGGTGCCCCAGCCGCAGCAGATGCCCGGCCACCGCCCGCATTCCCGAGGCGATGTCGAGGTTGACCGTGGCGTCGGCGCCGCCCTCGGCGTCCGCGGGATCGCTGTCCAGCATGACCAGCGGGAGCCCGCCGGACTGCAGCGCCGCAAGGGCTTCGGGGGCCATCGAGGACGCGATCACCCCGTCCAGCGAGGAGCGCGCGGAACTGAACGGGTCCGGTGCCGGCCCCACTCCTTCGGGAGAGGGGTACAGCACCATCCCGAAGTCGTGCTCCGCGGCGACCCGGGCCGCGCCCGCATGCACGCGGGCGAAGAAGTCGCCGGTCAGTGCCGGGACCACCAGCAGGGCCGTCCGGTTGCGGCCCAGCCGCAGGCTCCGCGCCGCCAGATTCGGCCGGTATCCCAGCTCGGCCGCCGCGGCACGCACCGCCTCCGCCGTGCGTGCCGAGACCCTCCCGTGCCACTTGTCGCCCATCACCAGGGACACGGTCGCCTGCGACACCCCGGCCCGGCGCGCCACGTCCCGGCCGGTGGGCGGCACGGCCGCTCTGCTGCTCCGCATCCCGCTCGTCACCTTCCTCCTCCGGCGCGGCGCCGGGCGGGGTGGACCCCCGACTGGCGTCATGGTACGTATGACGCGGCAGGTTATACGTATTACTGCGACCGATCCGGTCCCACTCCCTCGGGCCGGGCGAGAGGAGCGTGCCGTGGCGAACGGCTACGCCGAACTGTTGCGCGCGCGGCACGCGGTGCGCCTGCTCGTCGGGACCCTGATCGGACGGCTGCCGAACGCCACAGCCGCCCTCGCGATCGTGCTGTTCGTGCGTGCCGAGGGCGGCGGCTACTCGCTGGCCGGGGCGCTGGCGGCCGTGTACGGACTCGCCACGGCCGTCGGGCAACCCCTGCTCGGCCGTGCCGTGGACCTCCACGGGCAGCCCCGGGTGATGTTCCCCGCCGCGGTCCTGTCCGGAGCCGGCATGGCACTCCTGGCGGTGCAGGGCACCGGAGTCCCGTGGATCGCGTACACGGCCGTGCTGGTGGCCGGTCTCTTCACGCCACCGCTGGAAGGCGGACTCCGGGCACTGTGGCCGGGCGTCCTCGGCCGCAACGACCGGGTCCACGCCGCGTACGCGCTCGACGCCGTCGCGCAGGAGGTGATGTTCGCCGTCGGGCCGCTGCTGGTGACGCTGCTGGTGGCCCTGTGGAACGAGGCGGCGGCGCTGCTGGTCATCAACCTGCTCGGCGTGCTGGGGGCGCTCTCGGTGGTCGTCTCGCCGCCCTCCCGGCTCTGGCGCTCCGCTCCGCGCGAGGCCCACTGGCTGGGCGCACTGCGTTCCGGAGGGCTGCTGGCCCTGCTCGGCTCCTTCTTCTTCGTCGGCCTCGCCCTGGGCACGATCGCCGTGGCCGCCGTCGCCTACGCCGACGACCAGGGGAACAGTCTTCTCTCGAGCTACCTGCTCTCCGCCCTCGGCACCGGTGCACTCCTCGGCGGACTCCTCTACGGGGCGCGACCCTGGCCGGGCGCGCCGGAGCGCAGACTCCGCACGCTCGTCGCAGCCCTGGCCGCCGGTTACGCTCCGCTCCTGCTGGTTCCGGGACCGGTGCTGATGACCGCGCTGGCCGGTGTTGCGGGAATCTTCCTGGCCCCTGCGCTGGCCTGCTCCTTCGTGGTGGTCGACAGGCACGCGCCGACCGGCACGGTCACCGAGGCGTTCTCCTGGCTCGTCACCACCTTCGGTGTCGGTGCCGCCGCCGGCACCGCAGTGGTCGGCCCCGTACTGGAGGAGGCCGGAACAGCGGCCGGTTTCGGAGTGGCGGCCGCGGGAGGGGCCGCCGCGTTCTGCGTCCTCCTCGTCACCGGCGGTGTGCTCTCACCCGTCACCGCGGCCTCCGCGGCCTCCGCGCCGGAACCGGCCACCGGCGGTGCGACGAGCGGCCGGGAGGCGGAAAATGATCGGCACGCGGAACCCGAACCCGGTTTCAGAACAGGCCATAAGGCGTAATGTTCAGTCATGGACCGCCGAATCTTCGGGCTGGAGAACGAGTACGGCGTCACGTGTACGTTCCGGGGGCAGCGGCGGCTGTCCCCCGACGAAGTGGCGCGGTACCTCTTCCGCCGTGTCGTGTCATGGGGCCGCAGCAGCAACGTCTTTCTGCGCAACGGCGCCCGCCTCTACCTGGACGTCGGATCGCACCCGGAGTACGCCACTCCCGAGTGCGACAGCGTCACTGAACTGGTCACCCACGACAAGTCCGGCGAGCGCATCCTGGAGGGGCTGCTCGTCGATGCGGAACGGCGCCTCCACGAGGAGGGCATCGCCGGCGACGTGTATCTGTTCAAGAACAACACCGACTCGGCGGGGAACTCCTACGGCTGCCACGAGAACTATCTGGTCGCCAGGCACGGCGAGTTCTCGCGGCTCGCCGACGTCCTGATTCCCTTCCTGGTCACCCGTCAGCTGGTCTGCGGAGCGGGAAAGGTGTTGCAGACCCCACGCGGAGCGGTCTATTGCGTCAGCCAGCGCGCCGAGCACATCTGGGAGGGCGTCAGCTCCGCGACCACCCGTTCCCGGCCCATCATCAACACGCGTGACGAGCCGCACGCGGACGCGGAGCGCTACCGCCGTCTCCATGTCATCGTGGGCGACTCGAACATGTCCGAGACGACCACGCTGCTCAAGGTCGGGGCCACCGATCTGGTGCTGCGCATGATCGAGGCGGGCACGGTCATGCGCGACCTCACGCTGGAGAACCCCATCAGGGCGATCCGCGAGGTCAGCCACGACATGACCGGGCAGCGCAAGGTGCGCCTCGCCAGCGGGCGGGAGGCCTCGGCGCTCGAGATCCAGCAGGAGTACTACGAGAAGGCACTGGACTTCTGCGAGCGTCGCGGGATCCGCACCGGCATGGTCGAGCGGGTCCTCGACCTGTGGGGCCGAACCCTCGAGGCGGTCCGCACGCAGGACCTCGACAAGGTCGGTACCGAGATCGACTGGGTGATGAAGTACAAGCTCCTGGAGCGGTACCGGGCGAAGAACAACATCACGCTGTCGCACCCGCGGGTCGCGCAGATCGACCTCGCCTACCACGACATCCACCGGCGCCGCGGGCTGTACTACCTGCTGGAACGCAAGGGACAGGCGGCACGGATCTGCGACGACCTGCGGATCTTCGAGGGCAAGTCGGTGCCGCCGCAGACCACGCGTGCCCGGCTCCGCGGCGACTTCATCCGGCGCGCCCAGGAGCAACGGCGCGACTTCACGGTCGACTGGGTGCACCTCAAGCTGAACGACCAGGCGCAGCGCACCGTGCTGTGCAAGGACCCCTTCCGGTCGGTGGACGAGCGGGTGGAGAAGCTGATCGCGGGCATGTGAGGCGATGGCGGAGGGGAGCGCGGACACGGACCGGTCGCCCCGCCGGGGTGATTCCGTGTCGCGCTTCCCCGTCCCGCAGCAGCCGGGCCGTAGGCTGGGGGCTCGACACCGGCACGAGCCGGATCCCCTACCCCAAGAGTGACCACATGACGCGCTTCACGACTGCCCGCCGCTTCGCCGCGGCCGTGGCCGTACCCCTGCTGATCGCCTCGACCGCCGCTTGCGGCGGAGGCGATTCCGGGCAGCAGAGCGGCATGCCCGCCGTGTCCTGGGAGGACGGCAAGAAGCCCGAGATCGACGCCGGTGCCGGAGAGCCGCCGGGCGATCTCCAGGTGAAGGTCCTCGAGAAGGGCGACGGGCCCCGGATCGAGAAGTCCGACTTCATCACCGCCCACTACGCGGGTCAGACCTGGGAGGGCAAGCCCTTCGACGACAGCTACCAGCGCAAGCTCCCCTCGGGCTTCCCCATCGGTGTCGGTGGCGTGATCGACGGCTGGGACAAGGGCCTGATCGGCAAGAAGGTCGGGAGCAGGCTGGAACTGGTGGTGCCGCCGGACCTCGGCTACGGGGACAACCCGCCCCAGGGCAGTGCCATCGGCAAGGGCGACACCCTGGTGTTCACCATCGACGTCAAGGAGGCGGTGCCCATGGCGCCGCAGGGCGCGAAGGTGCCGCAGAAGGACGAGGCACTGCCGCGTGTCGGAGTGAACACCGACGACAAGGCTCCGCGGATCACCGTCCCCGAGGGCGCGCAGGCCCCCGAGGAACTCGTGAGCAGGACCGTCATCGAGGGCGACGGCGAGAAGGTGGCCGCGGGCGACACGGTGCTCGCCAACTACCGGGCCGTCGAATGGGACAACCCGAAGGCCGAGATCAGCACCTGGAAGGGTAATCCGGCGGCGCAGATGCCCCGCGGCCCCCAGGAGATTCCGGTCGGCCGGATGCCCGGCTGGAAGGACGGCCTGGTGGGCAAGAAGGCCGGGAGCCGGGTCATGATCGTGGTGCCCAAGGGCGAGTTCCCGAAGGAGCAGCAGAAGCAGGCGTCCGACGTGGTGATGGTCGTCGACGTCATGAAGATCCGCTGAGCGCGCGTCTGTCACACTGAGCGGGTCGGAAGTGCACCATTCGTAGGAGCCAATTCGTGAGCATCGACAAGCCCGAGGTCGACTTCCCCGAGGGGGAGCCCCCCGCGGACCTGGAGGTCCAGGAGATCTGGGAGGGCGACGGACCGGAGGCCAAGGCCGGGGACACCGTCTCCGTGCACTACGTCGGCGTGTCCTTCTCCACCGGTGAGGAGTTCGACGCGAGCTGGAACCGCGGCAAGCCGCTGCAGTTCCAGCTCGGTGCCGGACAGGTCATCGCGGGCTGGGACCGCGGAGTGCAGGGCATGAAGGTCGGCGGGCGCCGCCGGCTGACCATCCCCGCGCACCTTGCGTACGGCGACGCCGGCGCCGGCGGCGGCCGCATCAAGCCGGGCGAGACCCTGATCTTCGTCTGCGACCTGGTCGCCGTCTGAGGCATGCGACCGGAGGCCCCCCGCCGCGGCGGGGGGCCTCGTTGCGTACCGCCCGGATTCCGCTTTGGTCGTGTGCCACCGGAGCGGTACGGTCGGTAGCCTCCAGCTGAATGAGAGAGGCAAGGGGTCCATGGCGATTGCCAAGGCCGAGCGGTTGATGAACCTGGCGCTGTGCCTGCTCGGGGCCCGGCGGCCCCTGACCAAGCGCGAGTTGCGCGGCTCCATCGAGGCGTACCTGGAAGCCGGCAGCGACGACTCCTTCAACCGCATGTTCGAGCGCGACAAGGACGATCTGCGCGAACTCGGCCTTGTCATCGACATCGTGGACAACCTCGACGGAGAGACCGGCTATCTCGCCCGGCGCGACAGCAACCGGCTGCCGCCGATCACCCTGGACGCCGCCGAGGCCACCGCGCTGGGCCTGGCCGCGCGGGTCTGGCAGCAGGCCCGACTCGCGGGCGCCGCGAGCGGTGCTCTCCACAAGCTGCGGGCCGCAGGGGGCATGCCTCAGGCGGGCGACGACGGCGGCTACGGAGACCCCAACCCGCACAGCTCCCTGGAGCCCCGCATCCCGGCGCGCGAGGCCGCGTTCGAGCCGCTCATGCTGGCGTGCCGCGACCGCCGCCCCGTCGCCTTCGACTACCGGAAGGCCAACGCCGTCCGTCCGGAGCGCCGCAGCGTCGAGCCCTGGACGCTGGAGTGCTGGCGGGGCCACTGGTACCTGGCCGGCCACGACCGGGACCGGGGGGCCGAACGGGTCTTCAGGCTCTCCCGCATCACCGGGCCGGTACGGTCCCGGACCGGCCCGTTCACCGCGGCCGTTCCCGACCAGGTGGCCGTGCGCGAGACGGTCGAGCGCTGGGCCGGAGAGAGCGCCACGGGGCGCGCCCGCATCCGGTTGCGGCGCGACGCAGGCTACCCGCTGCGCGCCCGTGCCGGCGAGATCCGCCGGCTGGACGCGGACTGGGACGAGCTGGAGATTCCGTACGGACACGGACTGGACGCCTGGCTGGTCGAGTTCGGCCCTGACGTGGTGGTCCTGGAGCCCGCGGAACTGCGGGCCGACGTGGTGGACCGGCTGCGCGCCGTCGCCAAGGGCTGAACAGAGCAGGAGCGTAGGAGACAATGGCGTCGAACGCCGTCGACCAGACCCGCCGGATGTTGTCCCTGGTCACCTATCTCAGGGATCGTCCCGGTGCCCGTGTCGAGGACGTGGCGCGGGCGTTCGGCATCACGGTCGATCAGCTCATCGCCGACCTCGATGTGCTGCCCCTGTGCGGGACCAGTTTCCGTGGCGGCGACCTCTTGGAGATCGACACCGACGGTGAGCGGATCTGGTGGCGCAACGCGGACGACGTCGCCGAGCCGCTGCGCATCGCTGCCGACGAGGCCACGGCACTGCTGGTGGCGGCACGAGCGGTCGCCACGCTGCCCGGACTGCGGGAGAGCGACCGGGACGCGTTGCTGCGTGCCACGGCGAAGCTGGAGGCGGCAGCCGGGGAGAACGCCGGTGCCAGTTCCCGCCTGTCGGTGACCTTCGAGGCCGAGGGCGGCGTCTTCGCCGACGTGGACCGGGCCATCGCGGAGCGCCGCCGGCTGTGGCTGCGGTACTACTCTCCCGCGCGCGACGAGCTCACCGAGCGGGAGATCGACCCCATCCGGCTGTTCGCCGTCGGTCACACCTACGTGGAGGCCTGGTGCCGGCGCACGGAGGCCCGGCGCACTTTCCGGCTCGACCGGGTGGCCGAGATCCGGTTGCTCGAGGAGCCTGCCGACCCGCCGCCCCTCACGCCCCGCGACCTGTCCGAAGGGCTTGTGCAGCCCTCGCCGGACGACCCCGAGGTGGTCGTCGAGGTGGCGCCGGGCGGGCGCTGGGTGGCGGAGTACTACCCGCACGACCAGGCCGAGGAGCTGCCGGACGGGGGGCTGCGGATCACCCTGCGCACACCCGACCCCGGGTCCCTGCGGCGGCTTGCGCTCCGCCTCGGGGCCGACGGCCGCATCGTCTCCCCCCGCGATCTGGCCGTCACCGCGCGCGACGCCGCCCGGGCGGCCCTGGCCGCCTACGGCGAGTGACGCGCACTAGGCTGCCCGCATGCTCTGGCCCATGGTGTTCCTGACGCTCGCCTTCGCCGGTGCCGCGGTGCTCGGTGTCCTCGCCGTCCGTGTGGGACTGGAGGTGCGGCGCCTCGCCCGCGCCGTGGGGGACGGCTCGGAGAGAGTCGCCCGTGCCGCCGACGACCTCGAGCGTGCTGCGGCCTCCTGCGCGCGGTCCGTCGAGCGGTAGTGTGGAGTGCTGCTGCGCCGGTCTCCCGGGGACAACGTGGAACATGCACGAGCATTGCTCAGCGTTCACTCCCCAGGGTTACGATCGTGCGCAGCACGAACGCAGCCAGCCCGACACACACGGCAGGCACCAGGACTCACGCCGCCCCGGCGAGAAGGTAGTGGCACATGCTCCCCAACCTGAGGCCCATGGAGATCGTTCTGATTCTCCTTGTCATCCTGCTGCTGTTCGGCGCCAAGAAGCTCCCGGACATGGCCCGCTCCCTCGGCAAGTCGGCCCGCATTCTCAAGAGCGAGGCCAAGGCCATGAAAAAGGACGGCGGCGACGGCGACAGTGGCAAGGACGCCGGAGCCGACACGCAGCAGAGCGCGCCGAAGACGATCCAGGCGGCGCCCGGCGACGTCAACAGCTCGCGCCCGGTCGAGGACACCGCCCGCCCGCCGCAGCAGAACTGATCGCTCCGCCCCCCCTGACGACACATCCGACACCGAGGACGTGGGTTGCTCAAGTCCGCCCGCCAACAGGGTAATCAGCCGAAGGACCCCGAGGGGCGGATGCCTCTCGTGGAGCACCTGCGGGAGCTGCGCAACCGCCTCATGAAGGCGGTCCTGGCGATCCTCGCCGTGACCGTCTTCGGCATGGTCTTCTACAACGAGATCGCCGACTTCCTCACCGGGCCGATGCTGGAGCGGGTCGGCTGCACGGACGGCTTCGGCGCCTCCGCCACGCACGACGTCTGCGCCAACCTGACCATCAACGGCCTCGTCGGACCGTTCACGGTGATGCTGAA
The DNA here is from genome assembly GCF_047200695.1 of Streptomyces callyspongiae. Classification (NCBI taxonomy): domain Bacteria; kingdom Bacillati; phylum Actinomycetota; class Actinomycetes; order Kitasatosporales; family Streptomycetaceae; genus Streptomyces; species Streptomyces callyspongiae. The sequence continues at coordinate 103,921 of NZ_JBJZOM010000005.1, forward strand.
GATCTCCTTCACCGTGGGCGTGGTCCTCGCGTCGCCGGTGTGGCTCTACCAGCTCTGGGGCTTCCTCGCCCCCGGCCTGCACCGCCACGAGAAGAAGTACGCGGGCGCCTTCGTCGCCTCCGGTGTGCCGCTCTTCCTGGCCGGCGCCTACGTGGCCTACCTCATCCTGCCCACCGCTGCCGAGGCGCTGATCGGCTTCACGCCGCAGGGAGCGGAGAACCTCATCGACCTCGGCGATTTCGTCGACATCGTCTCCCGGCTGGTCATCGTCTTCGGGCTCGCCTTCGAGCTGCCGCTCGTCCTGGTCATGCTGAACCTCGGAGGGATCGTCTCCGGGCGCCGGCTGCTCGGCTGGTGGCGTATCACCGTCGTCGCCATCACCGTGTTCGCCGCGGTCGCGACCCCGACCGGCGACCCCCTCACGATGGGCGCCCTGGCAGCCCCGATCGTCGTGCTGTACTTCGGCGCCGTCGGGATCGCACTCCTCAACGACCGGCGGCGGGAGCGGAGCGACCGCGACGCCGACCTCGACGACGACGAGGCGTCCGAGCTCGACCACACCCCGGAACCGGTGTCCGCCGCCGGGGCCCTGCCCGTCGGCGAGGAGGCCGCAGGCGACGAAAACCGCCGACCCGACGGTTACGGCGACGTCACCTGACGCGCTAGTGTCCGCCGGGTGACCAGCGAGATCACCCTCCTTGTGAATCCCACGGCCGGGCGCGGACGCGCTGCGCACGCGGCCCAGCCCGCCGCCCGGGCCCTTCGGGACGCCGGTTTCTCCGCGCGCACCCTGGTGGGTGCCGACGCCGACGACGCGCTCCTCCAGGCCCGCGAGGCGGTGTCGAGGGGAACCGGTGCGCTCGTGGCCGTCGGAGGTGACGGCATGGCCTCCCTGGCCCTCCAGGCGGTCGCGGGCACCGACATCCCGCTCGGCGTCGTCCCCGTCGGTACCGGCAACGACTTCGCCCGGGCCACCGGCCTCCCGCTGGGGGACCCGGCCACCGCCTCCCGGCTCGTCGCCGGCGCGCTCACGGCGGGGCGCACGCGCAGTCTCGACCTCGGCAGGGTGCGGGGGGCCGGCGACGACCACTGGTTCGGCTGCGTCCTCGCCTCCGGCTTCGACTCCCGCGTGAACGACCGCGGAAACCGCATGCGCTGGCCCTCGGGACCGCGCCGCTACGACATCGCGATGCTCGCCGAACTCGCCGCGTTCCGTCCCATCGGCTACCGGATCACCCTCGACGACGGCCCACCGCAGGAGATCGCCGCCACCCTGGTCGCGGTCGGGAACGGACCCTCCTACGGGGGCGGCATGCGCATATGCGCCGACGCCGACCTGGAGGACGGGCTGCTCGACGTCACCGTCGTGGGCGCGTGCAGCCGCACCACTCTGCTGCGGGTGTTCCCCCGGGTCTACCGCGGCACGCATCTGCGCCACCCGGCCGTGACGGTCCACCGGGCCCGGAAGGTCGTGCTGGAGGCGGAGGACGTCACCGGCTACGCGGACGGAGAGCAGGTGGGGCCGCTGCCCCTGACGGTCGACAGCGTGCCCCGCGCCGTGCGCCTGCTCGTGGGGGAATAGCGATCGATCCACATCGGGGAGGCCGGTAGGCTCGACTCCACGATGACCGAGGATCTGTCCCCCGCCGAGCGGTACGCCGCAGCCCGGAAACGGGCTGCGGAGCAGGCCACCGCTCTCGCACCGTTCCGTGACCTGTACGACTTCGCCCTGGACGACTTCCAGATCGAGGCGTGTCGAGCCCTCGAAGCCGGAGAGGGAGTGCTGGTGGCCGCGCCCACCGGCTCCGGCAAGACGATCGTCGGCGAGTTCGCCGTGCACCTCGCGCTCGAGCAGGGCCGCAAGTGCTTCTACACCACACCGATCAAGGCGCTGTCGAACCAGAAGTACAACGACCTGGTGTCCCGGTACGGGGCGGAGCAGGTCGGGCTGCTCACGGGCGACAACAGCGTCAACGGCGACGCTCCGGTGATCGTCATGACCACCGAGGTCCTGCGCAACATGCTCTATGCGGGGTCCCAGGCGCTGCGCGGTCTCGGCTACGTCGTCATGGACGAGGTGCACTACCTCTCGGACCGGTTCCGCGGCGCAGTGTGGGAAGAGGTGATCATCCACCTCCCGGACTCGGTCACGCTGGTCTCGCTCTCCGCGACCGTCTCCAACGCCGAGGAGTTCGGTGACTGGCTCGACACCGTCCGCGGCGACACCCGCGTCATCGTCTCCGAGGACCGCCCCGTACCGCTGTGGCAGCACGTGCTGGCCGGACGGAAGATGTACGACCTCTTCGAGGAGAAGGGGGACCGCAAGGAGGTCAATCCGGACCTCGTGCGCATGGCGCGCATGGAGAACAGCCGCCCGTCCTCCTCCCGCGACCGCCGGCGCAACGGCCGTCCCAAGCGCGAGGCCGACCGGGAACGGGAACGCCGGCAGCGTGCCCGCATCTTCACCCCCAGCCGTCCCGAAGTGGTGGATCGCCTCGACGCCCAGGGCCTGCTGCCCGCCATCACCTTCATCTTCAGCCGCGCCGGGTGCCAGGCGGCCGTCCAGCAGTGCCTCGCAGCCGGGCTGCGCCTGAACTCACCCGCGGAGCGCGGGCGGGTGCGCGAGATCGTGGAGGACCGCACCGCGGACATCCCCGCCCAGGACCTGCACGTCCTGGGCTACTTCGAGTGGCTGGAGGGCCTGGAGCGCGGGGTGGCCGCCCACCACGCGGGCATGCTCCCCACGTTCAAGGAGGTCGTGGAGGAACTGTTCGTCCGCGGCCTGGTGAAGGCCGTCTTCGCCACCGAGACGCTGGCGCTGGGCATCAACATGCCGGCACGTTCGGTGGTGCTGGAGAAGCTCGTCAAGTGGAACGGTGAACAGCACGCCGACATCACGCCCGGCGAGTACACCCAGCTCACCGGGCGAGCGGGACGCCGCGGCATCGACGTGGAGGGGCACGCGGTGGTGCTGTGGCAGCGCGGCATGGACCCGGGCGCTCTCGCCGGCCTCGCCGGCGCGCGTACCTATCCGCTGCGGTCGTCTTTCAAGCCCTCGTACAACATGGCGGTCAATCTCGTCGCGCAGTTCGGGCGGCACCGCTCCCGCGAACTGCTGGAGACCTCCTTCGCCCAGTTCCAGGCGGACCGTTCGGTGGTGGGGATCTCCCGCCAGGTGCAGCGCAACGAGGAGGGGCTGGAGGGGTATCGCGCCTCGATGACCTGCCACCTCGGCGACTTCGACGAGTACGCGCGTCTGCGGCGTGCGCTGAAGGACAGGGAGAACGAACTGGCCCGGCAGGGCGCTGCCCAGCGCCGCGCCCAGGCCGCCGCGGCGCTCGAGAAGCTGAAGACCGGGGACGTCATCCATGTGCCCACCGGCAGGTTCGCCGGTCTCGCGCTGGTTCTCGACCCGGGCACCACGCCCGGCCGGACCCCGGGGTCGAGGCGCGGATTCGACCACCACGACGGGCCGCGTCCCCTGGTGCTGACCGCGCAGCGCCAGGTCAAACGGCTCGCCGCGATGGACTTCCCCGTACCGGTGGAACCGTTGGAGCGGATGCGCGTTCCGAAGTCCTTCAATCCGCGCAGCCCGCAGTCGCGGCGCGACCTGGCCTCGGCGTTGCGGACCAAGGCGGGGCACCACGAGCCGCAGCGCCACCGGCGCAAGCGGTCCGCCGCCGCGGACGACGAGGAGATCGCGCGGCTGCGTGAGGAGCTGCGCCACCATCCCTGCCACGGCTGCGACGAGCGCGAGGACCACGCCCGCTGGGCCGAGCGCTATCACCGTCTGCGCCGCGACACCCGGCAGTTGGAGCGGCGTATCGAGGGCCGCACCAACACCGTCGCCCGAACCTTCGACCGGGTGTACGGCCTGCTGTCCGCTCTCGACTACCTGTACGGCGATCAGGTCACGGAGGACGGCCGGCGCCTCGCCCGGCTCTACGGCGAACTCGACCTGCTGGCGTCCGAGTGCCTGCGGGAGGGTGTGTGGGAAGGCCTGCCGCCGGCCGAACTCGCCGCCTGCGTCTCGGCCCTGGTGTACGAGGCACGCGCCTCGGACGACGCCCTCGCGCCGCCGCTGCCGGGGGGACGTGCCAAGCACGCCCTCGGCGAGATGGTCCGCATCTGGGGCCGGCTCGACGCGTTGGAGGAGGAGCACGGCGTGAGCGCGGCCGAAGGGGTCGGCCAGCGGGAGCCCGACCTGGGCTTCGCGTGGGCCGCGTACCAGTGGGCCGACGGGCACGGGCTGGACGCCGTGCTGCGGGAGGCCGACATGCCGGCCGGCGACTTCGTGCGCTGGTGCAAGCAGATCATCGACGTGCTCGGTCAGTTGGCGGCCGCGGCTCCCGAGGGAGGCACGGTCGGGAAGAACGCGCGCCGCGCGATCGACGCCATGCGGCGGGGAGTCGTCGCCTACACCTCCGTCGGCTGAGCGTTCTCCCCGGGCGTGACCGCGCACGCCCGGGGAACATCGCCCGGACGAAGCGGGAAGGACACCTCAGCCCTGGAGGGCGTGCAGTACCCGGTTGAGGGAACTCCGCAGCCCCCAGCGCTCGTCCAGCGCCACCAGCGCGGTCGCGTCGTGCGGTTCGTCCGGCAGCGCGGCGTCGACCTCGGGGAGCGGGATGTCGTCGGCGACGCGCACCACCCGCGGGGCAACGGCGAGGTACGGGCCCGCCTCCTTCAGTTTCCGCCGCTGCGCGGGAGTGACCTTCGACGCCGGGTCCTCGGCGGCCGCCGCGATGCCGTCCAGGTCTCCGTAGGCGGCGAGCAGTTTGGCGGCGGTCTTCTCGCCGATCCCGGGAACCCCGGGAAGCCCGTCGCTCGGGTCCCCGCGCAGGGTGGCCATGGCCGCGTAGCCGGGGCCGTCCACCCCGTACTTATCCCGCAGCGCGGCCTCGTCGAACGATGCCAGGTTGCCCATGCCCTTCACCGGGTAGAGCACCCGGACCCCGCGGGTGTCGTCGACGAGCTGGAACAGGTCGCGGTCGCCGGTGACGATGTCGACCGGCCCGCGGGCACGCCGGGTGAGGGTCCCGATGACGTCGTCCGCCTCGTACCCCTCGGCGCCCACCCGTGCGATGCCCAGTGCGTCCAGCACGTCCTCGATCACCGGGACCTGCGGCGACAGGGTGTCCGGCACCTGCTCGGTGTCCGGCCCCGCCGCCACCTCCTCCAGCACCCGGTGGGCCTTGTAGGAGGGGATGAGGTCCACGCGCCACTGCGGTCGCCAGTCGGCGTCCATGCAGGCGACGAGTTCGTCCGGACGGTGGTCCTGCACGAGCCGGGCGATGAAGTCCAGCAGTCCGCGCACCGCGTTCACCGGGGTGCCGTCGGGTGCCGTCACCGAGTCCGGCACGCCGAAGTACGCGCGGAAGTAGAGCGAGGCGGTGTCGAGGAGCATGAGCCGAGGTGTCGTCACCTGCCGCATGATGCCGTATGCCGGTGACACCGGTGGGGATGCGGGGGCGGCGGGGCACTACCGTGCCGTCATGACCTCTCCGCACGCCGTACGCCGCGTCGTGTCCCTCGTCCCCTCGCTGACCGAGGCGGTGGCCGTCACGGCGCCGGGACTGCTGGCCGGCGCGACCGACTGGTGCAGCCGTCCCGCGGACCTGGACGTCGTCCGGGTGCGGGGGACGAAGAACCCGGACGTGGAGCGGATCGTCTCACTGGCACCCGACCTGGTCCTCGCCAACGAGGAGGAGAACCGGCCGGCCGATCTCGCGGCGCTGCGGGACGCCGGACTGCGCGTGCTCGTGACCGAGGTGCGCAGCGTGCCGCAGGCCTTCACCGAGCTGCACCGGGTGCTGGTGGACGGCTGCGCGCTGCCCCGTCCCGCCTGGCTGGACGAGGCGGAGGCCGCGTGGGCCCGGGTGCGTGCGGAGTTCGACGTGACGGCAGTGGTCCCCGTGTGGCGCCGGCCGTGGATGGTGCTGGGGCGCGACACCTTCGCCGGCGCCCTGCTCGCACACCTGGGGGTACGGAACCGGTACAGCGACCACGCCGAGCGCTACCCCCGCGTGCCGCTGCCCCGTCTCGCGGACCCGGACGCCGCCGACCTGGTCGTGCTGCCCGACGAGCCGTACGCCTTCGCGGCCGACGACGGGCCGGAGGCGTTCTCCGGCCTGCCGGCCGCCCTGGTCAGCGGCCGGCACCTCACCTGGTACGGGCCTTCCCTCACCGAGGCGCCCGAAGTCCTGGCGGGTGCGCTGCGCCGCGCGCTCGGCTGAGACGGCCCGCTCTCAGTGCCCCGCCTGCCCGACGAGGGCCCGCATCACCCGGAGGTCGGTACGGTCCGCCTCGGGGTGCCACTGGACCCCGAGCGTCCAGGCCGTGGCCCCCGGCATCTCCACGGCCTCGACCGTGCCGTCCTCGGCGTGGGCACAGGCGACCAGGCCCGCTCCCAGCAACTGCACGGCCTGGTGGTGGTAGGTGGGGACGGTGACCGTGGCGGGAAGGATCCGGGCGAGAGCCGAACCGGGCACCGGGGTCACCGTGTGCTCGGCGAAGGTCCCCGGCGGTCCGGCGTGGCCGTCCAGGTGCTGCACCAGGGTGCCGCCGCAGGCGATGTTGAGCAGTTGCATGCCCCGGCAGACGCCCAGCAGCGGCAGGCCGCGTTCCATCGCTGCGTCGATGAGGGCGAGTTCCCAGGCGTCCCGCTCCGGTGCGGGCGGGCCGGTGCGGTCGTCGCGCTCCGCGCCGTACCGTGCCGGATCGACGTCGGGACCTCCGGCCACGACCAGCCCGTCGAGGTGCCGCACCGCCTGCTGCGCCGCTCCGGGGCGCGGGTCGGGCGGCAGCATGGCGGCCAGGCCTCCCGCCGCTTGGACGAGGCGATGGTAGCCCTCGGGCAGCAGTGCCGCGGCCATGTCCCACACGCCCCAGCGTGCCCGGGACTCCAGATAGGTGCTCAGGCCGATCAGCGGACCAGTCATACGTCGCGTCGCCGCTCCAGCTCGGCCTCCGCCTCGGCCAGTGCGGCGAACTCCTCCTCCGGTGCCGTGGCGACAAGACGGTGCCGACTGTAGAGGGCGAAGTACCCCGCCGCCACCACGTACAGCAGCAGCGCGATACCGGCGGCGCCCGGATCGACGAGGAAGGTGGCGACCACGGCCGCGCAGGCCAGCACGAAGGCGACCGACGACGTCAGCACCCCGCCCGGCGTGCGGTAGGGCCGGTGGAGACCGGGCTCGCGGCGCCGGAGCACGATGTGCGACAGGGACATCAGCACGTAGGAGACGGCCGCGCCGAACACCGCGATGTTGAGCATGCGGGCACCGTCGCCGGTGGCGGCGGCGAGGGCGAAGCCGATACCGGCAGGCACGATGAGACCGAGGTAGGGGGCCTTGCGGCGGCTGGTGAGCGAGAGGAACCGCGGAAGGTAGCCGGCGCGCGAGAGAGCGAACAGCTGACGCGATCCCGCGTAGATCAGGGAGAAGAACGAGGCGACCAGGCCCGCGAGCCCGGCGTAGTTCACGAGGCGGCTGAGCAGCGTCGGATCTCCGCCGGTCGCGGACTCCAGCGCCGCCACCAGCGGATTGTCCGCGTCCTTGATGGCGTCGGAACCGGCCGCTCCGGCCGCGGGCAGGAGCGTCAGCAGTGCCAGCACCACCAGCACACCGATGGCGGCGGCCATCGCGCGCGGCAGCGTTCGTTCCGGCTCCTTCGCCTCCTCCGCGGCCAGCGGCACGCCCTCGATGCCCAGGAAGAACCACATGCCGAAGGGGAACGCCGCCCAGACGCCGAGCAGGCCGAAGGGGAGCCAGGAGCCCGACCCGAACGCGCTCGGGTCCACGGGGACGTCGTCGAGCGACCCCGCGTCGAAGTGGGTGAGTGCTCCAACGCAGAACACCAGCAGTGCCGCCACGGCGATCCCCGTGACCGCGAAGCTGAAGCGCAGCGCCTCGCCGACGCCCCACAGGTGCACACCGGTGAAGACGACGAAGCAGGCCAGGTAGACGGGCCAGCCGGACTCCAGCCCGAACAGTCCCAGCGACTCGACGTACCCGCCGATGAACACCGAGATGGCCGCCGGGGCCAGAATGTACTCGATGAGGATCGCCGTGCCCGTCAGGAACCCGCCCCAGACGCCCAGGGCGCGGCGCGCGAACCCGTACCCGCCGCCCGCGGTGGGGAGCACGGACGACAGTTCGGCGAGCGAGAACACCATGCAGGCGTACATCGCTCCCATCAGCACCGTCGCGATGGCAAGGCCTCCGAAGCCGCCTTCCGCGAGGCCGAAGTTCCATCCGGCGTAGTCGCCGGACACCACGTAGGCCACCCCCAGGCCGGTCAGGAGCAACCAGCCCGCGCTGCCCCGGCGGAGTGTCCGCCTCTCCAGATACGCGTCCCGGGGCGCGCCCTTCGACGCGCCGGTCGTCCGGTGGTCCAGTCCGGTGTCGTCAGCCATGAGCAGCTCCCGCGCTGGGTCTTTGGTGTGACCCCATACCATTGCCGCGGTGAGCGGGATGCACAAGAGGTGTGCAGTGCCCCGTCCCTCCGGGGCGCGTCAGAGGAGGAAGCCGCGCAGCAGCGCGGCGGTTCCGGCGCAGTGCTCCCGGGCCACCGCCCTTGCGGCCTCCGCATCGCCCGAGGTGACCGCGTCGACCAGGGCGGCGTGCTGGTGCTGGGCGTGCTCCAGGTTCCGCACCAGGATCGGGATGCGGCCGAGCCAGTCGTTGAGCGTGGCGCGGACGGCCGCGTACTGCGACGTCAGCGAGGTGGAACCGGCGAGTTCGACCAGCGCGAGGTGGAGAAGCGTGTCCCGTCGGCGGTAGTCCTCCGGCGCCGCGTCGCCGGTGTCCTCCAGGGCCCGCCGCAGCCGGCGGGCGCCCTCCCCGGCCGGGTTCCGTTCCGCGGCGAGCCCGGCCGCCCCCGCCTCCAGCACCTCGCGGAACCGCAGGGCGTCCTCCAGTTCGGCTTCCCCGAGTGCGGCCGGAAGGCCGCCGTGCGCGGGCGGCTCACGCACGAACGTACCGCCGTAGCGGCCGCGTCTGCTCTCCACGAGGCCCTCGTCCGCCAGCGCCCGCAGCACCTCGCGCAGCGTCACCCGGCTCACCCCGAGCCGTTCGGCGAGTTCCCGCTCCGCGGGCAGGCGCTCGCCCGCCGGCACCAGCCCCAGCCGGATGACCTGGAGTATCTGCTCCAGTGCTTCCTCGAAGCCGTTCCCCGCTCTCACCGGACGGAGCACCGGTGTCAGCGGATCCGCCGCCCCCGTGACGTTCGGAAGGTTTTCCATCGTCCTTCTTCCCAAGAAATGGTCTACGGAACTACCTTAAGGAGCCCGGACGACTCCGGCGAGATGTCAGGAGGCCCACCGTGGCAGACCGCACGCCCCCGCTCACCGTCGAAGAGCTCCGCTGGCTCGTCCAGGAGGAGCGGATCGACACCGTGGTGCTGGCCTTCACCGACATGCAGGGCAGACTGCAGGGCAAACGCTTCGCCGCCCGCTTCTTCCTCGACGAGGTGCTCGCGCACGGCACCGAGGGATGCAACTACCTGCTGGCCGTGGATACGGAGATGAACACGGTCGACGGGTACGAGATGTCGTCCTGGGAGCTGGGCTACGGCGACTTCGCCATGCACGGCGACACCGCGACGCTCCGCCGCATCCCCTGGAACCCGGGCAGCGCCCTGATCACCGCCGATCTCGCCTGGCACGACGGCTCTCCGGTGGCCGCCTCGCCCCGGCAGGTGCTCCGCCGCCAACTGGCCCGGCTCGCCGAGCGCGGATGGACCGCGCACGTCGGCACGGAGCTGGAGTTCATGGTGTTCCAGGACAGCTACGAGCAGGCCTGGAACGCGGGATACCGCGCGCTGACCCCTGCCAACCAGTACAACGTCGACTACTCCGTGCTGGGCACCGGGCGGGTGGAGCCGCTGCTGCGCCGCATCCGCAATGAGATGGGGCAGGCCGGCATGACCGTCGAGTCGGCGAAGGGGGAGTGCAACCTCGGCCAGCACGAGATCGCCTTCCGCTACGAGGACGCCCTCACCACCTGCGACCAGCACGTGGTGTACAAGACCGGAGCGAAGGAGATCGCCGCCCAGGAGGGCCGCGCGCTGACCTTCATGGCCAAGTACGACGAGCGCGAGGGCAACTCCTGCCACATCCACCTGTCCCTGCGCGACGAGCACGGCCGCCCGGTCCTCGCGGACGAGCGGCAGCCGGGGGGAATGTCCACCACCATGCGGCGGTTCCTGGCCGGACAACTCGCCGCGCTGCGCGACTTCACCCTCCTCTACGCGCCCAACGTCAATTCCTACAAGCGGTATCAGCCCGGGTCCTTCGCCCCGACGGCGGTGGCCTGGGGGCCGGACAACCGCACCTGCGCCTACCGCGTCGTCGGACACGGCCCCTCGCACCGTATGGAGAACCGGGTCCCCGGCGGTGACGTCAACCCCTACCTCGCCGTCGCCGGCATGATCGCCGCGGGACTGTACGGGATCGACGAGGGCCTCGAACTCCCGGACCCCTGCTCCGGGAACGCCTACACCTCCGACGCCGAGCACGTGCCCACCACACTGCGCGACGCCGCCGAACTGTGGCGGGGGAGCGTGCCGGCGCGCGAGGCCTTCGGCGAGGACGTGGTGCGCCACTACGCCAACATGGCGCGGGTGGAGCAGGACGCGTACGACACTGCCGTGACCGACTGGGAACGCTTCCGTTCCTTCGAGCGCATGTGAGGTCTTGAGTGAACCAGCAGCCCACGCACACGCCGGGCGACGACGAACCGGCTTCCGAGCACACGATCGTCGACCCGGCCACGGAGGAGACCGTCACCACCGTCCCGGCCACCACTCCCGGGCAGGTCGACCGTGCCGTCCGCCGTGCGCAGGCCGCCCAGCGGAGCTGGGCCGCGCTCGCCCCCGCCGACCGCGCCCGGCTGCTGCGCAGGTTCGCCGCCGTTGTGGACGACCACCTGGAGGAACTGGCACGGCTCGAGGTGCGGGAAGCGGGGCATCCCGTCGGCAACGCCCGCGGGGAGGCGGGCAACGTCCGCGACCTCCTGGACTACTCCGCCGGCGGAGTAGAACGGTTGACGGGCAGTCAGATCCCGGTCGCTGGCGGCGTGAACCTGACCTTCGCGGAACCGCTGGGCGTCGTCGGGGTGATCGCGCCCTGGAACTTCCCCATGCCGATCGCCGCCTGGGGCACCGCACCCGCTCTCGCGGCCGGCAACGCCGTGCTCCTCAAGCCCGCGGAGGCCACTCCGCTCACCGCGCTGCGTCTCGCCGAACTCGCCCTGGAGGCGGGACTGCCCCAGGACCTCTTCCAGGTTCTCCCCGGTGCCGGCGAGGTGACCGGTGACGCGCTCGTGCGGCACCCCTCGATCGCCAAGATCGTTTTCACCGGTTCCACCGACGTCGGGCGGCGCATCATGGCCGCATGCGCCGCTCAGGTGAAGCGGGTGACCCTCGAACTCGGCGGCAAGAGCCCCAACATCGTCTTCGCCGACGCAGACCTGCCGACTGCCGCGGCCGCCGCCCCCGGGTCCTTCCTGGACAACACCGGCCAGGACTGCTGCGCCCGCAGCCGCATCCTCGTGCAGCGCGAGGTCCACGACCGCTTCCTCGAACTGCTGGAACCCGAGGTGAAGGCCTGGACGGCCGGCGACCCCGCCGACCCGGGCACCCGGATGGGCCCGCTGATCTCCGCCGCCCAACTCGCCCGCGTCCGGTCCTATGTCCGGCCGGACGCCGACACACTCATCCGCGGCGAGGTGCCGGCCGGGCCGGGCTACTGGTATCCGGCGACCGTCCTGGCAGCACGTCCCGGCGACCCGGTCGCCACCGAGGAGGTGTTCGGCCCCGTCGCCGTCGTCGTGCCGTTCGACGACGAGGCCGAGGCGGTCCGTTTGGCCAACGACTCCCCCTACGGGCTGTCCGGCTCGGTGTGGACGCGCGACCTGGGCCGCGCCCTGCGGGTGTCGCGCGGGGTGGCCGCCGGCAACCTGTCCGTCAACTCCCACGCCAGCGTGCGCTATTCCACGCCGTTCGGCGGATACGGCCAGTCCGGACTCGGCCGTGAACTGGGCCCGCGGGCCCTGGAGGCCTTCACCGAGACCAAGAACGTCTTCCTGAACACCGAGGAGCAGCCGTGAGCGCACCCGAACCCCGTACCGAAGCAGCCGAGGAGCAGCCCTGCCGACGCCTGGTGGGGCGTACCGCGGTCGTCACCGGCGCGGGCAGCGGCATCGGACTCGCCTCTGCGCGCCGCCTCGCCTCGGAGGGAGCCCACGTCGTCTGCGCGGACGTCGACACCGAACGGGGCAAGGCCGCCGCGGAGGAGTGCGGCGGGGTCTTCGTGGAGACCGACGTCACCGACGAGGCCGCTGTCGAGGCCCTGTTCGCCGCGGCCCACCAGCACTACGGGTCCGTGGACGTCGCCTTCAACAACGCCGGCATCTCGCCCCCGGAGGACGACTCGATCCTCACCACCGGGCCCGACGTCTGGGAGCGGGTGCAGCAGACGAACCTGACCTCGGTGTACCTGTGCTGCCGGGCGGCGCTGCCGTACATGCGCCGGCAGGGACGCGGATCGATCATCAACACCGCGTCGTTCGTCGCCCGCATGGGAGCGGCGACCTCGCAGATCAGCTACACGGCCTCCAAGGGCGGCGTCCTGGCGATGTCGCGCGAACTGGGGGTGCAGTTCGCCAGGGAGGGGATCCGCGTCAACGCACTCTGCCCCGGGCCCGTGGACACCCCGCTGCTCCAGGAGCTGTTCGCCCAGGACCCCGAGCGTGCACAGCGGCGCCTCGTCCACGTCCCCGCGGGCCGGTTCGCCCGGGCGACGGAGATCGCCGCAGCGGTCGCCTTCCTGGCCAGTGACGACTCCTCGTTCGTCAACGCCACCGACTTCCTCGTCGACGGCGGCATTTCGGGGGCCTATGTGACGCCCCTGTGACGGTACGGCCCCCGGGCGCCGTGCCGTTCGCACGCATGTTGCCCTAGGGTGCTCCGGGTGAGCAGCAGCACACCGCCCGGCTGGTATCCGGATCCCGGGCACGCAGGTTTCGGACCCGTCACGGAGCGCTGGTGGGACGGCGCGGCGTGGACCGCCCACACCCGCCGTGCGGAGACCGCCGGAGGCGGATTCCCTCCGCGGTCGCCCTCCGGCTCGCGGGGGCCGCTGGTGGCCGTGGTCGCTGCGGCGATCGCGGTGGTGCTCGCCGTCGCCGTCGGTGCGATCCTCGTCGGCGGGAGCGACGGCAGCCGGGCGGCGGACGACCCCGGCCCCGCGGCCGGCACCGGTGCCCCCGACGAAGGCGGCGGAGCCCGCGGGGGTCCGGACGACAGCGCGTCACCCGCGCCCGAGAGCCGTCGCCCCACTCTCGCCGAAGGCGTCAGGCTGCCGCTTCTCGCGGGGTGGGACCGGGCGCCCGGCACGCACGGAGCCGCCGTCACCACCACTTCCTACATCTGCCCGCTCAAGAACGAACGGTGTGTGCGCGGGGGCGCCTCCGTGCACGTGACGTCCGCCGAGGGCGACCCCGAGAAGGTGGCCGGGGCGGACATCGCGCCCCACGCGAAGCAGTCCTACGGCAAGGACTACTACGGCGGAATCGTCTCCCACCGGCAGGTCCGGTCCGAGCCCGTCGAGGTCGCCGGGCAGGACGGCTATCTGGTCCGCTGGCGGATCGAGAACCGCAAGGGCCCGGACGCCTGGGTGGAGTCCGTCGCCTTCCCCCACCCCGACGGCAGCGGCCGGATGCTCGTGCTCCGCCTGGGCTTCGACATCCACCGGGCCGCCCCGCCGGTGCGGGACATGGCCAGGATCGTCGCGGGCGCGGAGCGGGGGACGGTCTCGGAGGATCAGGACAGCGAGGCGGTCTGACCGCGAACCACCCAGCGTGCAGGGCGGGTTGCCGGGAGCACCGGCAGGCACCGTAGAGTGACCTCACACACCGTGACCCGAGCCCGGTGTGCCTTCGCAGAACGGATCAGCCATGAGGGCGTGCGGTGGGCGCCGTGCCGTCGTGGCCGGGGGAGGGGTGCCATGAGCAGCACGGAGGCCGGACGCCCCCGCGTTCCGCGCATGCCGCTTCCTCCCGCCGTGCCCCCGCGGCCCGCCGGGCCGCCCCGTCCTCGCGAGCGGGCAGCCGCCCCCGAGCCGGAGGGCGCCGAGCCCCTGCCGCGGGACGAGGCCACCCGGCAGGTCGCTTCCGGCCCCCGCGCCCCGCGCGACTCCGGGCGTCCCGCCACGGTGAAGGAGGGGGAACCGGGTTCCGGTGAAGCGGCCCGGCCGATGGAGGACGCCGGGAGCACCGGGACCGCCCGGCCCGAAGGGGAAGCCGAACCGGCCGGGGCCACCCCGCGTCGGCCCCCGCGACCACCCGCGACAGCCCCGCCCGAGCCGTCCCGCCCTCCGGTTCCCGCGCCCGCCGTGCCCCCGCAGCCCCAGCACCCGCCGGAGTCCGGACCGTTCGGCGCAGACGACGTCGCCGGGCCGCCCACGTTCCGGCTGAAACCGATACGCATCGAGACCGGGACCCCCGGACGACGGCGGCCCTCGCGCGCCGTCGCCGCCGCGGCCTGCCTCGTCCTGGGCGTCGGGCTGCTGGGCGGCACGACCGCCGGCATCGTGCTCGACGGCCGGGCCGAGGCGGGCACACCCCGGCAGGTCTTCGAGGACGCGCGCGAGATGTGGCACTCGGTCCCCGTGAACGGCCTGTTCGCCCGCACCGTCCACGGAGCCGCGGCAGGACCGGGCGGGGCGGACCGCAACTGGATCCGCGTCGCCGTTGCACCCGACAGCCCCTGCTCCGGCGCGGTCGACCGGCTGCTCGCCCGTGCCCTGGCACCGGTCGGGTGCCGCCGCCTGGTCCGTGCGACCTATCTCGACGAGACCGGTACCGACGCGACCACGGTCGGTCTCGTCTTCACCGAGGCCGACCCTGCGGGGATGCGGCGGCTCCAACGGCGTTTCGCCCGGGAGGAGCTGGACCGCCGCAGCGATCTGATGCCGCGTGCGTACGGCCCGCGCGGCACCCCCGCCGCCGGGTTCGGCGACGCCCAGCGCGGCAGCTGGACCGTGGACGTCCTGACCGACGCCCCGGTGGTTGTGCTCGCCGTCTCCGGGTTCGCCGACGGACGTACCGTGCAGGATCCGCGTCCCGCCGCAGAAGCCACCGCGCCGGAGGCCTCGTCCGTGCCCGCGCAGGCCGGCCTCGGGCACGAGGCGGAGAGCCTGGCGTCCCATCTCCGCGAGAAGGTGCGGAAGAGGCTGCGGGAGTCCCGGGAGGGCGGAACGCCATGAACCTCCGAGTCCATGTCCGCCGGGCCGCGCGCCGCGCGGCGGCGGTGTCCTCGGCCGCACTGTTCACCGTGCTCCCGCTCACCGCGGGGGTCGCGCACGCCGCGGGGGAGGGCATCCAGAGCCGTCAGTGGGGCCTGGACGCCGTGCATGCCCGCGAGGCCTGGAAGACCACGCGCGGTGAGGGCGTCACGGTCGCGGTCCTGGACACCGGTGTCGACGGCACCCACCCCGACCTCGCGGGTTCGGTCCTCGACGGAAAGGACTTCGTCGGGATCGGCGCGAAGCGGGGCGACCGCGCATGGGCCCGCCACGGCACCGCCATGGCCGGCATCATCGCCGGACACGGCCACGGCCCCGGGGGTCGCGACGGCGTGCTCGGCATGGCCCCGGAGGCGCGGATCCTCCCGGTGCGCGTCCTGCTGGAGAAGGACGACCCGGCTCAGGAGAAGGCCCGCCGCACGCACGGTGGTGCGCTCGCCGCCGGGATCCGCTGGGCGGTCGACCACGGCGCGGACGTCATCAATCTCTCCCTCGGCGACGACAGCGACTCCGCCCACCCGGACGCCCAGCAGGACGCCGCCGTCCGCTACGCGCTCGAAAGCGGCGTCGTGGTCGTCGCCTCGGCGGGCAACGACGGCGAGGACGGCGACCACCTGTCCTACCCGGCCGCCTATCCCGGTGTGATCGCGGTCACGGCCGTCGACCGGGATCGCCGGCGTGCCGGGTTCTCCACGCGGGGCTGGTACGCGACCGTGAGCGCTCCCGGGGACGACGTCATCATCACCGAACCCGACCGCCGCTACTACGAGGGCTGGGGCACCAGCACAGCCGCCGCGTTCGTCTCCGGCGCCGCCGCGCTGCTGACCGCGGCCCAACCCGACCTCACGCCGGCGCAGGTCCGGCAACTGCTCTCCGACACCGCGCAGGACACCCCGGCGGGCGGTCACAGCGACGCACTCGGCAGCGGCATCGTGGATCCCGCGGCGGCCATCGCCCTGGGCAGCGCCGTCGAACCCCGGACCCTGCAGGACGGCGCGCGCTCCCACCCGGACCGCTACTTCGGGGCCGGTCCGGACCCCGAGGAGAGCGTGGCCACCGGTTGGCTCGCTCCGGCGGGACTCGCCTTCGGCGCCCTGCTCGTGGCTGCCGCGGTGGCCCTGCATCGGGGCGCCCGCCACCGGGACGGATAACCTCGTGCCCGTGCCCTCGAAGAACATCCCGGATCCCGGCTTCACCGACGACGACGGCTCTCCCGACCCCGCGCTGAGCCGGGCGCTCGCTGCCTGGCAGCACGACCCGGCTGCCGAGGAGAGCGTGCTGCGGGCCCTGCGCGGAGCGCGGCTTCTCGTCCCCGTCGTCGCGGTGCTGGGCGAGACCGGCACCGGTGCGAACGGACTGCGGCGGGACAAATCCAGCGACATGGCCGTCCCGACACTGTCCGCCCCGGGAGGCCGGAGGGCGCTGCCCGCCTTCACCTCGACCGCGAGCCTGGCGCGGTGGCAGCCCGAGGCGCGTCCGGTCGCCGTGCCGCTGCCGCAGGCTCTCAGCGCCTGTGCGCAGGAGGGCGCGGACACCCTGGTGATCGACATGGCGGGCCCCGTTCCCTACGAACTCACCGGATCCGCCCTGCGGCGTCTCGCCTCGGGCGAGGCAGGCGGCTCGGGCGACGGGGGGCCCGTGGACGATCCGGACGTCCTCGCAGCCCTGCGGGCGCATCTCGCCGACGACCCCGA
This sequence comes from Streptomyces callyspongiae, assembly GCF_047200695.1. NCBI lineage: Bacteria > Bacillati > Actinomycetota > Actinomycetes > Kitasatosporales > Streptomycetaceae > Streptomyces > Streptomyces callyspongiae. The sequence continues at coordinate 120,922 of NZ_JBJZOM010000005.1, forward strand.
CGTTCTCGCGGCCCATCTCGTTCCCGGCAGCGGCGAGACCGACGGCACGCTCGCCCTGTTGCTCTCCTCCGGCGCCGAGCCCGCAGCGGTCGCCCGTCGCGTCGCGCAGCGTCTCGCCGCGGACGAGGCGCTGCGCGCGGTGCTCGTCAAGGGGCTGGACGTCGCGGTGATGCCGCCCGGCAGCCGGCTTCCCGCCCGGGCGCTCTTCCACCGCTGACGGTCGCGGCGGAGAACCCGCGTACCACCCGTCCGCCGCGCCGCACGTGCGGAAGCGTGCCGCCGGCCGGACACTGTGGGGACGTTCGTGACCGCGCTCGTCCCCGACGGGAGGCCCGGATGAGGGCTCGGATCCTGACCATGGCGGATCCCCGGCCGCTGATGGCGGAGTGCCTGGGCACCCTGCTGCTGGTCTTCACGGGAGTGGGAGCTGCCGTCGTGGCGGGGGAGTACGTCGGAAGCCTGGGCATCGCGCTGGCCTTCGGGCTGACGATGATCGGACTGGCCCGCGCGCTCGGTGCCCTCTCCGGCAGCCAGTTGGATCCGGCCGTGACCCTGGGCATGCTGATCGCCCGCCGCATCGACGGCGTCACCGCGATCCGCTACTGGGTCGCACAGCTCGTGGGTGCGATCCTCGGTGCCCTGCTGCTGTTCCTGGTCGCGCACCAGATCCCCGGGCTGCGGATCCACGACCGGTTCGGCACCAACGGGTTCGGCGACAGGTCGGCGGTCGGCCTCGGCACCTTCGGTGCGCTGGTCGCCGAGGTCGTCCTCACCTTCCTCCTGGTCTACGTGTGGCTGTCGGTGACCCGGTCGTGGCAGATCGTCGGAGGCGAAGGGGTGCCGATCGGGCTGACGCTGGCCGCGGTGCACCTGGTCGGCATCCCGCTGACCGGGGCCTCGGTCAATCCGGCGCGGAGCCTCGCTCCGGCGCTGTTCGCCGGGGGAGCGGCACTGACCCAGGTGTGGCTGTTCCTCGTCGCTCCGCTGATCGGCGGGGCACTCGCGGCACCCGCGCACCGTCTCGTCACCCGCGGGTGGGGCGAGCCCGGACGCCGGGGGCGTGGCGCCCCGGCCGGCGGCGCACCCGGAGAGTGACCGCCGCCGGGCGCAGCGGAGGCGTCAGCCGAGTACGGGACCGGTGTACTTCTCGCCGGGCCCCTGCCCGGGCTCGTCGGGAACCTCGGAGGCCTCCCGGAAAGCCAGTTGCAGGGATTTCAGCCCGTCCCGCAGCGGAGCCGCGTGGTAGGAGCCGACTTCCGTGGCGCTCGCGGTGACCAGGCCCGCGAGGGCGTGGATCAGCTTCCGCGCCTCGTCCAGGTCCTTCTCGCCCTCGCCCTCCTCGGCGAGTCCGCACTTGACGGCGGCGGAACTCATCAGGTGCACGGCCACGGTGGTGATCACCTCGACCGCGGGTACGTCCGCGATGTCGCGGGTCATGGAGTCGAAGCCGACCGGCTGTTCCACGGGCGGGTCGTCGGGCCGGTTCTCGGCGGAGTCGTTCATGGGGACCAAGCGTAGGCGTGCCTCCAGCGACCGCGGAGCCTGGTATGCTCGAAGACCGACCGGCTGGATCGCCGGGGCTCGAAGGGGTTCGCCCCGCGAAGGACCCGAAGGATCCGGCCCGCAAGTGGAGGCTCCGCACTCCCACCCTGTGGTCCCCCGGGACCCTGGGTCACAGGTCAGGTTGCGCCCCGCGAGGCTTCGCGGCGGTGTTCCCGGTCCGTGGAGCTCCGCCTGTGTCCCCGTCCGGGGCGTTTCGTGCGTCACGGCGCGGGGGGTTCGCAAGACTCACATCACTCTTGCGCGGCCGTTCGCCAGATGGCCGCGTGGTGCACCTGAGGAGGCCCCATCAGCGCCGAGCCCCGCATCAACGACCGGATTCGCGTCCCCGAGGTGCGACTCGTCGGTCCCAGTGGCGAGCAGGTCGGCATCGTGCCGCTTGCAAAGGCCCTGGAGCTCGCCACGGAGTACGACCTCGACCTCGTCGAGGTGGCGGCGAACGCCCGCCCGCCCGTGTGCAAGCTCATGGACTACGGAAAGTTCAAGTACGAGTCGGCCATGAAGGCCCGTGAGGCGCGCAAGAACCAGGCGCACACGGTCATCAAGGAGATGAAGCTCCGGCCGAAGATCGATCCGCACGACTACGACACCAAGAAGGGTCATGTCGTCCGGTTCCTCAAGCAGGGGGACAAGGTCAAGATCACGATCATGTTCCGTGGTCGCGAGCAGAGCCGGCCCGAGCTGGGCTTCCGTCTGCTCCAGCGGCTCGCGGACGATGTCGCCGACCTGGGTTTCGTGGAGTCCAACCCGAAGCAGGACGGCCGGAACATGATCATGGTTCTCGGTCCGCACAAGAAGAAGACCGAGGCGATGGCCGAGGCCCGCGAGGCGCAGGCCGCACGCAAGGCAGCCGGGCGCCAGCAGGACAACCCCGCCGAGGAGCCTGCAGAGGCGTGAGCCCTCCCGGGCACCGCCCAGGACCAGCCAACCGAACCAACCGGCGCTGCCCCGCGCCCCGAAACGGGCCGGGCCGGCGCCACCGACGAGGAGAAGACGGCGACATGCCGAAGAACAAGACGCACAGTGGTGCCCGCAAGCGCTTCAAGGTCACGGGCTCCGGCAAGGTGTTGCGCCAGCGGGCCGGCCGCCGCCACTACCTCGAGCACAAGCCGTCCACGCTGACGCGCCGCCTCGCGGGCAACCAGGAGATGGCTCCGGCCGACGCCAAGAAGATCAAGAAGCTTCTCGGCAAGTAATCCCCGTTCGACCGGGACTCTTTTCCACCCGGGCCGTGTGACGACAGCCACGGCCCCGCCTACAAGGAGACTCACCAGTGGCACGCGTCAAGCGGGCAGTCAACGCTCAGAAGAAGCGCCGGACGATCCTCGACCAGGCCAGCGGCTACCGCGGTCAGCGCTCGCGCCTGTACCGCAAGGCGAAGGAGCAGGTCACCCACTCGTTCGTCTACAACTACAACGACCGGAAGAAGCGCAAGGGCGACTTCCGCCAGCTGTGGATCCAGCGGATCAACGCCGGTGCCCGCGCCAACGGCATGACCTACAACCGCTTCATCCAGGGCCTGAAGGCCGCCAACGTCGAGGTCGACCGCAAGATGCTGGCCGAGCTCGCCGTCAACGACGCCCCGGCGTTCGCCGCGCTCGTCGAGGTCGCGCAGAAGGCCCTCCCGGGCGACGTCAACGCCCCGAAGGCCGCCTGACCGGCGTTCATGGCTCCGGGCGGACGCCCGGCCCAGCACATCCCACCCGGACCCGCAGGCAGCAGCCTGCGGGTCCGGTGCTGTCCGCGCACCGAGAGGAAGCATCCGTGATCCCCCCGTCCGCAGCCCGGACCGCAGCGGCCCGGCGCCTGAGCCGCCGGAGCCGGCGAGCCAAGGAACGCCGCTTCCTTGCCGAGGGGCCGCAGGCCGTGCGTGAGGCAGCCGCTGCCGTCGCCCACGGCACAGCCGCCCTGGCCGAGCTCTTCGTCACCGAGGAGGCCGCGGACCGGCACCCCGGCATCGTGGCGGCCGCGGACGAGGCGGGAGCGGTGCTCCACCTGACGCCGGAGGACACCCTCACCGGGATCGCGCAGACGGTCACTCCCCAGGGGATGGTGGGGGTGTGCCGCTTCCTCGACCGGCCGTTCGACGGGATCGTGGCGTCCCGTCCCCGGCTCGTCGCCGTCCTCGCCCACGTCCGGGACCCCGGCAACGCGGGGACGGTGCTCCGGTGCGCCGACGCGGCCGGAGCGGATGCCGTGGTGTTCACCGACTCGTCGGTGGACGTCTACAACCCCAAGGCGGTCCGTGCCTCCGTGGGGTCGCTGTTCCACCTGCCGGTGGCCGTCGGGGTGCCGGCCGCCGAGGCCGTCACCGCGCTGCGGGAGGCCGGAGTGCGGGTACTGGCGGCCGACGGGGCGGGGCCCCGGGACCTGGACGCGGAACTGGACGACGGCGGCCTGGCGCCGCCCACGGCATGGATGTTCGGCAACGAGGCCTGGGGACTGCCGGAGGAGACCCGCGCCCTCGCCGACGAGGTGGTGCGCGTACCGATCCATGGACGCGCGGAGAGCCTCAACCTGGCCACGGCCGCCGCGGTGTGCCTGTATTCCTCCGCCCGTGCGCAGCGTGCGCCCGGAGGGTGCCGCTCCGTCACCTCCAACAGCTAAGGTTGCCCCGGGATCCGGGAGCAGGGGAGCCCGACGAAGGGGTGCGGGGATGACAGGACGGGTGCGCGAGGAGTCTGTCCGGCGGGCCCTGCCCCCTCTCGGCGACCTCGGACTCCATCCCGACGACCTGCCGGACGGCCTCGTCGTCGCGGACGAGGAGGGCCGTGTCGTCTGCTTCAACGCCGCGGCAGGCCGCATCTGCCTGACGGAGCCCTCCGAGGTGCTGGGCCGGCCCCTGCAGAGCGCTCTCCCCCTAGAGGACCTCAAGGGCAGACGCTGGTGGCACCTGACCGACCCCTACGGCGGTCTGGCGACCCGCAGCGGGCAGCCCGAGCGCAACCTGCTGCTGCGGGGGCGGGAGGTGCTGGTCTCCGCCCGCTACCTGCGCACCAGGCCCACGGGCCCGCTGCACCGGCTGGTCGTCACGCTGCGCGGCACCGAGGCGCGCCGCCGCACCGAGCGGAGCCACGCCGAACTGATCGCCACGGTTGCCCACGAACTGCGCTCGCCCCTCACCTCGGTGAAGGGATTCACCGCCACGCTGCTGGCCAAGTGGGAGCGTTTCACCGACGACCAGAAGCGACTCATGCTGGAGACGGTCGACGCCGACGCCGACCGTGTCACCCGCCTCATCACCGAGCTCCTGGACATCTCGCGCATCGACTCCGGCCGTCTGGAGGTGCGCCGGCAGCCTCTCGACATGGCAGCGGCCGTCCGCCGCCACGTCGAGGCGCACACGGCCGCGGGCCAGCCGGCCGACCGGTTCGTGACCCGGGTGCGGCAGCCGTTGCCCCGGTTGTGGGCCGATCCGGACAAGATCGACCAGGTGCTGGGCAACCTGCTGGAGAACGCCGTGCGCCACGGCGAGGGGACGGTCACCATGGAGGTGGCCCCCTCGTCACCCCGGGACCGGCAGGAAGCCGTCGGCACCGTGGTCACCATCAGTGACGAAGGCCCGGGCATTCCGGAGGAATCCATGAGTCGTGTCTTCACCCGCTTCTGGCGCGGCAGCAAGCGCGGCGGCACCGGCCTCGGTCTGTACATCGTCAAGGGCATCGTCGAAGCCCACGGTGGCGCCATCACGGTCTCCCGGGCGCCGGGCGGCGGTGCCCGGTTCCGCTTCACCCTGCCCGTGGGTGCCCCAGCCGTACTCGGCTGAGCCGCCGCCGCGGGTTCTCCGTGCCTCTCCTGCGCAGCGCGGCCTTTAGACTCGGTGAACGGCACGCATGCGCAGCCACGCCAATCGGAAACACGGGAAGAGATGTCGGCACCCAACAAGTCGTACGACCCTGTCGAGGTCGAGGCACTGAAACCGGAAGAGATCGAGCGGGCGCGGAACGAGGCACTCGAGGCGATCGCCACCGCGACGGACCTGGACGAGCTGCGCGAGGTGAAGATCGCGCACGCGGGAGACCGCTCCGCGCTCGCCCTCGCGAACCGCGAGATCGGGGCTCTGCCCCCGCACGCCAAGGCCGAGGCGGGCAAACGCGTCGGTCAGGCACGCGGTGCGGTGGGCCAGGCCCTCAAGAAGCGCCAGCAGGAACTGGAGGCCGAGCGGGACGAGCGCGTCCTCGCCGAGGAGGCCGTCGACGTCACGCTGCCCTACGACCGGCTGCCCGTCGGCGCACGGCACCCCCTGACGACGCTGTCCGAGCGCATCGAGGACGTCTTCGTCGCCATGGGGTACGAGGTGGCTGAAGGGCCCGAGGTCGAGGCCGAGTGGCTCAACTTCGACGCGCTGAACATCCCGCCGGACCACCCCGCGCGCACCATGCAGGACACCTTCTTCGTCCGGAGCCGCGGTGACGGTGAGGAGGCGGCCGACGAGTCCGGTGTCGTGCTGCGCACCCACACCTCCCCCGTGCAGATCCGCACCCTGCTCGACCGCGAGCCGCCGGTCTACGTGATCTGCCCCGGGCGGGTGTTCCGCACCGACGAGCTGGACGCCACCCACACGCCCGTCTTCACCCAGGTCGAGCTGCTGGCCGTGGACGAGGGGCTCACCATGGCCGATCTGAAGGGGACCCTGGACCACATGGTGCAGTCCCTCTTCGGAGCGGACATGACGACGCGGCTGCGCCCGAACTACTTCCCCTTCACCGAACCGTCCGCCGAGATGGACATGGTCTGTTACGTGTGCCACGGGGACTCCGTCGGGAATCCGGACCGCCCCTGCCGCACCTGCTCCTCCGAGGGCTGGATCGAGCTCGGCGGCTGCGGGATGGTCAACCCGCGGGTGCTCACGGCCTGCGGCGTCGACCCGGAGAAGTACAGCGGCTTCGCCTTCGGGTTCGGCATCGAGCGGATGCTGATGTTCCGCCACAACGTCGAGGACATGCGAGACATGGTCGAGGGTGACGTGCGCTTCACCCGGCCGTTCGGGATGGAGATCTGATGCGGGCGCCGCTTTCCTGGCTGCGTGAGTACGTCGACCTGCCGGCGGGCGAGACCGGTCGTGACGTCGCGGCGAGGCTGATCGAGGCAGGACTGGAGGTCGAGACCGTCGACCGGCTCGGCGCCGGCCTGAAGGGGCCCCTGGTCGTCGGGCGGGTGCTGGCGATCGAGGAGCTGACGGAGTTCAAGAAGCCCATCCGCTACTGCCAGGTCGACGTGGGCGACGCCAACGGGACCGGTGAGCCGCAGAACCTGATCTGCGGTGCCACCAACTTCTCCGTCGGCGACAAGGTCGTCGTGGTGCTGCCGGGAGCGGTGCTCCCCGGGGACTTCGTCATCAGCGCACGGAAGACCTACGGGAAGGTCTCCGAGGGCATGATCTGCTCCGCCCGCGAACTGGGCATGGGTGAGGACCACGACGGCATCATCGTGCTGCCGCCCGAGCACGAAGCGGGCACCGACGCGGTCGAGCTGCTCGAACTCGTCGACGAGGTGCTGGACATCGCGGTCACACCCGACCGCGGCTACTGCCTGTCGATGCGCGGAGTCGCCCGTGAGACGGCCACCGCGTACGGGTTGCCGCTGCGCGACCCGGCGCTGCTGGACGTGCCCGCCCCGAACGAGTACGGCCCGCGGGTCGAGGTCGGCGACGTGGCGGGATGCGACCGCTTCACGGCCCGCGCCGTCACGGGCCTGCGCACCGACGCGCGCTCTCCTCTCTGGCTGCAGCGCCGCTTGCAGAAGGCCGGTATGCGGCCCATCTCGCTGGCCGTCGACATCACCAACTACGTGATGCTCGAACTGGGTCAGCCCCTGCACGCCTACGATCGCACCCGGATCGACGGTGCCATCGGCGTGCGCCGTGCCGAAGCGGGCGAGAAGCTGACGACCCTGGACGCGGTGGAGCGCACGCTCCACCCCGAGGATCTGGTCATCACCGACAGCCGCGGCCCGATCGGCCTGGCAGGCGTGATGGGGGGCGCCCACAGCGAGATCGCCGACGCGGCCGACGGAGCGGCGGGAAGCACCGAGGTCGTCATCGAGGCCGCGCACTTCGACCCTGTCTCCGTGGCGCGCACCGCACGGCGGCACCGGCTCTCGTCCGAGGCGTCCCGCCGATTCGAGCGGGGCGTGGACCCCGAGGCAGCGGCCGCCGCGGCGCAGCGCACCGTCGACCTGCTGGTGCTGCTGGCCGGAGGGTCGGCCGAGGCCGGCGTCACCGAGTTCGCCGCGCAGGGCGGCGGCCCGCGCACCGTGACGATGACCGCGGGGCATCCGGATCGGGTCGCCGGTGTCACCTACGGCAGGGAGACGGTCGTCCGCCGTCTGCAGCAGGTGGGCTGCGATGTGCACGGGCAGGACAGCCTGACCGTCACCGTGCCGCCGTGGCGACCGGACCTGACCGATCCCAACGACCTCGCGGAGGAGGTCATCCGGCTCGAGGGGTACGCGACACTGCCGTCGAGGCTGCCCCGTCCTCCCGCCGGACGCGGTCTCACCGAGGGGCAGCGCCTGCGCCGCCGCGTCGGCCGCGCGCTGGCGGGTGCCGGCTTCACCGAGGTCCTGAACTACCCCTTCATCGGGGCTCCGGCACTGGACGCACTCCAACTGGATGCCGGTGACCCGGGCCGCCGGACGGTGGAACTGGTCAACCCGTTGTCGGACGAGGAGCCGTCCCTGCGGACCTCGCTGCTTCCCGGCATGCTTCAGGCGCTGCGGCGCAACGACGGTCGGGGCAGCCAGGGGGCCCAGGGCGGTCTGGCGCTGTTCGAGACGGGGCTGGTATTCCGCCCCACCGGTGAGGAGACCGCCGCTCCCCGGCCGAGTGTGACGGGCAGGCCGACCGACGGGGAGATCGCCGCGCTCGACGCCGCGCTTCCGGACCAGCCGCGCCATGTGGCCGCCGTCCTCTCCGGGCCCCGCGAGCGGGCGGGCTGGTGGGGCGCCGGGTACCCGGCCGGCTGGGCCGACGCGATCGAGGCCGCGCGCACCGTTGCTCGGGAGGCCGGTGCCGAACTGGTCGTCGAGCGTGGCCAGTACGGTCCTTGGCACCCCGGCAGGTGCGCACGGCTCGCCGTCGGGGAGCGGACCGTCGGGTACGCGGGTGAGTTGCATCCCCGTGTCATCAAGGCCTTCGGGCTGCCGGCACGCACCTGCGCGATGGAGTTGGAGCTCGATGCCCTGGAGGAGGCCGGCACGGGCGGGGTGCAGGCGCCGGGTGTCTCCTCGTACCCCGTGGCCACCCAGGACGTCGCTCTGGTGGTGGACGCCGAGGTGCCCAGTGCGCGGGTGGAGGAGGCCCTCCGCGAGGGAGCGGGTCCGCTGCTCGAGTCGGTGCGGCTCTTCGACGTGTTCACCGGTGACCAGCTCGGCGAGGGCCGCAAGTCCCTTGCGTACGCGCTGCGTTTTCGCGCGACCGATCGGACGCTGAAGGCTGACGAGGCGTCGGAGGCGCGTGACGGAGCCGTCGCGGCAGCGGTGGAACGCACTGGCGCGGTCCTCCGCGGCGCCTGAGAGGAATCCGACAACACCTCCCGAACACCTGACAGGCGGGGACGGTTCCGGACAAGCGGAACCGTCCCCGCCGCGCGTGTCGTGAACGGGGCGCAGCGGATGCGAGGCGCTGAAGCCGATGGTGTGAAGATATGAAGACGGGCGCTGCCTCAGGTGGCTTCGGTTCGTCGCATCGTGATCTCATCCAACTCCGGCGGGCGCCGCACTTACCGACGGGTACCTCGCAGGCCCGGAGCGGCGTCGCCGTCTCGGGCGGCACGCACCATGTGCCGGTCGATTCACCTCACGAGATCACTGTATGGAAGGGAAGCGCTTCCCATGCTGAACGACAAGATCGAGACCGCCGAGATCGCGGACGCCGAGCTGGACCAGGTTGCCGGCGGTGTCGGTGTCGAGGGTGGCGTCGGCGTTGCCGGTGTCGAGGTTGCGACCGGCGTCTCCGCCGACGTTTCCGACGTGACCGGCGCCGTTTCCGGCGTGACCGGTGCCGCCTCCGGCGTGACCGGCACCGTCTCCGGCGTGACCGGCACGGTCACCGGCCTGACCGGCGGCCTGCTCTGAGCTTCTGAGCCGACGGCCGCTCCGCGCCCACGGGTGACGGACCGAAGCGGCCGGGAGCAGTGACGCAAGGGGCGTCCCAGTTCGCTGGGGCGCCCCTTCCGCATGCCCGGAAAGCGGTTTCTCCCCGATGCCGCAGAGAAGCCCATGGGCTATTCGGAGCCGAAGGCGGCGCGGATGGAAAGGATGAGTGGGAAGTGGCCGCCATGTTGATGCCCGTTGTGAAGATGTGACGACCCCGTGGTTCCTGAGTGGCAGTCGCCTCCGCTCACATGTTCTGATCATTCGGCGGATCGCGCGGCAGGCAAATTCCCTTTGCGGGATGGATCTCGTGCTGCTGCGCTCCGCGTCCGCGCCGTTCTTCGGCCCGGACGAAATCCTTGTAAGAAGCAATGAAGGGAAGCGCTTCCCATGCGTGAGCACATCGAGACCGCCGAGATCGCCGACACCGAGCTGGACAACGTCTCGGGCGGTCTGCTCGAGGGCGCCATGAGCCAGGTCACCGGCACCGTCGAGAACGTCGTCGGTGCCGACCTCGGCGGCGTCGCCACCGACCTCGGTGGCGTGGGCGTCATGCCCGAGACCGGCATCGCCCCGCAGACCGGCATCAGCCTCTGACGGACATTCGGCACGCGGATCGCGATCCGCACCATGTCGGCCGGCAGCGGGTGAGTGATCGCCCGTAACGGCGCACAGGCCCCGGAACTTCGTTCCGGGGCCTGTGTTACGGTCGTCCACCGTTGTCGCCGTATTGCCGCCGCAGGCACTTGCAACGAAGGAACAGTGACGTGCAGTTTCGGCAGAAGGCGCTTTCCAAGCTGCAGTCGCCCGAAGAACTCGACGTTCCCGTCCGTTTCGCACGGCCCCAGGGACGCATCGTCCTGGCGGTCACCGTTCTGGTGATCGCCGCCGCAGCGATCTGGTCGGTCACCGGCACCGTCTCCTCGAAACTCGAGGCGCCCGGCATCCTCACCCACGGCAAGGGGAGTTACCTCCTCCAGAGCCCGGTGGCCGGACAGGTCACCGCGGTTCTCGCGAAGGAGGGCGACGTGATGGGGGCCGAAGAGCCGCTGGTTCGGGTCAGCACGCCGGAAGGCGACCGCGCCATACGCACGGTGGCCCCTGGCCGGGTCACCGGGCTTTCCGCGGGCATCGGGTCCGTCGTGACCACCGGGGCGGACGTGGCAGTGCTCGAAAGGCTCCGAGGCCCGAACGATCCGCTGGTCGCCACGCTCTACGCCTCCGGCACCGGGGCTCAGGACATCTCCGCGGGGGACTCCGTCGACCTCACGGTCCACTCGGTGTCCAGCCAGAAGTACGGCGTGCTGCGCGGCACCGTCGCCGCCGTGGGACGGGTCCCGCAGGGGGAGAAGCAGATCGCATCGTTCCTCGGTGATGCCCGCCTGGCGCAGGAGTACACCCGCAACGGCCCGCCGATCGCGGTGAAGGTGAAGCTCCAGCGGTCGTCGACGACCGAGTCCGGACTGCGCTGGTCGGTGAACGACGGCCCGCCCTACGAGTTGGAATCCATGACGACGGTGACGGCCGCCGTCCGCCTCGACGCGCAGCACCCCGTCGAATGGATACTTCCGTGAGTGCGCCCCGCCCGCAGGGCCGCAGGTCGGCAACGAACGGACCGCGGCGCAGCCGCTCGGCACCCCCGCCCGGGAGGAGGCGCTCCGCACCGCAGCAGGGGGGCCGCCGCAGGCGCGCCCCGAGCGCGCGCCCGGGACCGCCGCCCAAGCGCGGCCGCCGCAAGTCCGTCCGCACTCCCTCCATCCTGCAGATGGAGGCCGTGGAGTGCGGCGCCGCCTCACTCGCCATGGTCCTCGCCCACTACGGAAGGCACGTTCCGCTCGAGGAACTGCGGATCGCCTGCGGGGTCTCCCGGGACGGCTCACGTGCCAGCAACCTGCTGAAGGCCGCACGCAGCTACGGGTTCACCGCCAAGGGCATGCAGATGGAGCCGGCCGCTCTCGCCGACGTGCAGGCGCCCGCGATCCTGTTCTGGGAGTTCAACCACTACGTGGTGTTCGACGGGATGGGGCGGCGATTCGGCCGCACCGGCGTGTACATCAACGACCCGGCCCGCGGCCGCCGGTTCGTGACCATGGAGGAGTTCGACACCAGCTTCACCGGCGTGGTGCTCACCTTCGAGCCGTCGAAGGACTTCCGCAGGGGAGGCCGCAAGCCCGGTGTCGCCGGTGCCCTCCCCGCCCGGCTCCGGGGCACCTCGGGAGCCATGTTCGCCGCGCTCGTGGCGAGTTTCCTGCTGGTCGTCACGGGCGCCACCATTCCCGCGCTCAGCCGCACCTACATCGACATGTTCCTCTTCGGCGGGCAGACGTCCCTGCTGGGAGTGCTGTTCGCGGCCATGGCCGGGGCGGTGGTGCTCACGGCCGTGCTCACGGGGATCCAGCAGGCCAACCTGCTGCGGAGCCGCATCATCTCCTCGACGCTCAGCAGCGCCCGGTTCATGCGTCACCTGCTCCGGCTGCCGGTCACCTTCTTCGCCCAGCGCAACCCGGCCGACCTGGTGCAGCGGCTGCGCTCCAACGACTCGGTGGCCGAGACGCTCGCCCGCGATCTCGCCGCCGCGGGCGTGGACGCGGTCGTCGTGCTGCTCTACGCGGTGCTGCTGTGGACCTACGATCCGCAGCTCACCATGGTGGGTGTGTCCATCGCGCTGCTCAACGTGGTCGCCATGCGCACGGTCATCCGGCTGCGGGCGACCCGTACGCAGAAGCTGCGTGCCGACAACGCGCGGCTGACGAACACCGCCTACAGCGGTCTCCAGCTCCTCGAGACGATGAAGGCCACCGGTGGCGAGAACGGGTACTTCCGGCGCTGGGCTGGACAGCACGCCACCACGTTGGACGAACAGCAGAAGCTGGGCGTCCCCACCGCGGTGCTGGCGATCGTCGCCCCGACCCTCGCGGCGGTCAACAGCGCCCTGATCCTCCTCATCGGCGGCATGCGCGCCGTCGAGGGCGTGATCACGGTCGGTCTGCTGGTCGCCTTCCAGGCTCTGGTCACCAGCTTCACCACGCCCATCACACGGCTGAACGGGGTCGTCGGGCGCATCCAGGACTTCGCCGCCGACGTGGCGCGCCTCAAGGACGTCGAGACCTTCCCCGCCGACCGCCTCTACACCCGCGAACTCGAGGCCAGTACCCGTCGTCTCAAGGGGTACGTGACGCTGGAGAACATCACCTTCGGCTACAGCCCCCTCGACGACCCGCTCCTGAAGGGCTTCTCGCTGGCGGTCGGTCCGGGGCGGCAAGTGGCGCTGGTCGGCGGTTCGGGCAGCGGCAAGTCCACCGTCTCCCGCCTCATATCCGGCCTGTATTCGCCGTGGGACGGCATCATCCGCGTCGACGGCCGCCGGCTGGAGGACGTCTCCCGGAGCGAACTCGCCTCCTCGGTCTCCTTCGTGGACCAGGACGTCTTCCTCTTCGAGGGCACCGTCCGGGACAACGTCGCCCTCTGGGACCCCTCGATACCCGACGAGGCGGTGACCGCCGCACTGGAGGACGCCGCACTGCTCGACGTCGTCTCCCGCCGGCCCGGCGGAATCCACAGCCGTGTGGAGCAGGACGGGCGGAACTTCTCCGGCGGACAACGGCAACGCCTCGAGATCGCCCGGGCTCTCGTCCGCCGCCCGAGCATTCTCGTCCTCGACGAGGTCACCAGCGCCCTGGACGCGGAGACCGAAGCCCTCATCATCGACAATCTGCGCCGCCGGGGATGCGCCTGCATCGTCATCGCGCACCGGCTCAGCACCGTCCGCGACAGCGACGAGATCGTGGTCCTCGACCGGGGAACGGTCGTCGAGCGGGGCCGCCACCACGAACTGGTCGCCGCCGGGGGGACGTACGCCGAGCTGGTGAAGGAGCACTGAGGTGACCTACGCACAACAGCCCTCCACCGCCACCACCGGGGAGTACGTCCACGACCCCGTCGTCGCCCATTTCGGCGGGCTGGGCCAGCCCGTCGACGCGACCGGCGTACGGAGCCTCTCGCTGGAAGGGCCGCACGTTCTCTGGCTCGTCGTCCAGGGGGCGATGGACGTCTTCGCCGTCGACGTCGCCGAGCACGGGCACTGGCACTTCCTCGGCCGGCTCGAGACAGGGACGCTGCTGCTCGGCCCGGTGGAGGGACCGCAGCACACGCTCGTGGGACGTCCGCTCGCCGGGTGCGCCCTGCGGCGGATCGCCCTGCGGGAGCTGTACCATCCCGACGGCACGGGGCAGTGGGCGGCTGTCGGGGATCCCCAGGACACCGGCCAGTGGGCCGCCTACGGCACCTGGGCCGAAGGCGACACCGGCCAGTGGGCGCTTCCCGAGTACGGTCCGCTGGAGGACGCCTTCGCGCGCGGTACCGGCCGCGGTCTGCGGATCCTCTTCGAGGCCCCGCTCGACGGCCAGCCGTCCCAGCAGCCCGGCACCGTGCCGGAAGTGCCGCAGGACAGCGTCGACGACGACATCCTGTGGATGCAGGTGACCGCCGGATGCGTGCAGTACGCCACCGCCTACGGCGACGCATACGGCGACGGATCCGCCGACCTGCTGATCGACCCCGCCACCTGGCAGCACATGGTCAACCAGCAGTCGCGGCTGCTGTTCGCCCTGGACCGCTGGATCGAACGGCTCGAACGGGCCCACGAGGACCGCACCGCCGCGGGCATCGAGGCCGGCGAGGCCGTGCGCGAACAGGCCGACCAGGCGCTGATCAACTCCATGGGGCGCCGGTCGAAGGACGCCTCGCAAGCAGGACGGGCGGGCGACGACGCGACGCTGGCGGCGTGCCGCCTCGTCGCCCGGACGGCCGGCATCGACCTGCCCGACACTGTTCCCGACGGCCCCGGCGAGGACCGGCAGAGCCCGATCGAACGCATCGCGACCGCGGCCCGGGTCCGCACCAGGGTCGTGGGGCTCACCGGGGACTGGTGGAAGGACAACTGCGGCCCGCTCGTGGGGCGCCGCACCGGCAGCGGAGCGCCGGTGGCGCTGCTGTGGCGGCGCAACCGGTACGAGGCCGTCGATCCGGAAACGGGGGAGCGGACCCCGGTGGGCAAGCGGAACCACGTCCGGTACGAGAGCCGCGGCGTGATGTTCTACCGGCCCCTGCCCGATGCCCCTCTCTCCAAGAAGAGGCTGCTGCTCTTCGCGCTGCGCGGTACCGGCTTCGATCTCCGGAACCTCGTACTGAGCTCACTCGCCGCGGTCGGGCTCGGTGCGCTCGTGCCGATCGCCACGGGCCAGGTGCTGGGTGTCTACGTACCCAACGCGGAGACCAACCTCATCGTGCTGACCGCGGTCGCCCTGATGGGCATCATCCTGGTCTCCGCCGCGTTCCTGCTGCTCCAGAACACCTCGATCCTCCGGCTGGAGGGCCGGTTGGAGTCCACACTGCAACCCGCGGTCTGGGACAGGCTGCTCCGGCTCCCCACCCGGTTCTTCCAGCACCGCTCGACCGGCGAGTTGGCCAGTGCCGCGATGGGCGTCAGCGCGATCCGCAAGACCATCTCCGGGATCAGCTCCGTCGCGGTGCAGTCCTCGACCATGGTCGCCGTCAGCCTGGTCCTGCTGTTCTCCTACAGCGCCCGGCTCGCGGTCGTCGCGGTGGGGCTGCTGGTGCTCGTGCTCTCGGTCTTCCTCGTCGCGGGACTCTGGCAGGTGCGGTGGCAGCGCCGTCTGGTGAAGCTGAACAACAAGCTGAACAACCAGGCCTTCCAGACCCTGCGGGGACTGCCCAAGCTGCGGGTCGCCGCGGCCGAGAGCTTCGCCTACGCCTCCTGGGCGGGGGAGTTCGCGCGCAGCAGGGAACTGCAGCGGAGGGTCGGCCGCATCCGGAACCTGAGCACCGTGCTGGGGGCCGTGCACCTGCC
Source organism: Streptomyces callyspongiae (assembly GCF_047200695.1). NCBI lineage: Bacteria > Bacillati > Actinomycetota > Actinomycetes > Kitasatosporales > Streptomycetaceae > Streptomyces > Streptomyces callyspongiae. The sequence goes on from NZ_JBJZOM010000005.1 coordinate 136,445, forward strand.
TCTCAGCATGCTCGTGCTGTTCATGCTGCTCGCCGGCCCGGCGCGCGGAGCACTCAGCCCCAGTGCGTTCCTGACCTTCACCTCCGGCGTGACCATGCTGCTGTCCTCGGCCACCCAGCTGACGGGCGCTCTCATCACCACCGTCGCCGTCCTTCCCCTGTACGAGCAGCTCCGGCCCATCCTGGACGAGCGTCCCGAAGTGCAGTCCGGCAGCGTGCAGCCGGGGCGTCTCAGCGGTGCACTCGAGACACGCGGGGTGTCCTTCCGCTACGCGGACGACGAGCCCCTCGTCCTGGACGACGTCTCCTTCTCCGTGGAGCCCGGGGAGTTCGTGGCCATCGTGGGGGCCAGCGGCTGCGGGAAATCGACCCTGCTGCGCCTGCTGATCGGCTTCGACAAGCCGACCTCGGGAGAGGTCCGCTACGACGGGCAGGACCTCTCCGCCCTGGACCAGGCGGCCGTGCGCCGGCAGTGCGGTGTCGTGCTGCAGAACTCCCAGCCCTTCACCGGATCGATCCTCGAATGCATCTGCGGGACCGAGACGTACTCGCTGGAGGAGGCGTGGGAGGCGGCCAGGATGGCCGGCCTCGCCGACGACATCAAGGCCATGCCGATGGGTATGCACACCATGCTCTCCGACGGCGGCGGCAGCATCTCCGGCGGGCAGCGGCAGCGGCTCATGATCGCGCAGGCCCTCATACGCAGAGCCCGCATCCTCTTCTTCGACGAGGCCACCAGCGCGCTCGACAACGAGACACAGCGCCTGGTCACCGACAGCACGCGTCAGATGCGCGCCACCCGTGTGGTCATCGCCCACCGGCTGTCCACCGTGATGGACGCCGACCGCATCGTGGTCATGTCGGAGGGCAGGGTGGTGCAGCAGGGACCGCCCGCCGACCTTCTGGAGGACACTGCGGGGCTTTTCCACGAACTGGTGCGGCGCCAGGTCCAGTAGTGACACGTCAGGGTCCGGTGCGCTCCGGAATCGGAACGCACCGGACCCTGACGCGGTGCCCGTCCTGTGCTCAGTCGTAGGCGTAGAACCCGGCGCCGGTCTTGCGGCCCAGCCGTCCGGCATCGACCATCCGCTGCAGCAGCGGCGGTGCCGCGTAGAGCGGTTCCTTGAACTCCGCGTACATCGAATCCGCCACGGACACCACGGTGTCCAGCCCGATCAGGTCGGCGAGCTTGAGCGGCCCCATGGGGTGCGCACAGCCCATCTCCATGCCGTTGTCGATGTCCTCCCGGGAGGCGATCCCGGACTCGAACATGCGGACCGCCGACAGCAGGTAGGGGATGAGTAGCGCGTTCACCACGAACCCGGAGCGGTCCTGGGCGCGGATGGCGTGCTTCCCCAGCAGCGAGGTGACAGCCTCCTCCGCGCGCTTGACGGTCTCCTCGCCGGTGGTCAGCGCGGGGATCAGCTCGACCAGCTTCTGCACCGGGGCCGGGTTGAAGAAGTGGATGCCGATGACCTGGTCCGGTCGGGAGGTGGCCACGGCGAGCTTCACCAGCGGGATGGAGGACGTGTTCGACGCCAGGATGGCGTCGGGACGGGTCACCACCTGGTCGAGGACCTGGAAGATCTCGGTCTTGACCTGCTCGTTCTCCACGACCGCCTCGATCACCAGATCGCGGTCGGCGAACTCGCCGAGGTCCGTGGTGAACGTGAGGCGCTCCAGGGCGGCGTCCCGCTCCTGAGTGGTGAGCTTGCCGCGGGAGGCCGCCTTCTCCAGCGAGTTCACCAGCCGGGTGCGTCCCAGCTCCAGGGCCTCCCCCGTCGTCTCGGCGACCTTGACGTCCAGGCCGGCGCGTGCGCACACCTCGGCGATGCCGGCGCCCATCTGGCCGCATCCGACCACTCCGACGCGTTCGATGTCGGTCACATCTCGCCTTTCGCAGATCTTCGGGTCTCCCGGGCGCGGCGGCCGTGGGAGTCCCTCCGGGCCGCACCGCCCCGGGGAGCGACGGTATCGCGCTCGGCCGGGCGCCAGGAGGTCCGGGGCGCCGCCGCGGATTTCCCCGCGGATGCGGTGTCGTTGCGTGTCAACAGGACAACCCGGAGTAACGGGCGCGGTGTCCTGGTACGGCGTGCCCTCTTGCCGGTGGTGCGCGGCAGCAGCAGGCTCGTGCCGCGAACGATCGGGCGAGGAGCGCACGAGGAGGGGCACGTGGAGGGCATTTCCCGAAGACTGTTCGGTGCGGCTGCCGCAGGAGTGCTGTCAAGCACCGCGCTGGGCGGCCCGGCCGCGGCAGCCGCGCGTTCCGGGCGGCACCACGGCAGGCGGCCGCAGATGCGCGGCATGTGGGTCGCCACGGTCGCGAACATAGACTGGCCCAGCAGACCCGGCCTGCCCGCCGAGGTCCACCGGTCGGAACTGGTCGATCTGCTCGACCTGGCGGTGGAGCGCCGCCTGAACACCGTCGTGCTCCAGGTGCGGCCGACGGCCGACGCCTTCTGGCCGTCCCGCTTCGAACCCTGGTCCCGCTTCCTCACCGGGGAACAGGGGCGCGACCCCGGCTGGGATCCGCTCGGATTCGCCGTCCGGGAGGCTCACCGGCGGGGCCTGGAACTGCATGCCTGGTTCAATCCTTACCGCATCGCCAACCACGACGACCCCGCACGCCTGGTGCCGAGCCACCCCGCACGCAGGCACCCGGACTGGGTCGTCCCCTACGGCGGCAAGCTCTACTACAACCCCGGCCTGCCGGAGGTCCGCCGCTTCGTGCAGGACGCCATGTTCGACGCGGTCGAACGCTACGACATCGACGCCGTGCACTGGGACGACTACTTCTACCCGTATCCCGTGGCCGGGGAGTCCTTCGACGACGACGCCGCATACCGGGAGTACGGCGGCGGCTTCGCCGACCGGGCCGCATGGCGCCGGCACAACGTCGACCTCCTCGTGCAGGAGACCTCGCGGCGGCTGCGCCGGACCAAGCCGCAGGTGCGTTTCGGGATCAGCCCGTTCGCGATCTGGCGCAACGCGTCCACCGACCCCGAGTCCGGGTCGGACACCGCCGGCGGGGTGGAGACCTACGACGACCTGTACGCCGACTCGCGTGCCTGGGTCCGGCAGGGATGGCTCGACTACGTCGTGCCGCAGGTGTACTGGAACATCGGTTTCACCGTCGCCGACTACGCGGTGCTGGTGCCGTGGTGGGCCGACGTGGTGCGGGGAACGGGCACGGACCTCTACATCGGAGAGGCCCTGTACAAGGTCGCCGACCCGGCACAGGGCGCTCCGTGGCACGATCCCGCGGAGTTGTCCCGCCACCTGGCGCTGTGTGCCGGGATTCCCCGGGTGCGGGGCAACATCTACTTCTCGGCGCGGCAGGTGGCCGCGGACCCGATCGGCGCCATGACGCGGGTGGTGGGGGACCACTACCGGTGGCGGGTGCGGCCCCCGCGCTGACGGGAGGGCCGCCGGTGAGGGGCTCGTCCTCGGGCGGGCCCCTCACCGGAGGCCCGGCTCAGGTCGGTCCCCGCTCACCCGATGCGCGCTCGTGCCGCACCACCGAGTCGGGCCCCGGTGACATGACCGCCTCGTGGCCGTCGTCGAAGCGCACCCGGTAGGGCGGTTCGCCGTTCGGTCCCATCACCTCGACGATCTCCGCGACCTTGTCGTGCTGACCCACGGTCCTGCCGTGCACCAGAAGCCGGTCGCCCGTGTTCGCATGCATCCGCGGTGCCTCCTTGGCCTCGGGGCCGGTCGGCGGCGGCTGCGCCGCGGTCTCCAGTCCAGGTCCCGCTCCGTCCGCGCACCCGCCTCCCCGCACGAGTGTCCCCAGCGGTCTCGAACAACCGCTCCCTTCACCGTACGATCACCGGATGGGCGTACGTGTGACGCTGCTCTCCGCTGCTCGCAGCTCCTCCGTGCTCGACGTGCGCTTCGGTGACGACCGCCCGCTCGACGGCGCGGGTCGTGCCGAGGTGCGGCGGGCCGCGCCCGGTTTCGCCTCGCTCTGCACCGCGGAACTGCGCTACTGCTCACCCACGGCCCGCTGTCGCGAGACCTGCGAGGGCGTCGGGGTGGACGCGATCGCGCAGCCCGCCCTGCGCGACTGCGACATGGGCCGCTGGCGCGGCAGCACGCTGCACGAGGTGGCTGCCCGCGATCCCGGCGGGGTGGATGTGTGGTTGGCCGATCCGTACGCGGCCCCGCACGGCGGTGAGCCCCTGATGTCCTTCATCTCCCGCGTGGGCTCCTGGCTCGACACGCGCCCGGCGGCTGCGGGCGATCGTGTCGTCGCGGTCGCCGAGCCGGGAGTGGTGCGCGCGGCGCTCTGCTACGTCCTGCGGGTTCCGCCCCACGTGTACTGGCGCGTCGACGCCAGGCCGCTCTCCGCCGTCGTCTTCGCCGGCCGGGCGGGGGAGTGGCGCCTGTCCCTGGCCTGAGCTGCGCGGTGTGGGTGCCGCCGGCGGGTCGGCACACACTCATTGCATAAACCTGTCGTAGTGCGTATTGTCATGCATGACGAGCAGGAGGTGCGATGACAGTGCGCGCAGCGGTGGCCGGGGCCAGCGGGTATGCGGGAGGCGAGGTCCTCCGCCTGCTCTGCGCCCACCCCGGCATCGGGATCGGGGCACTGACCGGCGGGTCCAACGCCGGCAGGCCCCTCGGCGAACTCCAGCCGGGCCTCGCCCCGCTGGCCGACCGGGTACTGGAGCCGACCACGCCGGAGGTGCTCGCCGGACACGACGTGGTCTTCCTCGCCCTGCCCCACGGGCAGTCGGCGCTCCTCGCCGAGGAACTGGGGGACGAGGTCCTGATCGTCGACTGCGGCGCGGACTTCCGGCTCACCGACCCGGAGGCCTGGGCAAAGTTCTACGGATCGCCGCACGCCGGGAGCTGGCCCTACGGGCTGCCCGAGCTGCCCGGCGCACGGGACGCACTGCGCGGGACCCGGCGGATCGCGGTCCCCGGGTGCTACCCCACTGCGGTCTCCCTCGCCCTGAGTCCGGCCTACGGCGCCGGGCTGGCCGAACCGGAGGCGGTGGTGGTCGCCGCCTCGGGAGCGTCCGGAGCGGGCAGGGCGCTCAAGCCGCACCTGCTCGGCAGCGAGGTCATGGGCTCGATGAGCCCCTACGGCGTCGGCGGTGTGCACCGCCACACCCCGGAGATGTCGCAGAACCTGTCCGCAGTGGCCGGCGAACCGGTGACGGTGTCCTTCACGCCGACGCTGGCGCCCATGCCCCGCGGCATCCTCGCGACGTGCACCGCACCCGCAAAGCCCGGCGTGGCCGCGCAGGAGCTGCGCACCGCCTACGAGAAGTCCTACCGGGACGAGCCGTTCGTGACGCTGCTCCCCGAGGGGCAGTGGCCCTCGACGGGGGCGGTGCACGGCTCGAACACCGTGCAACTCCAGACCGCTCTCGACGAGTCCGCCGGGCGCATCGTCGTGATCGCGGCCGTGGACAACCTCACCAAGGGCACCGCGGGCGGCGCGGTGCAGAGCATGAACATCGCCCTCGGCCTCCCCGAGGACCAGGGGCTCAGCACGATCGGAGTAATGCCGTGAGCGTGACCGCCCCCGCAGGGTTCACCGCGTCGGGAGTCGCGGCCGGAATCAAGGAGAGCGGCGGCCGCGACCTCGCGCTCGTCGTCAACGAGGGCCCCCGCCGCGCGGCGGCGGGCGTCTTCACCCGGAACCGCGTGAAGGCCGCGCCCGTCCTGTGGTCCCAGCAGGTGCTGAAGGGCGGTCTCGTCTCCGCCGTCGTCCTCAACTCCGGAGGGGCGAACGCCTGCACCGGGCCCGAAGGGTTCCAGGACTCCCACGCCACCGCGGAGACGGCCGCCGACGTGCTCGGTCTCGACGCGGCCGAGGTGGCCGTCGCCTCCACCGGCCTCATCGGGGCACGCCTTCCGATGGACAAGGTGCTGCCCGGGGTCGCCGAGGCCGCCGGAGCCCTCTCCCGCCACGGAGGGGAGAAGGCCGCACTCGCGATCAAGACCACCGACACCGTCCACAAGACGGCCGTCGCGGAGCGCGACGGCTGGTCCGTCGGCGGGATGGCGAAGGGCGCCGGCATGCTCGCGCCCAGCCTGGCGACCATGCTGGTCGTCCTCACCACCGACGCCGACCTGGAACCGGCCGAACTGGACAAGGCCCTGAAGGAGGCGACGCGCACCACCTTCGAACGGGTGGACTCCGACGGCTGCCTCTCCACCAACGACACCGTGCTGCTCCTCGCCTCGGGAGCCTCCGGCCGGACCCCCGACCCCGCGGAGTTCGCCACCGCGGTCCACGAGGTGTGCGCCGACCTCGCGCGCCAGCTGGTCTCCGATGCCGAAGGGGCCTCGAAGGACATCCGCATCGAGGTCGTCGGCGCGGCCACCGAGGAGGACGCGGTCGAGGTGGGCAGGACGGTCGCACGCAACGCGCTCCTCAAGTGCGCCGTGCACGGCGAGGACCCGAACTGGGGCCGGGTGCTGTCCGCGATCGGCACCACCTCGGCCGCGTTCGAGCCCGACCGCGTGAACGTGGCGGTCAACGGTGTGTGGGTCTGCCGGGGCGGTGCCATCGGGGAGGACCGGGAGCTGGTCGACATGCGCTTCCGCGAGGTCCGCATCACCGCCGACCTCTCCGAAGGGAACAGTTCCGCCGTGTTCTGGACCAACGACCTGACCGCGGACTACGTCCACGAGAACAGCGCGTACGCCTCATGACCGCTCGTCAGCACACCGCCCTGCCGAAGGCGCAGACCCTGATCGAGGCCCTGCCGTGGCTCACGCGCCACCACGGGAGGACGGTCGTGGTCAAGTTCGGCGGCAACGCCATGGTGGACGACGACCTGAAGGCCGCGTTCGCGCAGGACGTGGTGTTCCTCCGGCACGCCGGGCTGCGGCCGGTCGTCGTCCACGGCGGCGGTCCCCAGATCAGCGCCCAGCTCGAACGGTTCGGGCTGGAGTCGGAGTTCAGGGCCGGCCTGCGCGTCACCACGCCCGAGACCATGGAGGTCGTGCGCATGGTGCTCGCGGGGCAGGTGCAGCGGGAACTGGTCGGGCTCCTCAACCGCCACGGCCCGCTGGCCGTCGGGATGACGGGTGAGGACGCGCACACGCTGACCGCGACCAAGCGGTACGCCGACGTCGACGGCGTACCCGTGGACCTCGGTCGCGTCGGCGACATCGTCGGCGTCGACCCCGGCGCCGTGGAGGCACTGCTCGACGACGGCCGCATCCCGGTGGTCTCCTCCGTCGCCCGCAGCGTCGACGACGAGCACGTGTACAACATCAACGCGGACACGGCCGCGGCCGCGCTGGCCACCGCACTCGGCGCGGAGACCCTGATCGTCCTCACCGACGTGGAGGGCCTCTACGCCGACTGGCCCGCGAGCGACGACGTCATCAGCCGGCTCACCGCCACGGAGCTGGAGAAGCTGCTGCCGGAACTCTCCAGCGGCATGGTCCCGAAGATGGAGGGGTGCCTGCACGCGGTGCGCGGCGGCGTCCGCACCGCACGCATCCTCGACGGCCGGGTGGAGCACGCCATCCTGCTCGAGATCTTCACCGACGAAGGCATCGGCACGATGGTCGTGCCGGATCCGCAGGACGACCCGGAAGCGAGGTCCTGAGCCGTGGACGGTCACCGCCCTTCGACGCTGCAACGCTGGCCCGAGGCCCTGATGGACACCTACGGCACCCCGCGGCTCGCCCTGGTGCGCGGCGAGGGGGCCAGGCTGTGGGACTCCGAGGGGCGCGAGTACCTCGACTTCGTCGGCGGCATCGCGGTCAACGCACTGGGCACCGGGCATCCGGCCGTGGTGCGTGCCGTGTCCGAGCAGGTCGCCGTACTGGGGCACGTGTCCAACCTCTTCGCCGCCGAACCCACCGTGGCGCTGGCGGAGAGGCTGCTGCGGATCGCGGGACGTCCGGGGCGGGTGTACTTCTCCAACTCCGGCGCGGAAGCCGTCGAAGCCGCCGTCAAGATCGGACGGCGCACCGGCCGCACCCACATGGTGGCGACCGAGGGAGGCTTCCACGGCCGCACCATGGGCGCACTCGCCCTCACCGGGCAACCGGCCAAGCAGGACCCCTTCCGGCCGCTTCCCGGAACGGTCACCCACGTGCCGTACGGCGACGTCGAGGCCCTGCGCGAGGCGGTGACCCGGGACACGGCGCTGTTCGTGGTCGAGCCCGTCCAGGGGGAGAACGGCGTCGTTCCGGCCCCGGAGGGGTACCTGGCCGCTGCCCGCAGCATCACCAGGAGCACCGGTACGCTGCTCGTGGTCGACGAGATCCAGACCGGCATCGGGCGGACCGGCCACTGGCTGGCGTGCCGGGCGCAGGGCGTGGAGCCGGACGTCGTCACGCTGGCGAAGGGGCTGGGCGGCGGGCTGCCCATCGGTGCGACGCTCGCCTTCGGCGCGGCGGCGGAGCTGCTCGCCGCGGGCCAGCACGGTTCCACCTTCGGAGGCAACCCGGTCTCCTGCGCGGCGGCCCTCGCCGTACTGGACACCCTCTCCCGGGACGGGACGCTCGAGAACGTCGCGCGTGTCGGGGCCCGGCTGCGGTCCTCGCTGGACGCCCTGGGCCATCCGTTGCTGGACCATGTCCGCGGTGCCGGGCTCCTGCTCGGTATGGTGCTGACCGAGCCTGTCGCCCAACGGGTGCAACAGGCGGCCCAGGAGGCGGGATTCCTGGTCAACGCGGTGGCTCCGGACGTCGTCCGGCTGGCACCGCCGTTGATCCTCGCGGACGGGGAGGCCGACGCGCTGGTACGGGCGCTTCCGGCGGTCCTCGACGCCGCCGCGGGAGTCCGATGACGCGGAACGAGGAACGGGGAAGATGACCGAGCAGCACAGCGGCCAGGCGGTCCCGCACACCCGCACCGCCCGGCACCGCCGCATCGTGGACATCCTGAACCGGCAGCCGGTGCGCTCCCAGAGCCAGCTCGCGAAGGTCCTGGCCGACGACGGGTTGTCCGTGACGCAGGCCACGCTCTCCCGCGATCTCGACGAACTCGGCGCCGTGAAGATCCGGAACACCGGGGGCGAACTCATCTACGCCGTGCCCGGCGAGGGCGGCGACCGGACTCCCCGCGCTCCGCTCGGGGAGTCCGCGAGCGAGGCGCGGATGGCCCGCCTCGCCGGTGAGCTCCTCATCTCCGCCGAGGCGTCGGCCAACCTGGTGGTGCTGCGCACGCCTCCGGGCGCGGCCCAGTTCCTCGCCTCGGCGATCGACCAGGCGGAGGTGCACGAGATCATCGGCACCATCGCCGGCGACGACACCCTGCTGCTCATCAGCCGGGACCCGGACGGCGGGCAGTCCCTGGCCGCGCACCTGCTCTCCCTCGCGGAGAAGGAACGCTGACTCAGCTCCGGGGGCCGGGTGTCGCGACGGTCAGGATCCCCAAGGTCGACTGCGTGGGCAGCATCCCCGCCCCGAGCACCGCCGCGCAGACCGGGCCGCACAGTTCCGTCAGGCGGGCGCAGCCGTCGCTGCCCAGCGCCCGGTAGGGCCCCGCCGCCAGTTCGTCGGTCATCCGTTCCACACGCTCGCGACCGCTGCGCCCCCGCTCCGTCGCCCGGCCCTCGTCGTCGAGCCACCCACGTGCCGCCAGCCGTTCCCGGGCCGCCGTCCACGCGTCGGGTGCCCAGCCGCGCGAGGAGAAGTTCTCGACGGGTGCCGCACCCACGGCGGCGAAGGAGACCAGCGCCTCGCAGCCGTCCAGGCCCGCGGCCTGCAGTGCGGCGATGTGGCCGTCCCCGCGGTGTTCCCGCAGCACCGTCGCGGCGTGCCAGAGGACGAGGTGCGGTTCGGTCGGCCAGTCCAGGTCGAGTTGTGCCGCCGCCAATGGACGTCCGGCCGTGTCGGCGGCCTCGGCGGCACTGCGGGCGAGTTCTGCTGCCCGGGCCAGTCCGGGGTCGTCGACCCGCCCGCCGAGCAGCCGGCGCAGTGTCGCGTCCACCGCACGCAACCGGGAGGCCAGGGCCTGTTCCGGCGGAGCGGTGTCCCAGACCGCGGGAACGTACCGGGCGATCCGGTCCGGGCTGAAGCTGTAGTACGCGGCAGCGGTGAGTCCCGGGCCGGCCGCGCCCAGGGGCGCCGTCCGCCATGCGAAGTAGCGGGGCCAGCGTTCGGCCGTCCCGTAGCCCACGGCCTCGGACTCGGCTTCGGCCTCGGTGGAGAAGTAGACGCAGGCGTGCACCGGTTCGAGGTGGTGCCAGACGGAGCGGGCGAGGGAGGGGAAATCTGTCATGGTCGCGACGCTATCGGCTCCGCTCGGTCTCGTGGGGGCGTGCGGGCGGAGCGCGGCCTACGCTGGCGCCATGGGTGCGGAGCCGCGTGACGTCCGGGTGGGACGGATCTACGACGTCGCCCGGGATGCCGGGGCCGCTCGCGTCCTGGTCGACCGGCTCTGGCCCCGGGGCATGTCGAAGGAGCGGGCCGACCTGGCCGCATGGGCGAAGGACGTGGCCCCCTCGCACGAGCTGCGCCGCTGGTACGGCCACGACCCGGAACGTCGTGAGGAGTTCGTGCGGCGCTACCACGAGGAGCTTCGGCAGCCGGAACGGGCACGGGCGCTGTCCCTGCTGCACGAGCGTGCCGCATCCGGGCCGCTCCTCCTGCTGACCGCCGTCCGCGACGTGGGCGCCGGTCACGCCGCGGTGCTCGCGGACATCCTGCGCGCCGCCCGCTGAACCTGCGCGCCCGGCCAAAATCGACCCTCGCCGCGCCGGTGAATTGACGCGCCATGCACCGAGGTGCATACTTATACCCAACAGCGCATGCTTTCTAAGGAGACACCCGTGACCGAGCGCGTCGTACTCGCATACTCCGGCGGCCTGGACACCTCCGTCTGCATCGGCTGGATCGCCGAGGAGACCGGGGCCGAGGTCGTCGCCGTGGCCGTGGACGTCGGCCAGGGCGGCGAGGACCTGGACGTCATCCGCAAGCGTGCGCTCGCCTGCGGGGCCGTCGAGGCCGAGGTGGCGGATGCCAAGGAGGAGTTCGCGGACGAGTACTGCCTCCCCGCGATCAAGGCCAATGCCCTCTACATGGACCGCTACCCGCTGGTCTCCGCGCTCTCCCGGCCGGTGATCGTCAAGCATCTGGTCGCGGCGGCCCGCAAGCACGGCGCCTCCACGGTCGCCCACGGCTGCACCGGCAAGGGCAACGACCAGGTCCGGTTCGAAGCCGGCATCGCCTCCCTCGCGCCGGACCTCACGTGCATCGCACCGGTGCGGGACTACGCGATGACCCGGGACAAGGCCATCGCCTTCTGCGAGGAGAAGGGCCTGCCCATCGCGACGACCAAGAAGTCGCCGTACTCCATCGACCAGAACGTCTTCGGCCGGGCCGTCGAGACCGGATTCCTGGAGGACATCTGGAACGGGCCGGTCGAGGACGTCTACGACTACACCGAGAACCCGGCCACCCCGCGGGACGCCGACGAGGTGGTCATCACCTTCGACAAGGGTGTCCCCGTCGCGCTCGACGGCAAGCCGGTCACCGTCCTCCAGGCGATCCAGCAGCTCAACGAACGGGCGGGTGCGCAGGGCGTCGGCCGCATCGACATGGTCGAGGACCGGCTGGTCGGCATCAAGTCCCGCGAGGTCTACGAGTCGCCCGGTGGCATCGCCCTGATCACCGCCCACCAGGAGCTGGAGAGCGTCACCGTCGAGCGTGAACTGGCCCGCTACAAGCGGCAGGTGGAGCAGCGCTGGACCGAGCTCGTCTACGACGGACTGTGGTTCTCGCCTCTCAAGCGCGCCCTGGACGGCTTCGTGGACGAGGCCAACGAGCATGTCAGCGGGGACATCCGGATGACGCTGCACGGCGGCCGCGCCGTCGTCACCGGACGGCGGTCCGAGAAGTCGCTGTACGACTTCAACCTCGCCACGTACGACACCGGAGACACCTTCGACCAGTCGATGTCCAAGGGCTTCATCGAGATCTTCGGCATGTCCAGCAAGATCGCCGCCACACGGGACCAGGCCTCGGCGTAGTCTCGTCCCGCCCACCGCGCCCCCGGGGCCCGCACCGTTCGGCGGTGGCGGCCCGGGGGCGCGCCCGCGCTCGTGGACCGGCCCCGGCGCGGGTGATGCCCCACCCACCCGATCGACCCACAGGAGCAGCGCGTGACCAGCGACAGCACCGAAGACGCCGACGTCCGCCTCTGGGGCGGCCGCTTCGCGGACGGACCGGCCGAGGCGCTGGAGAAGCTCTCGGCGTCCGTGCACTTCGACTGGCGCCTCGCGCCCTACGACATCGCCGGCTCCCGTGCCCACGCCCGGGTCCTGCACGGTGCGGGCCTGCTCACCGGGCAGGAGCTGGACGCGATGCTCGCGGGCCTGGACCGGCTGGAGCGCGACGTCGCCGACGGCACCTTCACCGGAACCGTCGCCGACGAGGACGTGCACACCGCTCTCGAACGCGGACTCCTGGAACGGCTCGGCCCCGACCTGGGCGGCAGGCTGCGGGCCGGAAGGTCCCGCAACGACCAGGTGGCCACGCTCTTCCGGATGTACCTGCGCGACCACGCCCGCATCATCGGCGGCCTCCTCGCCGATCTGGCCGAGGCGCTGGTGGGGCTCGCGGAGGCGCACCCGGACGTCGCCATGCCCGGTCGGACCCATCTGCAGCATGCCCAGCCCGTACTGTTCGCCCACCACGTCCTGGCCCACGCCCAGGCGCTCTCCCGCGACGCCGAGCGCCTCCGGCAGTGGGATGCCCGCACCGCGGTCTCCCCCTACGGTTCCGGCGCGCTGGCCGGCTCCTCGCTCGGACTGGACCCGGAGGCGGTGGCCGTCGAACTCGGCTTCGAGGGCGGTTCCTCGGCCAACTCCATCGATGGCACGGCGTCCCGCGACTTCGTGGCCGAGTTCGCCTTCGTCACGGCCATGATCGGGGTGGATCTCTCCAGGATGGCCGAGGAGGTGATCATCTGGAACACGAAGGAGTTCTCCTTCGTGACGCTCCACGACGCCTTCTCCACCGGCTCCTCGATCATGCCCCAGAAGAAGAACCCGGACATCGCCGAGCTGGCCCGGGGCAAGTCCGGCAGGCTCATCGGCAACCTCACGGGGCTGCTGGCGATGCTCAAGGCCCTCCCCCTCGCGTACAACCGCGACCTGCAGGAGGACAAGGAGCCGGTGTTCGACTCCTGCGACCAGCTGGAGCTGCTGCTCCCCGCCTTCACCGGAATGATGGGAACGCTCACCGTGAACCGGGAGCGCATGGCCGAGCTGGCCCCCGCCGGCTATTCGCTGGCCACCGACGTCGCCGAGTGGCTCGTCAGGCAGGGTGTGCCGTTCCGTGTCGCCCACGAGGTCGCCGGCGAGTGCGTCAAGGTCTGCGAGGAGCAGGGCATCGAACTCGACCAGCTCACCGACGAGCAGTTCGCCCGGATCTCGCCGCACCTGACCCCGCGGGTCCGGGACGTGCTCGACGTCCCGGGGGCGCTCGCGGCCCGGGACGGGCGCGGAGGTACCGCTCCCGCAGCCGTCGCCCGGCAGCTGGCCGAGGTGAAGTCCGACCTGGCCCGGCAGCGGGACTGGGCCGACGCGGCCCGATGAGCCTCGCTCCGGGGCCCGCGCCCGGCGCCGGAACGGCTGCCGAACGCCACGCGTAGCTTCGCCGAACCGGGGCACTCGCCGCCCGTCCCACAGACGACCGCGTGAGACGAGGAGAGGCCGATGACCGGAACCGTGCACCACCGGCCGGAGCAGGACCACCAGGCCTCGGTGGGAGAACTGGTCAGGCGGGCGTCCGAGCAGCTGTCCGACGTCGTCCGCAGCGAGATGCGGCTGGCACAGGCCGAGATGAAGGAGAAGGGCAGGCGCGCGGGTCTCGGGGGCGGCATGCTCGGCGGTGCCCTGCTCTGCGCCCTCCTCGCACTGCAGGTGCTGGCGGCGGCCGCCGTGGCCGGGGTCGCGACGGCGCTGCCCGTCTGGCTCGCGGCCCTCGTGATCGCGGCAGGCCTGCTGCTCGTCGCCGGACTTCTCGCACTGATCGGGAAGACACAGGTCTCCCGGGCCGTACCGGCCAAGCCCGAACAGACGATCGGCAGCGTCCGCGCCGATGTCCGGGCGATCAGGGAAGGAGCGCACCGATGACGCAGGTCTCCCGCAACGGCCGGTCCGCCGCCTCCACGCAGGAGCTGCGGGCCGAGGTGGAGCACGCCCGTGACGAGCTGGCGGACACCGTCTCCCAGCTCGCCGCGAAGGCCGATGTGACAGCGCGGTTCCGGAGCCGGGCCCGCGAGACACGGGCGAGGATGCAGCCCGGGCAGGGCCGTCACGCAGCGGCTCCGGGGGGCCCTGGGGGCCCGGGTGGATGGTCCCGGGGAGCGGCGGCCGCAACGGGCGCGGGCATCCTCGCACTCGCGGTCCTCGCGGTGGTACTCCGCCGCCGGCACGCCTGAGGGGGAGAAGATGCAGACGGAGCAGGCCCTCTACAAGCCCTTCGCTCTCCTTGCGGCCGTGTCCAGCGGCATGCTGGCCGGCGCCGTCTTCCAGCGGATCTGGAAGGCCGTCGCCGGCGAGGAGGACGCGCCGGACGCCACGGACGAGGAGCGCGCCTGGAGCGAGATCCTCCTGGCCTCCGCACTCCAGGGGGCGTTGCTGGGTGTCACCAGGGCCGTGCTGAACCGGGGCGGCGCCCAGGGTGTCCGCAGGCTGACCGGGAAATGGCCCGCGTGACGGCGCCCCGGCCGGACGGGCACGTCAGGCCGCGCGCGCCTTGGTCGCGTACATGTCCACGTACTCCTGTCCCGAGAGGCGCATGACCTCGCTCATGACCTCGTCCGTGACCGCCCGCAGCACGTACCTGTCGCGGTCCATGCCCTCGTAGCGCGAGAAGTCCAGCGGCTCCCCGAAGCGCACGCTGATGTGCCGCCCGCCGCCGAGCCGCGGCAGGCCGCTGCCTCCCGGCTGCACCTCGTCGGTACCGACCATCGCGAACGGAACCACGGGCGCCCCTGTCATCAGCGCGAGTCGGGCGATGCCCGTGCGCCCCCGGTACAGCCGACCGTCGGGGGAACGCGTGCCTTCGGGGTAGATGCCGAACACGTTGCCGCCCTCCAGGATGCGCCGGCCGGTCATCAGCGCAGCGACACCACCCCTGCCGCCGTCCCGGTCCACCGGGATCATGCCGACCCCGGTGAAGAACCACGCCATGAGGCGTCCTCTGACGCCCTTTCCCGTGACGTACTCGTCCTTGCCGATGAAGAACACCTGCCGGTCGGTCACCAGGGGCAGGATCATCGAGTCGATGAAGGTGAGATGGTTTCCCGCCAGGATCACCGGACCGCTTCCCGGGATCCGGTCCGCGTTCTCCACCTTCGGGCGGAACAGGAGGCGCAGCACACTGCCGAGCACTGCCTTGATCAACACAAAACGGGACAACGGGCCCTCCGGTCGACGACGTTGCGCGGTCGGCCGATGAGCCGCCCGCAGGTGAGGACGATACTGGGCAGAGCCCTCCTGGACCGAACCGGAGCGATACCCTCCGCAGTCGGCCGCGTGTCCGGCAGTTCGCCCTTACGCGCCGCTCACGGCAGCCCGCGCGGGTGAGGCGGGACCCGCCCGGAAACCCCACCGCCAGACCGGACGTCCCCGGACAGCATGGATGCCGAGGAGATCACCGGACCGCTCAACGCCCTGCTGGCCGCGGAATGCGCCGCTGAAGCCCACGGGACCGCCGCCGACCCCGAGGACCTGCACCAGGCGGTTCGACTGCGCTGGCTGGAGCGGGTGCGCGCCGAGGGGCGGCCGGCCGTCCCTGCCGCCTGGTTGCGCGCCGCGGTACGGGCCGAGGCACGGCGCGAACGCCGCCGGGCCCGACGAGAGGTGCCGCTCGGCCGCGGCCTGCCGACGGATCCCACGGCCCGGCAGGGCCGGCGGGTGCTGGCCGCCGACGGCCACGGCGACCCTGCTTCCGAGACGGAGGAGCCGTTGCTGGCGGCCGAACGGCGGCGGGCGGTCCGCGCCGCGGTCGAGCGCATGCCCGGACGGTGCCCGATGCTGCTCCGGGCGTTCCTGGACGGCGGCGACCGCACGTACCGCGAGATCGCCTACGGAATCGGCATCCCGCGCGGCGCTCTGGGGCCACTGCGGTCCCGGTGCCTCGCCTGCCTGCGCCGCAGCCTGGCCGGCGGGGTTGCCGGCGGACCCCCGCGGGGAAGGCTGCGGTAGGCCCACCGGCCGACGGGAATCTCATGGGGAGGCATGCGCACATGGGCACGAGCGTGACCATCGCTGCGGCGACCGACAGCGACGCCGAGCAGATCCTCAAACTGCAGTACCTGTGCTACCAGTCGGAGGCCGCGCAGTACGCGGACTGGCGGATCGATCCCCTCACGGAAACACTGGCCCAGTTCCGCGCCCACCTCACCTCCGGTCGCGTACTGGTCGCACGGCGGGAGGACGAGATCGTCGGCTCGGTGCGCGCCACGGTGCAGTCCGACGCCATGGCCTGCATCAGCCGCCTGTTCGTGCACCCCCGCATGCGCCGTCACGGGCTGGGAGGACGGCTGCTGATCCGCATCGAGGAATGCCTGGCGGCCGAAGGGGTTGCCACGCGCTACCGGCTGAACACCGACCGTCGCAGCGACGGCAACCTCCGCCTGTACCGCCGGTGCGGGTACGCCACGATCGGCACCCGGAGCGACGCCGGTCCCCGGCGGGTCACCCTCGTCACCATGGAGAAGACCGCCCCCGCGCGGCAGTAGCACCGCCGGCCCGGGGTGGAGTGCTCACCCCTCCGTCGGCGTCGCCCCGGGGCGGCGCAGCCAGGCCAGCCCCGTCACCGGCAGCACCAGGGGCAGGAACAGGTAGCCCATGCCGTACGACGACCAGACCGTGGACTCGGGGAAGGCCGCCGGATCCACCAGCGTCCACGTGCCGACGACCAGGACCCCGAGCAACTCCGCGGAACAGCACAGCAGCGCCGACCTCCGGGCCGTCTCCCCACCGCGCACGAGCGAAGCGGTGATGAAGACGTACACCGCTGCCGCAACCGCCGACAGCACATAGGCGAGCGGTGCCTGATCGAACTTCGTGGTCAGCTCGAAGACCGCCCGTGACGTCGCCCCCACCGCGAAGATCCCGTACAGCGTGACCAGCAGCTTCCCCGGCCCCGAGCCGATCCCGGGAAGCCTTCGCGGCGCGGCGTCCTCCTCCTGCTCAGGCACCGCCGCCTCCCCACACCTCGTGCAGCCGTGCCTGCAGTGCCGCCAGCACGACGGCGCCGGCGACCACGCTCAACGAGCCCCAACGGTTCCGCTCCGACAGCGAGATCACCCCCACGACCGGAAGGCAGCACACGGCGCTCACCAGATAGACCACGAACACCGCTGTGCCGCCCGCGGGTTCGCCGCCCCCGGCGAGACGCACCACGCCGACCACCAGTTGCACCAGGGCGAGCAGCGACACGACCGCCATGCCGAGGAAATGCCAGTCCTTGGCCGGCTGGTCGCGGTATGCCGCGAAACCGCACCAGGCGGCCAGGAGGAGAGCGGCCACGGCGATCGCGACCGTCAGCGGGGTGAGCATCCTCCGAGTCTAGGAGGCCGCCTCCCGTCGCCGCGCCCACCCCTGCCGGTACGGGCCCCGTGCGGCGGTCCCAGGGGAGTGGCGGAGCCCGCGCTGCGCAACGGCCGCAGCATGCTGCATGCTTGTGCACTGCTGCAATCCCTGGGAGACCGCCCAGACCCTCACGGCATCGGCACGGAGCGGCGCATGACACCCACCTTTCCGGACATCTCGATCAGCACGGAACGGCTGGTGCTGCGCTCTTTCGACGAGGGAGACGTCCCGGCGCTCACCGCGATGATGAATGACGAGCTTGTCGCCGCCCGGAATGCCGCTCCCGCCCCCTGCACCGAGGCGGACGCCAGGGAATGGGTCGTGCGGCGCGCACCCGCGGTCCGCGCCGACGGGGACGGCCTCGCCCTGGCGATGGCCGACGTCCTCACCGGACGCCTCGTCGGCGGTCTCCGGCTCCGGCGGACCGACTGGCGGCTGCGCACCGCCGAGGCGTACTGCGCGACCGCGCCCTGGGCACGGGGAGAGGGATACGCCTGCGAGTCGCTGCTCGGCCTGGTGCAGTGGCTCTTCCAGGACCAGAAGTTCGAGCGGCTCGAGCTGCGCACCGCGGCCGACAACACGGCCGCACAGCAGGTCGCCCAGAAACTCGGATGCGTGAGCGAGGGCGTCCTCCGCAGTGCCTGGATCACCCGTACCCGTGCCGCGGACGGCACCTGGCAGCAGGCGCGCACCGACCTCATCGTCTGGAGCCTGCTCCCGGAGGACCTCGACGGCCTTCCCGAGCGCATCGCGCAGGCCGGTGGCGCGGTGCCCCGCGCGGACTGGACCTGACGAGGCGGAGCCCCGGGTGCGACGACGGAGGTCGTGAGGGCCCTGAGGGCCGGCCCGGCCGGACGTGGCGGTAGTCTCGCTCTGCCCTTCCCGCCGCATCGCACAGGAGTGACCCGCCGATGGCCGACCGCGTCACCGTGATCGGATGGGACGGGTCCGCGCTGAGCGGCGCGGCCCGAGCGGCCCTGGACGCCGCGACCCTCGTCGCGGGGGCCGCGCACCATCTCGTTCTCCCCGAGGTGCCCACCACCGCGGAGCGCGTCCGGCTCGGCAGTGTCGAGCTCGCCGCCCGGCGGATCGCCCGGCACCGCGGCACCGCCGTGGTCCTCGCGGACGGCGATCCCGGCTACTTCGGCGTCGTGCGGACGCTGCGCGCGCCCGAGTTCGGCCTCGAGGTCGAGGTGCATCCTGCGGTGTCGTCGGTGGCCGCGGCGTTCGCGCGCGCCGGGATGCCCTGGGACGATGCGCAGGTCGTCACCGCCACCCGGCGGACCCTCCGCCGTGCGGTGAACGTCTGCCGGGCCCACGCCAAGGTCGCCGTGCTCACCTCGCCCGGAGCCGGCCCCGCCGAACTCGCGCTGCTTCTCCCCGACGTGCACCGCACTTTCGTCGTCTGCGAGGCCCTCGGCACCGATGCCGAACAGGTCGTCGTGGTCGCCTCGGAGAAGGCGGCGGACCATGTCTGGCGGGATCCCAACGTCGTGATCGTCGTCGGCGGGACGGCGACCGGCGACGGCGTTGCCGACCAGGGGGCGGTCCGGCTCGCCGGCAGCGATCCGGCCCGTGGACGCGGCCCGCGCGGCTGGGCCCTTCCGGCCTCCGCCTACCCGGAGCACGCGCTGCCGCCCACCGCCGGCGCCTCCGACCGGCTTCGTGCGGCCCAACTGGCCCGCCTGGGGCCCCGCACCGGGGACCTGGTGTGGGACATCGGATGCGGCAGCGGGGCACTCGCCGTCGAGGCGGCACGCCTCGGCGCCGCAGTGATCGCCGTGGACCGCGACGCCCGCGCCTGCACCCGCACCGCAACGGCGGCCCGACGCTTCGGTGTCCCGCTGCAGACCGTCACCGGGGCAGCGCCTCCGGTACTGGAGGACCTCCCCGAGCCGGACGTGGTGCGGGTCGGCGGCGGAGGCGTCCGGACCGTCGCCGCGATCGCCGACCGTCGGCCCGAACGGATCGTCACGCATGCGGCGAACCGGGACGAGGCGGAAGCGCTCGGACGGGCGCTCGCCGACGGTGGATACGTCGTCGAGTGCGCACTCCTGCAGTCGATCGAACTGGACACCGAGTCCTGGGAGGAATCCGAACGCACGGTCGTCTTCCTGCTCTCCGGAGCCCGGGACTGAGCACGCCTGGACGCCATGCTCCGGGCTCCGGGGGCGACTTGACGGGCCCCCGCTGCGAAGTGCTGCTTCTCACCCACCCGTGGCCGGTCGGGCGGCGTGCTCCAGGTAGGCTGATGGATCGTTGTGCCGCCCCGGACCGGGATGGATTCGTCCGCCGATGTCCGGAAGGTGCCGGCAGGGGCACGTGCCGCAACGAGCGGGCGCTCGTTCTCCCTTCTGGGGTGCGGCGGCGGTCCGCCGGGGTGGAAGGAGACTACGGATGGGCGAGGGGTACGCATGACCGACACCGGCCGGTTCCCGGGCGAGGAGCAGCCCGGGCACGCGGACGCGGAGGCGCAGCAGCCGCACGCGGCGCCAGCCGCTCACGGTGCCTATGCCGCCGCGGATCCGGAGGTCGATCAGTCCGCCGACGTCGGTGACGACGAGGACCTGCTGATGCCGGGCGCTCAGGGGGCCTGGGGCGAGGGACAGTCGGGCTCCTCCGGAATGCCGTCGCAGCAGTCCGCCCAGCCATGGCAGTCCGCGTCCTCCACCGGTGCTCCCCGGCGCCCGCTCCACCTCGGGCCGCCGGTTCCGGAACAGTCGGGAGCCGTGAGGACGTTGGCGGATCGGGGGCCGAGCTCACCGCCGACGGCCGGTCGGCCGCAGAACGTCGCGCACGTGGCCGTGCCGCCTCCGGCCCCGGAGGACGAACCGATGCCGGCGGTCGAGCTGGAGCCGCAGCCGGACGTCGCCCCGGTGCAGCCGGCGCCTCCGGAGATGCCGCCCGCTCCGCAGCCGGCCGAGTCCGGCCCTGCACCCGGCGATGAGGCGGTCCGTCCGATGGAGGATGCCCCGGAGGCCGGGTCTTTCGTGCACACCGCACCTCCCGAGTCGCCGGGGGCAGCCGCTCCGTACGCTGCCGCAGCCGAGGCCGCAATGCCTCTCCCCGGGGCCTTTGCCGGCGAGCAGGGACCGGCCGCCGAGGCCGTCCAGGAGCCCGTCGTGCCCGAACCCCCCGCAGCCCGGAACCCCGTGCCGGTGACCGGGGTCGAGGACCCGGCACCGGCCGACCGCGCCGATCCGGCGCCGGTGGTGGCCCCCTCCGAGGGGGCGGACGCCGCGACGGGCGAGGACGGTCCCGCTCCGCACGCGGAATCGGCATCCGCCCACGCGGAGCCGGACGGTGCCGCGCCGGACCCGCAGCCCGGGGCACCCGCCGTTGCGGAGGAAGCGCCGCAGGAGGCGGCCGGGGACCCCGCCGAGCCGGAAGGACCCGTGGCAGTGGAGCCCCTCCCGGAGGCGCTCCCGGCCGACGACGGAGAAGGAGCCCCCTCCCCGGCCGCGGACCCTGCGGCCCCGGAGATCGTGCAGGAAGCCGAGCAGGCGGGGCTGCCGGACGACAGCAGTGCGCCTGCCCCGGACCAGGCTGCCTCCCCTCCCGGGGCCGGACTTCCCGGCGACGTCGCCGGAGCGGCCCGGAGCCCGGGCGAGGCGCCGGATACGGAGCCGGCCGATGCCGTGCCGCCGCTCGAGGACGAGGACGTCTCCGTGGAGGCGCCCGCCGAGCACCGAGCACCGGACTCCGCCCCGGCGGACCTCCCCGAAGACGCCGTGCACGTCACCGCCACGGCCCCCGCCGAGGAGCAGGCGGTCGAGGAGCCGGTCGTCGAGGAGCAGGCTCCTGCCGCGTCCGGCGACGCGACGGCGGACGACTCCGAGGACGGACCGGCAGCCCCCGAGGACGCCGCGGAAACGTCCGACGGCCATGCCCCCGAAGAGGGAACGCTCCGGTCGCACCACGAGGAGGACCTCCCCTCGGAGCCCGACGACGGTGCGCCGCAGGACCCGGCGGGCCCCGGGGCCACCGGCCCCGCGCCGGGGTACGACGAGGCCGAACGGGAGGCCGTCCACCGGCTGATGCGGGAGAGGCGGGACGTGCGGAACGGATTCCGCCCCGACCCGATCCCCCACGACGTGCTGCTCCGGGTTCTGGAGGCCGCCCACACCGCACCCAGCGTCGGGCACAGCCAGCCGTGGGACTTCGTGGTCATCCGTTCGGAGCAGACCCGGCGATCCATGCACGAACTCGCGGTGGCACAGCGGGAGGCGTACGCCAAGTCGCTCCCCAAGGCACGCGCGAAGCAGTTCAAGGAACTGAAGATCGAGGCCATCCTCGACACCCCGGTCAACATCGTCGTCACCGCCGACCCCACTCGAGGGGGCCGCCACACCCTCGGACGGCACACGCAGCCCCAGATGGCGCCCTACTCCTCCGCACTCGCGGTGGAGAACCTGTGGCTCGCGGCACGGGCCGAGGGCCTCGGCGTCGGATGGGTCAGCTTCTTCGACGAGCGGGAGATGGTCCGCGTCCTCGAGCTGCCCGAGCACCTGGAAGTGGTCGCCTACCTGTGCATCGGCTACGTCGACGAGTTCCCCTCGGAACCCGAGCTGATGCAGGCGGGCTGGTCCAAGCGCCGACCGCTCTCCTGGGTGGTGCACGAGGAGTCCTACGGCCGCAGGGCACTCCCCGGTGCGGAACCGCACGATCTCCTCGCCGAGACGCTCGAGCGGATCCGTCCGCTCGACGCCAAGGCGCTCGGCGAGGCATGGGAACGACAGAAGCGCATGACGAAACCCGCCGGTGCGCTGGGCATGCTGGAGATCATCTCCGCCCAGCTGTGCGGGCTGTCGCGCCAGTGCCCCCCGCCTGTGCCCGAGCCCGCCGCGGTGGCCGTCTTCGCCGGTGACCACGGCGTCCACGCCCAAGGGGTGACACCGTGGGCGCAGGAGGTCACCGGGCAGATGGTGGGCAACTTCCTCAACGGAGGAGCCGTCTGCAACGCGTTCGCCGCCCAGGTGGGTGCCGAGGTCTGCGTCGTCGACGTGGGAGTGGCCGCCGAACTGCCCACGGCACCCGGGCTGCTGCCCCGCAAGGTGAGGGCCGGCACCGCTGACATGACGCAGGGCCCCGCTCTCAGCCAGGAGGAGGTGCTGCGGGCCGTCGAGGTCGGCATCGAAACCGCACGCGACCTGGTGGCCGCGGGGAACAAGGCCCTCGTCACCGGCGAGATGGGCATCGCCAACACCACGGCCTCCGCCGCCCTGATCGCCGCCTGCACCGGAGCCGACCCGGCCGAGGTCACGGGCAGGGGTACCGGAATCGACGACGACACCCATGCGCGGAAGGTCGAGGTCGTACGCCGTGCCCTGGAACTCCACCGGCCCGACCCCTCGGACCCGATCGGTATGCTCGCCGCCATCGGAGGGCTGGAGCACGCGGCGCTCACCGGACTCATCCTCGGCGGCGCCTCGCTGCGTACGCCGGTGCTCCTCGACGGGGTGAGTGCCGGGGCCGCGGCCCTCGTCGCGCGGCAGATCACCCCGGAGGCCCTCGCGGCGTGCATCGCCGGGCACCGCAGCGCGGAACCCGGTCACGTGGCAGCGCTCACCAAGCTCGGTCTCAGGCCGCTGATCGACCTCGACCTGCGGCTCGGCGAGGGCACCGGAGCCCTGCTGGCGCTCCCCCTGGTGCAGAGCGCGGCGCGGGCGATGCACGAGGTCGCCACGTTCGACTCCGCAGGTGTCACCGAGAAGAACTGACCCCGGCCCCGGTCCGGCTCCGTGCGTGACGGACCCGGACCGGGGGGACGTGGTCCCGGGCACAGCAACCGCCCCGCCCGCCCCATAAGCTGATCGGCAGCACGAAGCGGCGCTGTACGCCGCGACCGCGTCCGCCCGCCGCCCGTAGTCCTTCCGCCGCTCCGACGCCGCAGCGGCGCCGCGCCACTCGCAAGGAGCCGACCGCGATGCCCGAGACCCCCGCCTATCCCGTCGGCCTGCGCCTGGCCGGGCGCCGCGTCGTGGTGCTCGGCGGCGGTACCGTCAGCCAGCGGCGGCTCCCGGCCCTCGTGGCCTCGGGGGCGGACATCACCGTCGTCTCACCGTCGGCCACGCCCTCCGTCGAGGCCATGGCACATGCAGGGGAGATCGCCTGGGAGCCCCGGCGCTACCGGGAGGGCGATCTCGCCGATGCCTGGTACGCCCTCATCGCCACGGACGACGACACCGCCAACGCGGCTGCTTCCGCCGAGGCCGAGGCCAACCGGGTGTGGGCCGTCCGGAGCGACGACGCCGAAGCGGCGACGGCCTGGACTCCTGCGACGGGCCGAACCGCCGGTGTGACCGTGGCGGTCCTGACCGGACAGGACCCGCGCCGTTCCGCCGCACTGCGCGACGTGATCGTCGACGGACTTCGCGACGGATCCATCGGGGCGCCGCACCGTCGCGACAGGAGCGGGGGAGTCGCACTCGTCGGAGGGGGGCCCGGCGACCCCGACCTGATCACGGTGCGGGGCCGCCGCCTCCTCAGCGAGGCCGACGTCGTCGTCGCGGACCGGCTGGGGCCCCGTGATCTGCTCGACGAACTCCCGCCGCACGTGGAGGTCGTGGACGCCGCGAAGATCCCCTACGGGCGTGCCATGGCGCAGCGGACGATCAACGACACCCTCGTCGAGCACGCCCGAGCGGGCCGGTTCGTGGTGCGGCTGAAGGGCGGGGACCCCTTCGTCTTCGGCCGCGGCATGGAGGAGGTCCAGCAGCTGACGCGCCAGGGCGTCCCCGTCACCGTGGTGCCCGGGATCACCAGCGCAATCAGTGTGCCCGCCGCGGTCGGCATCCCCGTGACCCACCGCGGCGTCGCCCACGAGTTCACCGTCGCCAGCGGCCACCTCGCGCCCGACGACCCGCAGTCACTGGTCGACTGGCCGGCCCTGGCCCGGATGCAGGGCACACTGGTCGTGCTGATGGCGGTCGAGCGGATCGGGGCCATCGCCGACACCCTGGTGCAGCACGGGCGGGACCCGGGCACCCCGGTCGCCGTGATCCAGGAGGGCACGACCGCCACCGAGCTACGTGTGGACGCGACGCTCGCGGACGTCGCCGGGGCCGTCGCCGAGCACGGCATACGGCCGCCCGCCGTGATCGTCATCGGCCCCGTTGTCGGCCTCGGAACGGACGGCTGAGGCGCCATGCCGCTGCCGGTGCCCGTCGAGTCCGCGGACGACCCGCGGCTCCACGACTACACGGACCTCACCGACGTCGAACTGAGGCGCCGCCGCGAGCCGGCGGAGGGCCTGTTCATCGCCGAGGGCGCGAAGGTGATCCGCCGCGCGGTGCGGGCCGGGTACCGCATGCGGTCGATGCTGCTGACGCCCAAGTGGGCCGCCACGATGCAGGACGTCGTCGAGGAGACGGCAGCGCCCGCGTACGTCGTCCCGCCGGAGGTCGCCGAGCGGGTCACCGGGTACCACGTGCACCGCGGGGCGCTCGCCTCGATGGAGCGCAAGGCGCTGCCGGTGGCCGCCGACCTGCTGGCCACCGCCCGGCGGGTCGCGGTGATGGAGGCGGTCAACGACCACACCAACATCGGTGCGGTCTTCCGCAGCGCCGCCGCGCTCGGGATGGACGCGGTGCTGCTGTCGCCGTCCTGCGCCGACCCGCTCTACCGGCGTTCCGTCAAGGTCTCCATGGGCGCCGTCTTCGCCGTGCCCTACGCGCGCCTCGACGGCTGGCCGCAGGGCCTGCGAACGGTGCGGGAAGCGGGACTCGACGTACTCGCCCTCACTCCCGACGCATCGGCCGAGCCGCTCGGTGACGTCGCGTCGGTCCGCGAGGGGCGCCCGCTCGCGGTGATGCTGGGAGCGGAGGGCGACGGACTCTCTCTGCGCGCCCAACGGGCAGCCGACCGGCGGGTGCGCATCCCGATGGCGCACGGCGTCGACTCCCTGAACGTGGCGGCCGCGGCCGCGGTCGCGTTCTACGCCGTCTCCTGACCCGGTCGGGACGACGCCGGAAGCCGGACATCGGGGCCTGCGCCGGACCGCACGTCCTGCGGGGCAGGGGCGCCGATGCCGCCGAGGGAACTCTGGCAGCCCTGGGCCGCCGCGATCCCCAGCGCCACCAGCAGAGTCACCGTCACGAACACCACCAGTCGTTGCCGCAGCAGCCTGCGGTCCGCCCCGGTGCGGGGGGCCGGGCGGGACGCGGGGCGCCGGCCGGATGCCGTGCCCGACGTGCCGGTGCGCGCGCCGCGTGCCGTGGTGGAGCGCCGCGCGCGGGCGCGCCGCTTCGTGCTCCGCGGCGCCGGCCGCCGCTCACTGCGCTGTCGCTCGTCCGCGGACGCGGCCGGGGCGTCCGGCAGCGTGCCTCCGCCGTCCCGCGCGGTGTGCTGGCGGGCGTACTCCTCCGCCTGACGGCCGGTGGGGCGGCGCCCCGCGGGCACGCGGGTCTCCGTCGGCCCCGCCGCTTCCGGCATGCCGCGGGCCTCGCGTGCCGCGATCTCCTTCAGACGCATCGACAGTTGCAGCGTGCTGGGCCGCTCCTCGGGCGCCTTCACCAGGCAGGCCTCGACGAGCGGTGCGAGTGCGGCGTGCACGTTGTGCAACTGCGGCTCCTCGTGCACCACCCGGTACAGCATCACCTCGGAACTGCCCTGCCCGAACGGGGAGTCCCCGGTGGCGGCGTAGGCGAGCGTCGCTCCGAGCGAGAACACGTCGGTCGCGGGTGTGACGGATGCCCCGCGGACCTGTTCCGGAGCGAGGAACCCGGGCGAGCCGACGGCGGTGCCGACGTGGGTCAGGGTGCTGGCCCCGGTCGCCCACGCGATGCCGAAGTCGATGATCCTCGGCCCCTTCGGGGACAGCAGGATGTTCGACGGTTTGACGTCCCGGTGCACCACTCCGGCCTCGTGGACCGCCACCAGCCCTTCGGCGAGTGCCGCGCCGATCGACGCGACCTGCGAGGCCGGCAGCGGACCGCCCTCGGTCACCTTGTCGTGCAGCGAGGGCCCGGGAACGTACTGTGTGGCGAACCAGGGGCGCCCGGCCTCCAGATCCGCGGCCACCAGCCGCGCGGTGCAGCCGCCCCGGATCCGCCGTGCGGCGGACACCTCACGGGCGAAGCGGGACCGGAACTCCTTGTCCTCGGCGAGATCGGGCCTGATCACCTTCAGGGCGACGCGCTGCCCGCGCTTGTCCGAACCGAGGTAGACCACTCCCATTCCACCGGCGCCGAGACGCCGATGGAGACGGAAGGAGCCGACGACTCGCGGGTCCTCGCGCCGGAGCCGCATCATCGCCATGTCGTTCCCCTACCTCCGGCGGGACGCCCCGTCCGCTCCGTGCGTTGCTGACGGGGACAGCTTACGGACTGACGGTGCCGCCCCACGAGAGCGGCGCACGCGCCGTCAGGTCGCGGCCGGGTGTGCAGGGTGACGTCCCGTGGGCACGGCAGAAGTCCGGGAACGCAGGGGACACGAGGTCAACAGGGCGCGATACAGGCTGGCTTGAGCGTCCGAGTACGGCCGCCCGACCGTCTCGCCCCGTCGGCGGGAGCAGCGCGGCGGGCGACCGTCTCCCGGCCGTCCGGGACCTCCCGCCGTGAGAGACATCACCACCTCACGACTCGCTCCCCGCCGGGTACGCGCAGTTCCGGGACGCACCGGACTCCTCCACCCTCCGGAGTACACGGGCCCTCGGTGTCATCCTCCGGGATGCCTCACGGTCGGTACGCAGGCAGGAGGCCCGCACCGCCCGGATGCGCCTAGCGTGGGGCCGAGCGGCGGGCGCAGCACTCGTCCCCCGGGATCCGACGTCCGCCGCCCCGATACGGACGGGGGAGAGGGCCCATGGCCTCCACGGGAGAGCGGATCGCGCTCCGGGGCCGGTGGTCGACTGCCACGGCAGGGGCCGTCGGCAGACGCACCGGCGGACACCGCCACCCGCTGGTGGCGGTCGCCATGGCCGTTCCTGCGGCCGCACTGCTCGCCGTGCTGTTCGGCGGGGTCGAAGCAGTGCTCACCCAAGCGTCGTCCGTGGCCGGAATGCTGGGGCGTTGAGCCCCAGCGGGCCCGGGAAAGCGGCCCGGGCCGGGGACATCCGGCATCCGGCCCTGTGGGGACGGGGCACGGCGGACGACTCACGAGCCCGGGCAGCTGGGGAGCTGCCCGGGCTCCGCGCTGCCGCCGCCCGCCGTGAGCGCGTAGCATCCCGGCGCATGCAGCCAGACCCTGTCCGTCCCGCAGGCCCGGGCCGTGTGCCGCCGGAAAGTCTGGCCGCTCTCGCCGAGGGAGGCACGGCCGCCGCGGGGGAGCCGATCCTGCTCGCGGACCGTTCCGACGGCACGGTGGTGAGAGTCGGGGACACGGTGGCGAAGGCCCATGCCGCCGGAACGGACCCGGCTGCGCTGACCACCCGGCTCCGGGTCGCCGCCGACCCGGCCCTGGAGGGGGTGCTGCTGGCGCCCGTAGCGCCCGTCGAAGCCGTTCAAGTGGACGGCCGCTCCGCGACCGTCTGGCCCTACGGCCCGCCGGTCGATCCCGACTCTCCCGCCCGCGCGCCCTGGACCGAGGCGGGCGCACTGCTCGGCCGACTCCATTCGGTGGGGCTCGCTCCGCTCCGGGCACGGGTCGGCCCGCTGCCCCGCATGCGTGGCCCCCTCCGGGCCGCAGCGGCCGTGGCGCGTCTGCGTGCCGCCGACCCTCCGCCACCGGCTGCCGCGCGGACCACCGTCGAGCTGGCCTGGGCCCGACTGCCGCGTTGGTGCCGGGGAGAGGAGGAGCCGCCCGCCGACCGAGGCCGCGCACTGTGCCACGGGGACTTCCATCTGGGGCAGCTCGTGCGCCATCCGGGGCCGTCGGGGGAGTGGCACCTCATCGACATCGACGATCTCGGCGTCGGCGACCCCGCATGGGATCTGGCGCGCCCCGCTGCCTGGACCGCGGCCGGTCTGCTGCCTCCTGCCGCGTGGGAGGCGCTGCTCGCGGGATACCGGCGGCACCGTGAGACCGGTGCCGACCCGTGGCCCTGGCTGGATACCCCCGCGCGGGCCCTGACCGTGCAGTCGGCCGCGCTCGCTCTCGAGCGGGCGGCGCGGGAACGCCGTCCGCTCGACGAGGACGAGTCCGCACTAGTGGACTCCTGTAGCAGAATCGTCGAACTTTCCCGCTCTGTGCGGACGTAGGCTGGTGAACCGGTCAAGTCGACGGGTGAGGAGATGAGTCGGACGATGCAGTGTCCCAAGTGCCGCGCACCGATGCATTCGTACAACCGCAACGGGGTGCAGATCGAGCAGTGCAGCGGATGCCGGGGGATCTTCCTCGACTACGGCGAACTCGAAGCCCTGAGCGCGTTCGAGTCCCAGTGGGCGCACCAGGCGCCTCCGCCTCCGCCTCCCACCGGTCACGCGCCGCAGCCCTATCCCTCCGGCCCCGCCTGGGGAGCCCCGCACCGCACACACCACGGGCACGGGCACCGCGGCTTCGGCAGGATGCTGTTCTCCTCCTGAGGATCCCGACGAAGCGGCGTGCGGGCCGGCCTGCGGCATCCGCACGCAAGAAGCCCCCGGCCGCGGCGGCCGGGGGCTCCTCGAGGAGTGGACGATACTGGGATTGAACCAGTGACCTCTTCCGTGTCAGGGAAGCGCTCTCCCGCTGAGCTAATCGTCCGGGACATGCGTGCGCGATACTGGGATTGAACCAGTGACCTCTTCCGTGTCAGGGAAGCGCTCTCCCGCTGAGCTAATCGCGCGGGACCACTCGCGGTCCGCCGCCGAGGGGCGACGGCGGACCGCTGGTGCAGTGGACGATACTGGGATTGAACCAGTGACCTCTTCCGTGTCAGGGAAGCGCTCTCCCGCTGAGCTAATCGTCCGAGGTGGAGACGGGATTTGAACCCGTGTAGACGGCTTTGCAGGCCGTTGCCTCGCCTCTCGGCCACTCCACCATGGCAGGGGCCGCAGGGCCCCCATCCGAGCGGACGACGAGATTCGAACTCGCGACCCTCACCTTGGCAAGGTGATGCTCTACCAGCTGAGCTACGTCCGCCTGAGTCTTCCCGGGGCGAACCCGGGGAGAACCCGTCCCCGGGGTGTGTGGTGCGACCCGGCGACGCCATGAACTCTATCGGATTCCGGGCGCAGCTCAAATTCCGTTCGCACAGCGTTGTCGCCGACGTGCGCCTCCTACACTCGTACGCGTGCGCGATCCGTCCCCTCTCGCCCGCTTCGGCGGGCTCCTCGCCACCGATCTGCGCGAGGTGACCAGTGACCCGGCCGCCCTCGACTCCCGGGGGTGGTGGGCCGTCGTCGCCGATTTCGAGGGTGGCCTGACCTGTGCCCGGTTCGGTGATGTGCGCCCCGACCCCGTACCCCGGCCCACCGGACGCTGGCGCGGTCCCGGACCGGAGGTCTGGCTCAGTTCGCTGGACCGTGCCGCCTACACCGCGGGTGTGCGACGGATCCGGCAGCACATAGCAGCCGGCGACGTCTACCAGGCGAACCTGTGCCGGGTCCTCAGCGCCCGCCTGCCCGATCCGCGCGCGGAACACTCCGACATCGACGCACTCGGGGCCCTGCTGGCGGACGGGAACCCGGCGCCGTACGCGGGTACGGTCCGACTCCCCGCGCACGGCGTCGAGGTGGCCACCGCCTCGCCCGAGCTGTATCTGCGCCGCGAGGGCCGCACGGTCACCTCCGGCCCCATCAAGGGCACCGGCCGCACTGCCGCCGACCTGTTGGAGAAGGACCACGCCGAGAACGTCATGATCGTCGATCTGGTCCGCAACGACCTCGGCCGGGTGTGCGATCCGGGAACGGTCACGGTGCCCGACCTGTGCGCCGTCGAGGCACACCCGGGGCTCGTCCACCTGGTCTCGACGGTGCGCGGCCGGGTGGGAGGCCACCGGGAATCCCCGGTCTGGGCCCGTCTCCTCGAGGGCACCTTCCCGCCCGGGTCGGTCACCGGAGCCCCCAAGAGCAGCGCCATGCGGATCATCCGCGCCCTGGAGACCGCCCCGCGCGGCCCCTACTGCGGCGGTGTCGGCTGGGTCGACGCCGACCGCGGCACCGGAGAGCTGGCCGTGGGCATCCGGACCTTCTGGATCGACCGCGGGGCCGCCGGCGGGCCCGTGCTGCGCTTCGGTACCGGTGCGGGCATCACCTGGGGCTCCGACCCGGAGCGGGAATGGGCCGAGACCGAGCTCAAAGCCGCCCGGTTGCTCGCGGTAGCGTCGGACACAGACCCGGGCCCGGCCGTGCCGGGCACGCACCACGAGAGGACCGCGACGTGAGGATCTGGCTGGACGGAGCCCTGCGGGACGTCGAGGACGCACACGTCTCCGTGTTCGACCACGGACTGACCGTCGGCGACGGTGTCTTCGAGACGGTCAAGGCCACCCGGGGCGTTCCCTTCGCCCTCACCCGGCATCTCGACCGCCTCGCCGTGTCCGCCCGGGGCATGGGACTTCCGGAGCCCGACCCCGAGGAGGTCCGCCGTGCCTGCGCCGCGGTGCTGGAAGCCCATCCCGCGCCGCTGGGACGGCTGCGGATCACCTACACCGGCGGGCGCTCGCCGCTCGGCTCCGACCGCGGGGACGCGGGTCCCACCCTGGTCGTCGCGCTCGGGGAGACCGGTCGGCGGCCGGACAGCACAGCCGTCGTCACCGTGCCGTGGACGCGTAACGAGCACGGTGCGCTGGCAGGCCTGAAGACCACCTCCTACGGGGAGAACGTCGTCGCCCTCGCACGGGCCCGGCAGGAAGGTGCTTCCGAGGCTCTCTTCGCCAACACCGCCGGCCGGCTCTGCGAGGGCACCGGCTCCAACGTCTTCGTCGTCCTGGACGGCGAACTGCACACGCCGCCCCTGGCCTCCGGCTGCCTGGCCGGCATCACCCGTGCCCTGGTCGCCGAATGGGCGGGCGCGCGGGAGACCGACCTGCCCCTCGACGTCCTCCACTGGGCGGACGAGGTCTTCCTGACCTCCTCCCTCCGTGACGTCCAGGCGGTCCACCGCATCGGCGACCGACTCCTCGATGGCGCTCCCGGTCCCGTCACCGCCAAGGCCATGCGGCTCTTCGACGAGCGGTCCGCCGCCCACCCGGATCCGTGAGCCGGTGACCACCACGCTCAGAGCGGCCGGTCCGGAGGAGCGACCGTCACCCGGCGCGGCCGCCGGCGCCCGCTCGCGGACCTACGACATCCTCGACTCCGGGCGCCGATCGGGAGGCGTGCGGCTGTGGGCCGAGGGCCGCGGCGACTGCCGTGAAGGCGGCATCACCGACCTCGAGGTGGACGCGACGGACCGCCGCCGGGGCCGGGCGACGGTCGCCGTTCTCGTCGCGGAGGAGGTGCTGCGCGACTGGGGATGCCGCCGCGTCGGCATCCGCGTGCCGGACCGGGCCGCTCCTGCGCTGCGGTTGGCCCGCACCCTCGGGTACGTCGAGCACGCCCGCGAGGTCCGCAAGCCGCTCACGGCGCACGGTCCGGGTCTGCCGGCGGACTGCCGCCTCGTGCCGCAGGACGGGGGTGCCCCCGAGGAACCCGTCCCGTACGTGCTCCACCACCGGGGCACTGCCGTCGGAACGCTGCTGCTGTCACTCGAGGCACCGCCCCGGGTGGCCGATGCGGGCGCCTGGATCCACTCGGTAAGGGTCGGGGAGCAGTACCGCCGGCGCGGTCACGGCCGCGCGCTCCTGCTGGCGGCCGAGGAAGTGTGCCGGAAGGCGGGCCGCCTGGGGCTGGGGGCCGCCGTGCCGTGCCCGGCTGCCGAGGGCGGGGCCGACGACACCCAGGACGACGAGACCCCGTGGAACGCGCTCGGCTACCGGACCGTCGCCCGCCACCTGGACAAGTCTCTGGTGTGACGCCTCCGGCTCGGCCCGTCAGCTCCTGTTCAGCAGCCGGTCCGCGATCTCCTCGATCTGCTCGCGCAGCCCGTCCCGGCTCCTCCCGCCGTCCAGCCGCCTGCCGCCGATGAGGTAGGTGGGTGTACCGGTGACCCCGAGCGCACTCCCCTCCGCGTGGTCGGCGTCCACCGCCAGCAGGTGCCGGCCGTCCAGCAGCGCACTCTCCATCTCGTCGCGGTCCAGGCCCAGCCCGTCGGCGACCTCCAGCAGCAGCTCCTCGCCGCGGTCGTCCAGCTCGCCACTGCGTTCCAGTACCGCTTCCACGTACGCGTCGCCGCGTCCCTGGACAAAGGCCTCCTCCGCCGCCTGCGCCGCGGCGTAGGCATGCCGGTGCTTCTCCAGCGGGAAGTGCCGGAAGCGGATCTCCAGGGCGTCCCCGTACCGTTCGCGCAGCGCACGAAGGTCGGCCTGAGCCCGGTGGCAGTCGGGGCACTGGAGCTCGCACCACACATCGAGTGCGGGGGCGGGGGATCCGGAGGCGGGAGAGGTGTTCATGGTCGGACAGTCTCGCACCCGCTCCCCGGAGGGCGGACCCGGACATCTCCCTGAGATCCGACGCGGCGACGGCCGCAGGCATGGCCGCACGGCCCCGCGGCGAGGCACGATGGAGACATGCTCTCCACGACCGTGTGCGCCGCTCTCTCCGCAGCCGGACTGGCCGTCGCCCTGCTGACCGCCTTCCGGCGACGGTTCGTCGCGGCGACGCGCGTCGCCGCCTTCGCGCTGCTCCCGATCGGGCTCGCCCTGGCCGGGCTGATCTCTCTCGCCGCCGATGTCGGACGGGCCGTCGCCCGGTGGGCGGCGGACCTCGTCCTCGATCCCGTCGTCTGGACCGGGTTCGCGCTGCTCGCCGTCGCCGTCGTGCTGTACGTCGCGGCCCGGGTGGCTGCCGGCCGTCGCTCCGCCGCGGTGACCGGTGAGGGCTCGCC
This sequence comes from Streptomyces callyspongiae, assembly GCF_047200695.1. NCBI lineage: Bacteria > Bacillati > Actinomycetota > Actinomycetes > Kitasatosporales > Streptomycetaceae > Streptomyces > Streptomyces callyspongiae. The sequence goes on from NZ_JBJZOM010000005.1 coordinate 169,767, forward strand.
GGAAGGTGCCGGGAACGCCGTCGCCGCGGGCCGGGACCGCCGTGAGGTGGCTCGAGCGTCGAAGGACGGCGCCGGCGGCCGTTCCGGGGCATCCACCGGCGGCGACGACTTCTCCGACGTCGAAGCGATCCTGAAGAAGCACGGGATCTGACGAACACCGGATGCTCACGGGCGTGTTGTACGCCCGCGGCTGGTGGGGGTGCGCGATCATCGGCGCGCCATGCATCGCGATCCCCAGCCCCCGCCCGGCGACGCTGGCGACCCTCCCTCCGGGAGTCTGCCCGACGCGCCGGCCGATGCGCGAGGCTGCCTGTTCGCGCTCTCGCAGCCACCGCTGATGCTCTTCCTCGCCGTCGTCGGAGCCCTCATCGGTCTCTGCGGCGCCCACGATCTGTTCCTGCTGTGAGCGGCGTCGGAGCGCCCGTCACCCGTGGGAGTCCGCGGATTCCCGCTGCCGGGCGCGGTACGCGGCCACGTGCAGCCGGTTGCCGCAGGTCCGGCTGTCGCAGTAACGGCGTGAGCGGTTGCGGGAGAGGTCGATGAAGGCGCGACGGCAGTCCGGCGCCTCGCAACGGCGCAGTCTCTCCTGCTCGCCCGCAACCACGAGGAAGGCCAGCGCCATTCCGCCGTCGGCCGCCAGATGGTCGGCGACGGAGGCTCCGGGGGCGAAGTAGTGCACGTGCCAGTCGTAGCCGTCGTGGTCGGTGAGCTGTGGTGTGGTGCCGGCGCCGGCGACCAGCGCGTTGATCAGTTCCGCCGCGCTCCGTGCGTCATCGGCGGCGAAGATCCGCGCCACGCGGTCGCGGACCTGCCGGACGGCCGTGAGGTCGCGCTCGCCGAGGGCCCCGACGTCGCTCACCCGGTTGCGCTCGACGTAGGCGCGCAGATCGTCCACCGAGAGCAGACCGTCGGGGGAGTCGCCCTCGGGCGCCGTGTTCAGCAGGTCGACGATGTCGTCGAGTGCGCACCGGGTGTCGTGATTGATCTGCACCGTCGCTCCTGGCGTTCAGCGGTTCCGATGCCGCACGAGCCTAGCGTCTCGTGCGCGCACGGTGGTGCCGTCACCACATCGGGCTGTGGTGACGGCACCACCGTGCGCGAGCAGCCCACCGGCCACCGCAAGCCGTCGCCCCGAGTCGGACGGTCGCGGTGGACCGGAGGGAGTCTCAGCTCTCCGCGAGAATGTGCGAGAGCTCGGTGTCCAGATCGAAGTGGCGGTGCTCCGTACCGGGTGGTACGGCGGCGTCGGTTCGTTTGAGGAAGGACTCGAGCGCCCGGGCAGGCGCTTCGAGCAGGGCTTCTCCCTCCGGAGAGCTGAGGGCGATGCAGACGACTCCCTGACCGTGGCTGCGGGACGGCCAGACACGGACGTCGCCGGTGCCCGTGGGGCGGTGGAGGCCCTCGGCGAGGAGGTCGCGGGCGAACACCCACTCGACGGTCTCCTCGGCACCGGTGTGGAAGGTGGCGTGCACCGCATACGGGTCCGCCGTGTCGTACCGCAGGCCCGCGGGTACAGGCAGTGATGACTCGCTCGATACAACGAGGCGCAGGTGCAGCTCGCAGCTGACCGTGGTGTTCATAAGCGCCAGGGCCTTTCGCTCAGTGTGCGCTCGGGGATTCGCACGTCGGCGCAATCGAGATGCCACTTACCGGACGGTTGTAAACCCCTCTGACTGATTTGTAAGGCTTCAAGTCGTTCGCGTGGCCCATCGCGATTTTTTTCGTACGGCCATGCGAGTGATGGGTGTCGGATCCACTCCGCGGTGGTGGTTTGTGTGCGGGTCTGCGGGGTACGGCGTTGCTCCGCTTCGCCCGGTGGCCCCACGTGCGGCGTGCCGGGGAGGGCGCACGGGTGCCGTGCGACGCGGGCCCCCGGTCGCACGTGGTCATTAGCACCCCCTGACATGCGGTAATGTGGGCGCCGCACCCGGGCGATTAGCTCAGCGGGAGAGCGCTTCGTTCACACCGAAGAGGTCACTGGTTCGAACCCAGTATCGCCCACCGTGTACTGCCGAGTGGTGGGAAACGGACGTTTTCCTGCCGCTCGGCTTCGCTGTTCCCGGAGAGGCGGCCATGTGCGCGACGCTGCGCGGTTTCCGCTTCCGCAGCGCCTGGCGCCGGCTGCCCGCATCGCCGGAGCGTGTGTACGCGGCACTGGAGACCGTCGAGGACTACCCCCGCTGGTGGCCGCAGATCCGTGAGGTTTCCGGCGCCGACCCGAATTCCGCGCGTGTGCGCCTCCGCTCGGTACTGCCGCTGGAATACCGGATCACGCTCAGGAGCCGTCGCCGGGATCCGCGGGCGGGGCTGCTCGCCGTCGACATGGACGGGGACCTCTCCGGTTGGATCACCTGCGAGGTCCGTGCCGGAGCGGCCGGCGGCAGTGAGGTCCACTTCGAGCAGTACACCGACGTCACGCGCCCGCTCCTCGGGCTCCTCGCGGTGGTGGCGAGGCCACTGCTGCGCGCGAACCACGCGCTGATGATGCGCGCCGGCCGGCGTGGACTGTGCGCCAGGCTCCGGAGTTTGGACGACGAGTGAGCCGCACTGTATGGTTCTGCTCGTGCCGGACGCCGGGGAATTCCCGGGCCGCACCCGGGCGATTAGCTCAGCGGGAGAGCGCTTCGTTCACACCGAAGAGGTCACTGGTTCGAACCCAGTATCGCCCACCGACCGTCGCAGGCCGGTCCGTGTTCTCACGGACCGGCCTGTCGCGTGTGCGGGCCGCGTGAATGCCTTTGGCGGGACACCCGCCGCGCTCGGTACGATTCCCGCGGTGGCCGGGATCGAGCCCGCCACCGTCGACCTCGACCTGCAGGAGAGACCGGTGACAGACGTCCGTGTGATCATCCAACGCGATTCCGAGCGGGAAGAACGCGTGGTGACCACGGGCACCACGGCCGCCGCTCTCTTCGAGGGCGACCGTTCCGTCGTCGCCGCCCGGGTCGCCGGAGAACTGCGCGACCTCGACCGCCCGCTCGCGGAGGGCGACGAGGTCGAGCCCGTCCTGATCTCCGAGCCCGACGGGCTGGACATCCTGCGGCACTCCACCGCGCACGTCATGGCACAGGCGGTGCAGGAGCTCTTCCCCGAGGCGAAGCTCGGCATCGGCCCGCCCATCAAGGACGGCTTCTACTACGACTTCGACGTCGAGCAGCCCTTCCACCCGGACGATCTCAAGCGCATCGAGAAGAAGATGCAGGAGATCGTCAAGCGCGGCCAGCGCTTCTCCCGCCGCGTGACCACCGACGAGGACGCCCGTGAGGAACTCGCCGACGAGCCGTACAAGCTGGAGCTCATCGGTCTGAAGGGAGACGCGGGAGAGGCAGCGGAGGGTGCCTCCGCCGAGGTGGGCGGCGGTGAGCTCACCATCTACGACAACCTCGACGCCAGGACGGGCGAACTGTGCTGGAAGGACCTCTGCCGCGGTCCGCACCTGCCGACCACCCGGCTCGTCCCGGCCTTCAAGCTCATGCGCAGCGCCGCCGCCTACTGGCGTGGCAGCGAGAAGAACAAGCAGCTCCAGCGGATCTACGGAACCGCCTGGCCGACCAAGGACGCCCTCAAGGCGCATCTGGAGTTCCTGGCGGAGGCGGAGAAGCGCGACCACCGACGGCTCGGCACCGAACTCGACCTCTTCTCCATTCCCGAGGAGATCGGTTCCGGCCTCGCCGTCTTCCACCCCAAGGGCGGGATCGTCCGCCGCGTCATGGAGGACTACTCCCGCCGGCGTCACGAGGAGGCGGACTACGAGTTCGTCTACACGCCGCACGCCACCAAGGCGGCACTCTTCGAGAAGTCGGGACACCTGGACTGGTACGCGGACGGCATGTACCCGCCCATGCAGCTCGACGAGGGCCAGGACTACTACCTGAAGCCCATGAACTGCCCGATGCACCACCTCGTGTTCGATGCACGGGGGCGCTCGTATCGCGAACTCCCCCTGCGGCTGTTCGAGTTCGGCACGGTCTACCGCTACGAGAAGTCGGGTGTCGTCCACGGGCTCACACGCGCCCGCGGGTTCACCCAGGACGACTCGCACATCTACTGCACCCGGGAGCAGATGGCGGCCGAGCTGGACAGCCTGCTCACCTTCGTGCTGAACCTGTTGCGCGACTACGGTCTGGACGACTTCTACCTGGAACTGTCCACCAGGGATCCGGAGAAGTCCGTCGGCACCGACGAGGTGTGGGAGGAGTCCACCGAGGCGCTCCGTCAGGCGGCCGAGAAGCAGGGCCTGGAGCTGGTGATGGACCCGGGCGGCGCCGCCTTCTACGGGCCCAAGATCTCGGTTCAGGCCAAGGACGCGATCGGCCGCACCTGGCAGATGTCCACCATCCAGGTCGACTTCAACATGCCCGAGCGGTTCGACCTGCACTACACCGCCGCCGACGGCTCGCGGCAGCGCCCCGTCGTGATCCACCGGGCCCTGTTCGGCTCGATCGAGCGGTTCTTCGCGGTGCTGCTGGAGCACTACGCCGGAGCCTTCCCCGCCTGGCTCGCCCCGGTCCAGGCCACCGGAATCCCGGTGGGCGACGCTCACGTGCCCTACCTGCAGGACTTCGCCGCCGAGGCGAAGAAGCGCGGGCTGCGCGTCGAGGTCGACTCCTCCTCCGACCGGATGCAGAAGAAGATCCGCAATGCGCAGAAGGCCAAGGTGCCCTTCATGATCATCGTCGGTGACGACGACATGAACGCGGGCACCGTCAGCTTCCGCTATCGCGACGGATCCCAGAAGAACGGTGTCGGCCGGGCCGAGGCGCTCGACGAGCTGCAGGAAGCCGTCGAGCGGCACGCCTGACCGCCGGAGCGGGCGCGAGGGACCCCGGAAGCACCGCCGGGGCCCCTCGCCATATGCTGGCCGGTATGAGCAGCGAGCAGCCGGAGCAGCAGATCGGGGTCGGCGAGCCGGACGCGTTCCAGCGCATGTGGACGCCGCACCGCATGGCCTACATCCAGGGGGAGAACAAACCCAGCGGCCCGGGCTCGGGCGACGGCTGCCCCTTCTGCTCGATCCCCGGAAAGAGCGACGAGGACGGGCTGGTCGTCGCGCGGGGAGAGCGGGTCTACGCGGTACTCAACCTCTACCCCTACAACGGCGGTCACCTGATGACCGTCCCCTACCGCCACGTGGCCGACTACACCGAGCTCGACCGCCCCGAGACCCTCGAGCTCGGAGAGTTCACACAGCGCGCGATGACGACCCTGCGGAGCGTTTCCGGCGCACACGGCTTCAACATCGGCATGAACCAGGGATCCGTCGCCGGGGCGGGCATCGCCGGCCATCTGCACCAGCACCTGGTGCCCCGGTGGGGCGGTGACACCAACTTCATGCCGGTTGTGGGCCACACCCGCATCCTTCCGCAGCTCCTCGCGGACACCCGGGCACTGCTCGCCGAGGCGTGGCCGGGCGACTGAGGTGCCGCCCGCCCCGGTGCCCGTCCGGTGGCCCACACCGTCCGGGTACCGGAGAGTCTCAGGCGTCGTAGACGTCGGCGTGCTGGGGCTCGACCTCCTGCACCAGGTTGCTCAGCACGTCGGAGCGGGTCCCGAACTGCTTGGTGACGCAGCCCTTCTCCTCCAGCAGCCGGATGGTGGCGCCGTGCACCACGCGCAGCACCGGCGTTGCGGCGCGCAGCGCGTCGTCGGCCATGAACCGGTGCCTCCAGGGCTTGTCGGCCCAGGCGTGCCGCAGCCCGAAGGGCTCCGGCAGCGTCAGTTTCCCCCCGAGGAAGTCCAGGAGCGGCGGATACCAGGTGAACGGCGCTCTCACCGTGAGGCGCACCACCTCCGGAGTCTCCACCAACGGGAGCGTGACCTCCTTGGTCTCCCAGAAGCGCATGCTCTTGGAGACTTCCTTGGTCTTCGCCTTCGGCTTGGTGGTGAACAGCGGATGCACCGGCCCCAGGGCATGACCGGTCACCTCGATGCGCAGCGTGTGGTGGAGCATGGTGACGGTGATCAGCATGGTGATCACCAACTGCCCGTCCCAGAGGACGAACTGCACGCCCAGGTAGTGGCGGTCACCGCTGCCGAACTGCTGCTGGTCGCAGATGCGCTGCACCTCGAAGTCCTTGATGCGGAAGCCTTCGACCTCCTGGCCCTCGCGGCGCTCGACCTCCTTGGCGCCCTCACCGATCGGGGAGACGATCCAGTGGCGGATCTGCGGGGCGGGGAACCCCCCGGTGTGCATCGGGGTGCGCTCGAGCATCCGCAACTGGTCCTGGATGGCCCGTACGACGTCCCAACTGCGGAAGGGATCGATGTCCTTCCCGGGCTCCGCCGGACGCAGCTCCTCGGCCAGCTGCCAACTGCCCCAGCGGGTGCCCATGCCCAGAATGCCCTTGGGCCCGGCGTAGTAGACCAGGTTGCTCGCCTGCTCGGAGTTCAGCTTCCGCAGACTGGCACGGATGCGTTCCGCGGCGGCGTCCCCGGGATCGCGGGGCACGGCCTCCGGGACCTTGGCACCGACCCCGCCACCGGTGAGGAGCCCTTGCCAGCGGGACCGCAGATCCTTGGCGTACTGCTCGCAGATCCGCTTGGCCCACAGCCAGCCCACCACCGGGGCCACCAGCATCAGCCGCAGGTACACCGCCAGGAAGCCGTCCACCGGGAGGCGGACGAGGAGGACCACTCCGAGGACGCCCAGCGCGGCCAGGGCCGCCATGCCGAAGCTCCCCACGCGCTTGTTCTGCGCGCCGGCCAGCGAACGGCGCAGCTGGAAGCCGAGGAGCCACAGCAGCACTCCGGGAAGGAAGAGGAGCCCGAAGACGACCATCACCACTGTCAGCCGGGTGTCCCGCTCCTTGCGGATCCGGTTGGCCGCCAGACAGTGCTCCACCACCACGGCCGGTTCGCTGCCGAACGACTGGATCACGGCCTTCCGGGCGCCGCCCAGCAGCCGCGACTGCACGGCGCGGGAGAACGCCTCGCCCAGGTTGGGCTCGAAGAGCGTGAGTCTCGGTTCCTTGACCTTCGCGTCGCCGTTCGCCTGCAACAGGTCGGTCACCGGCCCGTCGCGGTACGCGGCGGACGCCAGGGCGTGCGTGGCAGCCGTACCGCCGGCCGCTCCGGAGATCGGCACCTCCGCGCCCGGCGAGAAGTCGTAGCCCGTCGCCCCGGTGCTCTCGCTGCGGTCCTCGAACCCCGCCACCGTGCCCCCACTGTGCCGTGTCTGTGAAGTGTGCGGACCGCAGCGTTCTTCCCCGCCGCCGTTCCGCGCACACCTGATGTTCGGTCAGTTCACAGCGTAGAGCGTCCCGCCGACGACAGGGGCGGAAGCGACGCGGTCACCGGGGCGTCTTCTGCTCCTCGCGCACCCGCTCGGCCACCTGCGGCGGCATCGGCTCGTGGCGGACGTAGGAACGGGTGAACCGTCCGGTGCCGTGCGAGAACGAGCGCAGCTCCACCGCGTAGCGGCCGATCTCGATCTCCGGTGCCTCCGCCTGCACCAGGGTGTGCCCTCCGGGGATCTGCTCGGTGCCGACAACCCTTCCGCGTCGGCCCGACAGGTCGCTCATGACCTGTCCGACGTACTCGTCCGCGACCACCACGCGCAGTTCCGCCACCGGCTCCAGCAGATGGATGCGGGCGTCCGCGGCAGCCTCCCGCAACGCCAGCGCCCCGGCCGTCTGGAAGGCCGCGTCGGAGGAGTCGACCGAGTGCGCCTTGCCGTCCCGCAGCGTCACCCGCACGTCCACCAGCGGGTATCCGGCGGACACCCCGCGCGCGGCCTGTGCCCGTACGCCCTTCTCGACGGAGGAGATGTACTGCCGCGGCACCGCCCCGCCGACGACCTCGTCGACGAACTCGACACCGGAACCGCCCTCCAGCGGTTCCACGCTGATCTCGCACACCGCGAACTGGCCGTGCCCTCCGGACTGCTTCACGTGGCGGCCGCGGCCGTCCGCCGGGGTCGCGAACGTCTCCCGCAGCGCCACCCGGTGCGGCACGGTGTCCACCGAGACGCCGTACCGGGTGCGGAGTCGCTCCAGCGCCACGTCCCGATGGGCCTCTCCGAGGCACCACAGGACGACCTGGCGGGTGTCGGGGTTCTGCTCCAACCGCATCGTGGGGTCCTCCGCCGCCAGGCGCGCCAGCCCCTGCGAGAGCTTGTCCTCGTCGGGCTTGCTGCGCGCTCGCACCGCCACCGGCAGAAGGGGGTCGGGCATGACCCAGGGCTCCATCAGCAGGGGGTCCGCCTTGTCGGAGAGCGTGTCGCCCGTCTCGGCCCGTCCGAGCTTCGCGACGCAGGCGAGATCCCCGGCGATGGCGTGGCTCAGGCCCCGCTGCTGCTTGCCGAACGGAGCGGAGAGCGCCCCCACCCGCTCGTCGACGTCGTGGTCCTCGTGCCCACGGTCCTCCAGACCGTGACCCGACACGTGGACCGTCTCGTCCGGGCGGAGCGTCCCGGAGAACACCCGCACCAGGGACAGCCGACCGACGTAGGGGTCCGAGGTGGTCTTGACGACCTCGGCGGCCAGCGGCCCCGCGGGGTCGCAGGAGAGCGGCGGCCGGGGCGCACCTCCGGGCGTGCTCACAGCGGGTGCGGGTCGTTCCCCGGGCGTCGGGAACCCTCCCGTGACCAGCTCCAGCAGCTCGACCGTGCCCAGGCCCGTACGGGCACCCTCGGCGGCGGGCGCCGCGGCCAGAACGGGGTGGAACGTGCCGCGCGCCACGGCTTTCTCGAGGTCGGCGACGAGCGTGGGGAGCGGGATGCTCCCGCCGGCCAGATAGCGGTCCATGAGGGTCTCGTCCTCGCTCTCGGCGATGATGCCCTCGATCAGCCTGGCCCGGGCGTCCTCGATCAGCGGCAGGTGCTCCGGGTCGGGATCGGCCTCACGGCGCTCCCCGGTCGAGTAGTCCGCGATGCGCTGCGACAGCAGCCCGATGAGTCCGGCCACCGGTGCGTGCCCCTCCCGTGTCTCCTCGCCGTGGAGCGGCAGATACAGCGGAAGCACCGCGTCCGGGTCGTCGGCCCCGAAGACCCGACGGCACACCTCGACCATCTCCGAGAAATCCGCACGGGCGGCGTCCAGATGGGTGACGACGATCGCCCGGGGCATGCCCACGCCCGCGCACTCCTCCCACACCATGCGGGTCGCGCCGTCGACGCCGTCCGCGGCCGACACCACGAAGAGGGCGGCGTCCGCCGCGCGCAGACCCGCCCTGAGCTCCCCGACGAAGTCGGCGTACCCGGGAGTGTCGAGCAGGTTGACGCGGACGCCGTTCCACTCGACGGGCACCAGCGAGAGCTGCACGGACCGCTGCTGCCGGTGCTCGATCTCGTCGTGGTCGGAGACGCTGCTCCCGTCCTCGACCCGGCCCGGACGGGTGACGGCGCCCGTGGCCTGCGCGAGCGCCTCCACGAGCGTGGTCTTGCCCGCGCCGGTGTGGCCGACCAGCACCACGTTCCGCAGGGAGGAGGGTTGGTCGGCCGCCGGTGCCCTGCCGGCGGACCCGGGGTGGGTGCTTGCCCTGTCGCCCATGTGTCCCGCCTTCCGGCCGGCGCCTGCCGGCCCGCCTCGTCCCGTCCGGGACGCGAGAATGTGCGGAATCTCAGCTTTCCACCGGTATCGGTGCGCGTCCATACGTCGCGACGTCCCCCGGTGCCCCTCGGAGGGAGTCGGGCGCTGGCTACGATGGCCCCCCGGGGGCTCCACGGCCGCCGGTCAGGCATCGAACACTCGGGAAGGCCATGCTGAACAAGTACGCGCGTGCGTTCTTCACGCGTGTCCTCACGCCGTTCGCCGCACTGCTGATCCGCCTCCGGGTGAGTCCCGACGCGGTCACTCTCGTCGGAACCGCGGGGGTCGTGGTGGGGGCGCTGGCCTTCTATCCGCGCGGCGCGTTCTTCTGGGGAACGGTCGTGATCACGCTCTTCGTCTTCTCCGACCTGGTCGACGGCAACATGGCCCGCCAACTGGGGCGTTCCAGTCGATGGGGGGCCTTCCTGGACTCCACCCTCGACCGGGTCGCCGACGCGGCGATCTTCGGGGGACTGACGCTGTGGTACGCCGGAAACGGCGACGACCCGACCCTGTGCGCGGTGAGTCTGTTCTGCCTCGCGAGCGGGCAGGTCGTCTCCTACACCAAGGCCCGCGGAGAGAGCATCGGCCTCCCCGTGCGCGTCAACGGGCTGGTCGAGCGCGCCGAGCGGCTGGTGGTGTCCCTGGTCGCCGCGGGCCTGGCCGGACTGCACGACTTCGGGGTCCCCTACATCGAGTGGCTGCTGCCCGTCGCACTGTGGCTCGTCGCCGTCGGATCCGCCGTCACCCTGGGGCAGCGTGTGGTGACCGTGCGGCGGGAAGCCGCCGAGGCGGACGAGGCGGACCAGGTGCCGCCGCAGGAGAGCGGGGCGTGATGGGCGCGTTCGACGGCCGGGTCACCGACCTGCTCTACGGCGCCGGCTGGGCCGGTGTGAAGCGCCTGCCGGAACCCGCGGCGCGCAGACTGGGCCGCGGTATCGCCGACTCGGCATGGCGCCGCAGAGGGAAGGGTGTGCTCCAGCTGGAGCGCAATCTCGCCCGCGTCGTCCCCGAGGCGTCCCCCTCCCGCCTGGAGGAGCTGTCGCGGGCCGGGATGCAGTCCTATCTCCGGTACTGGATGGAGTCCTTCCGGCTGCCCGCCTGGTCGCAGGAACGCGTCCGCAACGGGTTCGCCCCCGACGGCGTCCACCATCTCACCGACGGGATCGCCTCCGACCGGGGAGTGATCCTCGCACTGCCCCACCTCGCCAACTGGGACCTGGCGGGTGCCTGGGTGACGACCCATCTGCGGACGCCCTTCACGACGGTCGCCGAGCGGCTGCGGCCCCGGTCCCTCTACGATCGTTTCGTCGCCTACCGCGAGAGCCTGGGCATGGAGGTCCTCGCGCACCAGGGCGCCGAGGCGTTCGGCACCCTGGCCCGACGGCTGCGCGCAGGCGGCCTGGTCTGCCTGGTGGCCGACCGCGACCTCTCCGCCTCCGGTCTCGAGGTGGAGTTCTTCGGCGAGCAGGCCCGGATGCCCGCGGGACCGGCCGTGCTCGCACTGCAGACCGGCGCCCTGCTGCTGCCCGTCACTCTCTGGTACGACGACACGCCCGTCATGCGAGGTCGTGTCCACCCGCCGTTGGAACCGCCGGAGTCGGGAACGCGTCGCGACAAGGCGCTGGCGATGACGCAGGCCATGGCCGACGCGTTCGCCGAGGGCATCGCGGCCCACCCGGAGGACTGGCACATGCTGCAGCGCCTGTGGTCCCGCGACCTGGACCACCGTCCGGCAGCGGGCAGCGGGGGCGCAGCGTGAGGATCGGCATCGTCTGCCCCTACTCCTGGGACGTGCCGGGAGGGGTCCAGTTCCACGTCCGGGACCTGGCGGAACACCTGCTGCGGCGAGGACACCGGGTGTCTGTCCTCGCGCCCTCGGACGACGAGACGGCGCTGCCGCCCTACGTGGTCTCCGCGGGCCGGGCCGTCCCGGTCCCCTACAACGGCTCGGTCGCCCGGCTGAACTTCGGTTTCCTCTCCGCGGCCCGGGTGCGCCGCTGGGTCAACGACGGCGACTTCGACGTCCTCCACATCCACGAGCCGGCCACCCCGTCGCTGGCGCTGCTGACGTGCTGGGCCGCGCAGGGCCCCATCGTGGCGACCTTCCACACCTCCAACACGCGATCCCGCGCCATGATCGCCGCCTATCCCATTCTCCAGCCGGCCCTGGAGAAGATCAGCGCCCGCATCGCCGTCAGTGAGTACGCCCGCCGCACCCTGGTGGAACACCTCGGAGGGGACGCGGTCGTCATCCCCAACGGTGTCGAGGTGGACTTCTTCGCCGACGCCGAGCCTCGCCCCGAGTGGCAGGGCGGCACGATCGGCTTCATCGGGCGCATCGACGAGCCCCGCAAGGGACTGCCGCTGCTGATGCGGGCCTTCCCCCGCATCGCGGCCCGGGTGCCGGCCGCGCGGCTGCTCATCGCGGGGCGTGGGGACACGGGCGAGGCCCTCGCCGAACTGCCGGCCGAGCTGCACGAGCGGGTGGAGTTCCTCGGCATGGTCAGCGACGAGGAGAAGGCACGGCTGCTCCGCAGTGTCGACCTGTACGTCGCGCCCAACACCGGCGGTGAGTCCTTCGGCATCATCCTGGTGGAGGCCATGTCGTCGTCGGCACCCGTGCTCGCCGCCGACCTGGACGCCTTCGCCCAGGTGCTGGACGACGGCCGGGCCGGCGAGCTCTTCCCCACCGGCGATCCGGACGCCCTCGCCGAACGTGCCGTGGCGCTGCTGGGCGACGAGGAGCGCCTGACGGAACTGCGCGAGCGCGGCGGACGCCATGTGCGGCGTTTCGACTGGGCGACGGTGGGCGCCGACGTTCTCGCGGTGTACGAGACCGTGGCCGACGGTGCCGCCGCGGTCGCGCCCGACGAACGGACCGGGCTCCGCACCCGCTTCGGAATGGCGAGGGACTGAGGACGATGCCTGCGGTGACCACTGTGCTCTGGAGCGTCCTCGGCCTGGCGTTGGTCGGCGTCTACCTGAGCTGGACCGCTGGCCGGCTCGACCGTCTGCACGCCCGGATCGACGCCGCGCGGTCGGCGCTGGACGCGCAACTGCTCCGGCGGGCCTCCGTGGCCCAGGAGCTCGCGACCTCCGGGCTGCTCGACCCGGCCGCCTCCATGGTCCTCCACCAGGCCGCGCACGACGCCCGGCAGGCGCAGGAGGACCACCGCGAGGTCGCGGAGAGCGAGCTGAGCCAGGCACTGCGGGCCGTCTTCGCCGACCACGCGCAGGTGGACGAGGTCCGCGCCGCCCCCGGCGGGGAGGAGGCGACCGCGGAGCTGGCCGCCGCGGTGCGCAGGGTCCCCATGGCGCGGAGGTTCCACAACGACGCCGTACGCGCGGCACGGGCGCTGCGCCGCCACCGGGCGGTCCGATGGTTGCGGCTGGCCGGCCACGCACCGTTCCCTCTGGCCTTCGAGATGGACGACGAGCCGCCGGAGGCGCTCTCCGCGCGGGGCCCGGCACGGGGGGCGTGACCAGGACGGAGATGCGCGGCACAGGCCACCGTCTCGGATTGGCTCTTTCCCGTCCGTCGTGCTTTCGGGGAGCGTGTCGGAAGCGGCCTACCATGGCCGTGTCGTCTTTCCCGTCGAGTGAGGTCACACCGTGTCGAGCACGCCTTCCGCCACGTCCGAGTCCGCCGCCGGCCCGTCCTCCGAGACCGGCACCGCCCGCGTCAAGCGCGGCATGGCCGAGCAGCTCAAGGGCGGCGTGATCATGGATGTCGTCACGCCCGAGCAGGCGAAGATCGCCGAGGACGCCGGAGCCGTCGCCGTGATGGCGCTGGAGCGCGTTCCCGCCGACATCCGCAAGGACGGCGGCGTGGCCCGCATGTCCGACCCGGACATGATCGAGGGCATCATCGATGCCGTCTCCATCCCGGTGATGGCGAAGTCCCGCATCGGGCACGTCGTCGAGGCGCAGGTGCTTCAGGCGCTCGGGGTCGACTACATCGACGAGTCCGAGGTTCTCACTCCGGCGGACGAGGTCAACCACAGCGACAAGTTCGCCTTCACGACGCCCTTCGTCTGCGGCGCCACCAACCTCGGGGAGGCGCTGCGCCGCATTGCCGAGGGCGCGGCCATGGTCCGTTCCAAGGGCGAGGCCGGCACGGGCAACGTGGTCGAGGCCGTCCGCCACATGCGTCAGATCCGCGGCGAGATCGGCCGGCTGAGGGCGCTGGACCACAACGAGCTGTACGCGGCTGCCAAGGAGCTCCGCGCCCCGTACGAGCTCGTCAAGGAGGTCGCGGGCCTCGGCAAGCTCCCGGTGGTGCTGTTCTCGGCGGGCGGCGTCGCCACCCCGGCCGATGCCGCACTGATGAGGCAGCTCGGTGCCGAGGGTGTCTTCGTCGGCTCCGGCATCTTCAAGTCGGGGGACCCGGCCAAGCGCGCGGCCGCGATCGTGAAGGCCACCACCTTCTACGACGACCCGAAGATCATCGCGGACGCCTCCCGCGGCCTGGGCGAGGCCATGGTCGGCATCAACTGCGACACTCTGCCCGAGGCCGAGCGGTACGCGTCCCGCGGCTGGTGACACCCGTCCCCGTACGGCGGTCCCGGTGGACCGGGACCGCCGTACCGACATGCATTCGATGAGGTGACCCTTGAGCAATCACGCCGATCCCGTGATCGGGGTCCTCGCACTCCAGGGCGACGTGCGGGAGCACCTCGCCGCCCTCGCCGGTGCGGGCGCCAGGGCGCTCCCGGTGCGGCGCCCCGAGGAACTGTCGGAAGTCCAGGCTCTGGTGATCCCCGGCGGGGAGTCCACCACCATGTCGAAGCTGACCCACGTCTTCGGGCTGATGGAACCGCTCCGTGCCCGGGTCCGTGACGGGATGCCCGCCTACGGGTCCTGCGCCGGTATGATCATGCTGGCCGACAAGATCCTCGACCCGCGCTCCGGCCAGGAGACCGTCGGGGGGCTCGACATGATCGTGCGCCGGAACGCCTTCGGCCGTCAGAACGAGTCGTTCGAGGCGGCCCTGGACGTCCGCGGGATCGAGGGCGGTCCGGTGGAGGGCGTGTTCATCCGGGCCCCCTGGGTGGAGTCCACGGGGGCCGGAGTCGAGGTGCTCGCGACCTACGACGGCCACCCCGTCGCAGTGCGCCAGGAGAACCTGCTGGCCACGTCGTTCCATCCCGAACTGACCGGCGACCACCGGGTGCACGAGGCGTTCACCGCTCTGGTGCGGGACGCGGTGTGACCGCGGGGCGTTAGGATCGCCGCAGCGTTAGTAGTCGCAGACTGTGAAGGAGCGAGGCTGTGTCCGGCCACTCTAAGTGGGCAACCACCAAGCACAAGAAGGCCGTGATCGATGCCAAGCGCGGCAAGCTCTTCGCGAAGCTGATCAAGAACATCGAGGTCGCTGCGCGGATGGGAGGTGCCGATCCGGAGGGCAATCCCACCCTCTTCGACGCCATCCAGAAGGCGAAGAAGCAGTCCGTTCCCAACAAGAACATCGACAGCGCGGTCAAGCGCGGTGCCGGGCTCGAGGCCGGCGGCGCCGAGTACGAGACCATCATGTACGAGGGGTACGGGCCCAACGGCATCGCCGTGCTCATCGAGTGCCTCACCGACAACCGCAACCGTGCCGCCTCGGACGTCCGTGTCGCGATGACGCGCAACGGTGGATCGATGGCGGACCCGGGGTCCGTGTCCTACCTGTTCAACCGCAAGGGCGTCGTGATCGTCCGCAAGGGCGAGCTCTCCGAGGACGACGTGCTCGCCGCTGTGCTGGACGCGGGTGCCGAAGAGGTCAACGATCTGGGCGAGAACTTCGAGGTCATCAGCGAGGCGACCGACCTCGTCGCGGTGCGCACGGCGCTGGTGGACGCCGGCATCGACTACGAGTCGGCCGACAACAGCTTCCTGCCCAGCGTCCAGGTCGAGCTCGACGAAGAAGGCGCACGCAAGATCTTCAAGTTGATCGAGGCGCTCGAGGACAGCGACGACGTGCAGAACGTCTTCGCCAACTACGACGTCGACGACGCCACGCTGGAGAAGGTCGGCTGAGACCGACCGGTTCCTCCTGCTCCCGCGCGGCCCGGCCGGGTTGTCGGTCCGGCCCGATAGCCTCGGTAGCCTGCTGCAACGGGCGGTCGGCCGACGGGAGAAGGGGAGACACAGGTGCGTGTGCTGGGGGTGGATCCGGGGTTGACCCGATGCGGCCTCGGTGTGGTCGAGGGCGGGCCGGGCCGACCTCTGCGGATGGCGGCGGTCGGCGTGGTGCGCACCTCGGCCGCCGAGGACACCGCCCGGCGCCTGCTGGCGGTGGAACGTGGCCTGGAGGAGTGGCTCGAGGAGCACCGGCCCGACACCGTCGCGGTGGAGCGCGTCTTCAGCCAGCACAACGTCAGCACGGTCATGGGCACCGCACAGGCGAGTGCCGTGGCGATGCTGTGCGCGGCCCGCCGCGGGCTGCCGGTCGCCCTCCACACACCGAGTGAGGTCAAGGCGGCGGTCACTGGTACCGGCCGCGCCGGCAAGGCGCAGGTCGGGGCCATGGTGACGCGTCTGCTCAGGCTCGAGGCACCTCCGAAGCCGGCCGACGCGGCCGATGCCCTCGCCCTGGCGATCTGCCACATCTGGCGGGCGCCCGCGCTGAACCGTCTGCAGCAGGCCCATGCCGCCGCGCGGGGAACCGGCCCACGTGCCTCCCGTGCCACACCGAAAGGCCGCTACGCATGATCGCCTTCGTCTCCGGGCCCGTGGCGGCCGTCGCGCCGGACTCCGCGGTGATCGAGGTCGGCGGGGTCGGCATGTCCGTCCAGTGCACACCGGACACCCTCTCCGGCCTGCGGCAGGGCGATCGGGCCCGTCTGGCGACCTCCCTGGTCGTGCGGGAGGACTCCCTCACGCTCTACGGATTCGTCGACGACGACGAACGGCAGGTCTTCGAGCTTCTGCAGACCGCCAGCGGTGTCGGCCCGCGACTCGCCCAGGCCATGCTCGCGGTGCACCGGCCCGACGCGCTCCGCACCGCTGTGGCGGCGGGCGACGAGAAGGCCCTCACCGCGGTCCCCGGCATCGGGAAGAAGGGTGCGCAGAAGCTCCTGCTGGAGCTGAAGGACCGGCTCGGCGAACCGCGCGGCGGCACGGGGGCTCCCTCGGCGTCCCGCGCCGCGGCCGGCCCGCCGTCGTGGGGCGAGCAGTTGCACGACGCCCTGGTCGGTCTCGGCTACGCCGCCCGCGAGGCCGAGGAGGCCGTCGAGGCGGTACGGCCGCAGGCGGAGGAGGCCGCTGCCACGAGCGGCCCTCCTGCCGTCCCGCAGCTGTTGCGGCTCGCCCTGCAGAGCCTGAACCGGGCCCGCTGACATGGCGGCGGACGGGCCCACGACCACCGAACCCGATTCCGAGGCAGAGACCATGAACCGGTACGACGCCGAGCCCGGTGCCGCGGGCGCCGAATCCGATGCACGGGTGGTCGGGCCCGAGGCGGACGACGACGATTCGGCGGTGGAGGCCGCGCTCCGCCCCGGGAGGCTGGCCGAATTCGTGGGCCAGCCGAAGGTGCGCGAGCAGCTCGACCTGATGTTGCGGGCCGCGCGGGCGCGGGGGGCGGCAGCCGACCACGTGCTGCTGTCTGGCGCGCCGGGTCTGGGCAAGACCACGCTGTCGATGATCATCGCGTCGGAGATGGATGCCCCCATCCGGGTGACGTCCGGCCCTGCGATCCAGCACGCGGGCGACCTCGCGGCCGTGCTGTCCTCTCTCCAGGAGGGCGAAGTGCTCTTCCTGGACGAGATCCACCGGATGTCCCGGCCGGCGGAGGAGATGCTCTACATGGCCATGGAGGACTTCCGGGTCGACGTCATCGTCGGCAAGGGGCCCGGTGCCACGGCGATCCCTCTGGAGCTCCCCCCGTTCACCCTGGTCGGGGCCACCACCCGCGCGGGACTGCTGCCGCCTCCGCTCCGCGACCGGTTCGGCTTCACCGCGCACATGGAGTTCTACGACCCGGCCGAGTTGGAACAGGTCGTGCACCGCTCCGCCCGGCTGCTCGACGTGGACACCGACCCGGAAGGGGCGGCCGAGATCGCCGGCAGGTCCCGCGGCACACCGCGGATCGCCAACCGGTTGCTGCGCCGGGTCCGGGACTACGCCCAGGTCAGGGCGGACGGAGCGGTCACGCGCGAGGTGGCCGCACGGGCGCTGGAGGTCTACGAGGTCGACCAGCGGGGCCTGGACCGACTCGACCGGGCCGTGCTCGGCGCGCTGCTGAAGTTGTTCGGCGGAGGGCCGGTGGGGCTGTCGACCCTGTCGGTCGCCGTCGGTGAGGAACGCGAGACGGTGGAGGAGGTCGCCGAGCCCTTCCTGGTCCGCGAGGGGTTGCTGGCACGGACGCCGCGGGGGCGCGTGGCCACCCCTGCGGCCTGGGAGCATCTCGGGCTGGTGCCGCCGGGGAACGCGCCCGGGAGCACCGGGCAGCCGGGCCTCTTCCAAGCGTGACCGTAGTGTGATGGGGTGCATGGTCGCCCCGGCCGGAACCCCAGTGCCATGCTTGACGTTGTTCCATCGGCGACAGCTCGCCTAGACTCCGCCGACGCCGCCCTTGACAGGGTGGTGTGACCACCCCGCATATCAGGCCGCTCACAGGCGGTCGTGAGAAGGACTATCCGCCGTGAGTATCGTCACACTCCTTCCCTTCATCGTGCTCATCGGGGCCATGTTCCTGATGACCCGTTCCGCGAAGAAGAAGCAGCAGCAGGCCGCCGCGATGCGCGACCGTATGGAGCCCGGCACGGGCGTCCGGACCATCGGCGGCATGTACGCCACCGTCAAGGAGGTCCACGAGGACACCGTCCTCCTCGAGGTCGCCCCCGGCCTGCACTCTCTCTTCGCCAAGAACGCGGTCGGCGCCGTTCTGGAGGCCGAGGAGTACGACCGGATCGTGAACGGTGAGTCCGAGGTCTTCAAGGACTCCGAGGCACCGGTCGTGCCCGACGACGCCTCCGAGCTCACCGCGGCGGAGGAGGCGGAGGCCGGCGACGGCAAGCCCGACCTCACCAAGGACTCCGACGCCACCGTGGACGAAGGCCCGGAGGGCGACGCCGAGCGGGGCGACACCGGCTCCAAGTAGTCCCCGATCCGTCCGGGGGCCGGACCGCGTGCGGTCCGGCCCCCGGACGCTCGGGTGTTCCCAGACCACTTCGCGCTGCGCGCGGGCGCACCGGCCACCACCGGGCCTGCGCGGGCGGCTGGACAGGAGAGACGACAAGGTGGCAGCACCGAAAAAGGGCCGCAGGTCCCCGGGCGCCCAGGGAAAGCCGGGACGGGCCCTGACCGTCCTGCTGATCGCCATGGTGGCGCTGACCGGCGGCATGTTCCTCGCCGGCACCACGACTCCCCGGCTGGGCATCGACCTGGCCGGCGGCACCAGCATCACCCTCACGGCGAAGGAGCAGCCCGGCGCCCAGAACGCCATCAACCCGACGAGCATGAAAACCGCCGTCGGCATCATCGAGCGGCGTGTGAACGGCCTCGGCGTCTCCGAGGCGGAAGTGCAGACCCAGGGCGGCAAGAACATCGTCGTCAACATCCCCGAGGGCACCAACGAGAAGCAGGCGCGGAACCAGGTCGGCACCACGGCCAAGCTGAACTTCCGCCCCGTCCTCACCCTCGCGCCGGTCGCGCCGTCGAAGAAGAACAAGCAGTCACCGTCGCCCTCGCCGGGCGACAGCAAGCAGAGTGACGGCACGAAGCCGGGCGCGGAGGGGAAGTCCGGCGGGAAGGCCGACACCGGCTCGACGTCCGACACGCAGGGGCGTGCGGTGACCGACGGCCTCAAGGCGGACCCGTCCGGTTCACCCAGCCCCAGCCCCAGCCCGTCCGGCTCGGCGGCACCCGAGCCGACCCCGAACGTGCCGGACCCGGCCGCGGCGGTCCCTGCCGGCCTGGCCGACAAGCTCAAGAAGCTGGACTGCTCCACCAAGGCCGCCCGCGCGGAGGCGGGCCGCATCGCGGCCCGCACCGGGCCCGACGACCCCGTCGTCGCCTGCGACACCCAGCGGCCGTACAAGTACGCCCTCGGCGCCGTGGCGGTGAAGGGCGAGAACGTCGACGACGCGAACGCGGTCTTCGACAGCCAGCGCGGCCAGGGCTGGATCGTCAACATGTCCTTCGACAACAAGGGCAGCGACGCGTTCGCCGATATCACCGGCAAGCTGTCCCGCAAGCAGCAGCCGCAGAACCAGTTCGCGATCGTGCTGGACGGCGAGGTCGTCTCCGCACCGAGCGTCCGCGAGCGACTGGCGGGCGATGCCCAGATCTCGGGCAGCTTCACCCAGAAGTCGGCCGAGAACCTGGCCAACATCCTCTCCTACGGCGCCCTGCCGCTGACCTTCGTGGAGAGCAACGTCACCACCATCTCGCCGACGCTCGGAGCCGACCAGCTGCAGGCGGGGCTCATCGCCGGTGCGATCGGCCTGGCGCTCGTCGTGGCCTACCTGATCTTCTACTACCGCCTGCTCGGCTTCGTCGCGATCGGCAGCCTGGTGGCGGCGGCGATCCTCACGTACACGATCATGACCCTGCTGGGGCCGGCCATCGGGTTCGCCCTGAGCCTCCCGGCGGTCTGCGGGGCCATCGTGGCCATCGGCATCACCGCCGACTCGTTCATCGTCTACTTCGAACGGGTCCGTGACGAGATCCGGGAGGGACGCGGCATCCGCTCCGCCATCACCCGGGCCTGGCCCCACGCGCGGCGGACCATCGTCGTCTCCGACGTGGTCTCCGTGCTGGCCGCGGTCGTGCTCTTCGCCGTCTCCGTCGGCTCCGTGCAGGGCTTCGCCTTCGTCCTCGGCCTCACCACGGCCGTCGACGTCGCGGTCGTGTTCCTGCTGACCAAGCCGCTCATGGTGATCCTCGGCAACCGGAAGTACTTCGCACAGGGAGGCTCCTGGTCCGGTCTGGATCCCAAGAGGCTGGGCGTGTCGCCGCCGCACCGCGGCCGCGGGCGCCGCCGGACCACCACTTCCGCCGAACCGAAGGAGGCCTGAGATGTCCAGGCTGGGCAACCTCGGCGCCAAGCTGTACCGGGGCGAAACCGCGTACGACTTCATCGGCCGACGCAAGCTGTGGTACCTGGTCACCCTGACACTCGTGGTCATCTCTCTCACGGGCCTCGGCGTCCGGGGGCTGACCATGGGCATCGACTTCCAGGGCGGAGCGGTCTTCACCACCCCCTCCACCTCGATGTCCGAGCAGCAGGCGCGGGAGATCGCCGAGGACACCTCGGGCCGCGGGGCCGACGTCCAGCGTCTCGGCAGCGGAGCGCTGCGGGTGCAGGTCACCGGCCTCGACACCCAGGAGTCCGGCAAGACACGTGAGGCGCTCGCCGACGAACTCGGCGTCCGTACCCAGAGCGTCAACGCCGACCTGGTCGGTCCCAGCTGGGGCGAGCAGGTCACCGACCAGGCGATCAAGGGAATCCTCATCTTCCTGGCGCTGGTCACGCTCTATCTCGCCGTCGCCTTCGAGTGGCGCATGGCCGTCGGAGCCCTCGTCGCCCTGGTCCACGACCTCGTGGTGACGGTGGGCGTCTACGCCATCGTCGGCTTCGAGGTGACCCCGGGGACCGTCGTCGGCGTGCTGACCATCCTGGGCTACTCGCTCTACGACACGGTGGTCGTCTTCGACAAGGTCAAGGAGCGGACGAAGAACCTCACCAAGCAGGACCGCTACACCTACCCCGAGCTGGCCAACCTCGGGATCAACGCGACCGTGGTCCGGTCCGTGAACACCTCCATCGTCGCCCTGCTCCCCGTCACCGCACTGCTCTTCATCGGAAGCGGACTGCTCGGCGGCGGAACGCTGAAGGACATCTCGCTCTCGCTGTTCGTCGGCCTGGCGGCAGGAACCTTCTCCTCCATCGTGCTCGCCACCCCGGTGGCCACCGAGCTCAAGATGCGGGAGCCCGCGACCCGCGAGCACGACCGGCGCATCCGTGCCCGCCGCGCCCGCGCCGACTCCCGGCAGGAGGACGGCGAGGACGGCTCGCCCGCCGTGGGCGGCAGTCCGGGCTCGCCCGCACGGGGCGGCCGCGCCGACAGTGTCGCTGCCCCCGCGGGCGGTCCCCGCACCACCGGCGGTGGCGCCGGTGCCGCACCGGGCCGCGGGAGGTGAGCGGGATGATCGAGGTGTCCCAGCAGGAGCTCCTGCTGAGCCGGATCCGCGACGTGGCCGACTACCCCCAGCCCGGGGTGATGTTCAAGGACATCACCCCGCTGCTGGCCGACCCGGCGGCGTTCGGCGCGCTCACCGAGCTGCTCGCGGGGCTGTGCGACAAGCACGGCGCCACCAAGATCGTCGGTCTGGAGGCGCGCGGGTTCATCCTCGCCGCTCCGGCAGCGGTACGGGCCGGCGTGGGATTCGTCCCCGTGCGGAAGGCGGGAAAGCTGCCGGGAGCCACTCTCGGCCAGGCGTACGACCTCGAATACGGCAGTGCCGAGATCGAGGTGCACGCCGAGGACCTGTCCAGCGGGGACCGCGTCCTCGTCATCGACGACGTGCTGGCCACCGGCGGCACCGCCGAGGCCTCCCTGCAGCTCGTCCGCCGGGCGGGTGCCGAGGTCGCGGGCGTCGCGGTCCTGCTGGAACTGGGGTTCCTCCCCGGACGTGCCCGACTCGAGGCGGCCCTGGGAGGGGCTCCGCTGGAGGTCCTGGTCACCGTCTGAGCCGACACCTGCACCGGCTGCGGGCCGGCCGCGGAGACTCCTCCGCGGCCGGCCCGTTCCGTCCTGCGGAGCTTTCCCGGCAGCAGGGCGCGGCCGGATCGTTACCATGGCATTCCCACCTGGTGTCCAACGAGGAGTGCACGTGCCAGACGAGGCCCAGCCGCTCACCGCCGCCGAGCGCAAGGACGCCGATCCGGCCACCGGATCCGCGCCTGACGCCGAGGCGTCCGAGAAGGGCGGCGGACGGGCCGGTTCCGCGGCGAACCGCAAGCAGCCGGGCCCGGCAACCGGCAGGTCCGGCACGTCGTCGCGCGAGGAGCGCCCCCTCCCGCCCTCCGCCGGCCCGGTGTCGGGAGTGTCGGGTCGTTCCGGCTCCTCCAACCGGGTACGGGCACGGCTCGCACGTCTCGGAGTCCAGCGCTCCAGTCCGTTCAACCCGGTCCTCGAACCGCTGCTGCGCATCGTGCGGAGCAACGACCCCAAGATCGAGTCCGCCACGCTCCGCCGGATCGAGCGCGCCTACCAGGTGGCCGAGCGGTGGCACCGCGGTCAGAAGCGCAAGAGCGGCGATCCGTACATCACCCATCCGCTCGCCGTGACCACCATCCTGGCCGAACTCGGCATGGACCCGGCCACGCTGATGGCCGGACTGCTCCACGACACCGTGGAGGACACGGAGTACGGGCTGGACACGCTGCGCCGCGACTTCGGCGACTCCGTGGCGCTGCTCGTGGACGGCGTGACCAAACTCGACAAGGTCAAGTTTGGTGAGGCGGCACAGGCCGAGACCGTCCGGAAGATGGTCGTCGCCATGGCGCGCGACCCCCGGGTCCTGGTCATCAAGCTCGCCGACCGGCTGCACAACATGCGCACCATGCGCTACCTGCGGCGGGAGAAGCAGGAGCAGAAGGCCCGGGAGACCCTCGAGATCTACGCTCCGCTGGCCCACCGGCTCGGCATGAACACCATCAAGTGGGAGCTGGAGGACCTCGCCTTCGCGATCCTCTACCCCAAGATGTACGACGAGATCGTCCGCCTCGTGGCCGAACGCGCCCCGAAGCGGGACGAGTACCTCGCGATCGTCACCGACGAGGTGCAGTCCGACCTGCGCGGTGCCCGCATCAAGGCCACCGTCACGGGCCGTCCCAAGCACTACTACAGCGTCTACCAGAAGATGATCGTGCGGGGCCGCGACTTCGCCGAGATCTACGACCTGGTGGGCATCCGCGTCCTCGTCGACACCGTCCGTGACTGCTACGCGGCGCTCGGCACGGTGCACGCCCGGTGGAACCCGGTCCCCGGCCGGTTCAAGGACTACGTCGCGATGCCCAAGTTCAACATGTACCAGTCGCTGCACACTACGGTCATCGGCCCCGGCGGCAAGCCGGTCGAGCTGCAGATCCGCACCTTCGACATGCACCGGCGCGCCGAGTACGGCATCGCCGCGCACTGGAAGTACAAGCAGGAAGCCGTCGCCGGCGCCTCCAAGGTGCGTACCGACGTGCCGAAGAAGGCGGGCAGGGGCGGCGACAAGGACGCCGTCAACGACATGGCCTGGCTCCGGCAGCTGCTGGACTGGCAGAAGGAGACGGAGGATCCGGGGGAGTTCCTGGAGTCGCTCCGCTTCGACCTCTCCCGCAACGAGGTCTTCGTCTTCACGCCCAAGGGGGACGTGATAGCGCTGCCCGCTGGCGCCACGCCGGTCGACTTCGCCTACGCCGTGCACACCGAGGTGGGGCACCGCACGATAGGAGCCCGGGTCAACGGTCGCCTCGTGCCGCTCGAGTCCACGCTGGACAATGGTGATCTGGTCGAGGTCTTCACCTCCAAGGCCGCGCAGGCCGGGCCGTCGCGCGACTGGCTGGGCTTCGTCAAGTCGCCCCGGGCGCGGAACAAGATCCGTGCCTGGTTCACGCGGGAGCGCCGCGACGAAGCCATCGAGCAGGGCAAGGACGCCATCGCCCGCGCGATGCGCAAGCAGAACCTTCCCATCCAGCGCATCCTCACCGGCGACTCGCTCGTCACCATCGCGCACGAGATGCGCTATCCGGACATCTCCGCGCTGTACGCCGCGATCGGTGAGGGCCATGCCGACGCGCAGAACGTCGTCAAGAAGCTGGTGCACGCGGTGGGCGGCGAGGAGGCCGCCAACGAGGACATCGCCGAGACCACACCGCCGCTGCACAAGCGGCGCAAGCGCCGCTCCACCGCGGATCCCGGCGTCGTGGTCAAGGGCGTGGACGACGTGTGGGTGAAGCTGGCCCGCTGCTGCACACCGGTCCCCGGGGACCCGATCATCGGATTCGTCACCCGGGGCAACGGCGTGTCCGTGCACCGGGCGGACTGCCAGAACGTGGATGCCCTCTCCCGGGAACCCGAGCGCATGCTCGAGGTGGAGTGGGCACCCACCCAGTCCTCGGTCTTCCTGGTCGCGATCCAGGTGGAGGCGCTGGACCGGTCCCGCCTGCTGTCGGACGTCACGCGAGTGCTGTCCGACCAGCACGTCAACATCCTCTCGGCGGCGGTGCAGACCTCTCGCGACCGTGTCGCCGTCTCACGCTTCACCTTCGAGATGGGCGACCCCAAGCATCTCGGTCACGTCCTGAAGGCCGTCCGCGGCGTCGAGGGCGTCTACGACGTCTACCGCGTCACCTCCGCGCGCCGGCAGTAGCGCCCGCGACGAGCGAGAGGGGCCCCGCCCACCGGGCGGGGCCCCTCTCGCTCGTCACAGGTTCACCGGGCGGCGCTCAGCCGCCGAACTCCTCCAGCCCCTTCTGAGCCTGGTCCAGCAGCGCCTGGCGCCCGGCCAGCTCCTGCTCCAGCTTGGCCGCCTTGGCGGTGTTGCCTGCCTTCCGCGCCTTCTCCGCCTGCTCACGCAGCTTGTCGACGGCGTCCTGCAACTGTCCCGTCAGGCCCTCCGCACGCGCACGGGCCTCCGGGTTGGTGCGCCGCCACTCCGCCTCCTCGGCGTCCTGGATGGCGCGCTCCACGGCATGCATCCGCCCCTCGATCCGGGCCTTGGCGTCCCGCGGCACATGGCCCACCGCATCCCACCGTTCGTTGAGTGAACGGAACCCGGAGCGTGCCGCCTTCAGGTCCGTGACCGGCAGCAGCTTCTCGGCCTCCGCGGCGAGTTCCTCCTTGCGCGCGAGGTTCTCCCGCTGCTCGGCGTCGCGCTCCGCGAACACCTCCGAACGCGCCTGGAAGAAGACATCCTGCGCCGCTCGGAACCGGCGCCACAGGTCCTCCTCGTGCTCACGCTGCGCGCGCCCCGCCGCCTTCCACTCCTGCATCAGGTCGCGGTACTTCGCAGCCGTCGGGCCCCACTCGCGGGAGTCGGACATCGACTCCGCCTCGGTGATCAGCTTCTCCTTGCGTCGCCGCGACTCCTCGCGCTGCGCGTCGAGCTGGGCGAAGTGCGCCTTGCGCCGCTTGGAGAACGCCGAGCGCGCATGGGAGAAGCGGTGCCACAGCTCGTCGTCGGACTTCCGGTCCAGCCGGGGGAGCCCCTTCCACGTCTCCACCAGCGCGCGCAGCCGCTCACCGGCCGCCCGCCACTGGTCGCTCTCGGCGAGCTGCTCCGCCTCGGCGACGACCTCCTCCTTGGCCCGGCGGGTATCCTCGGCCTGCTTCGCCTTGCGGACCTTCCGCTCCTCACGGCGCTTCTCGACCGTCTCGGCAAGGCGGTCGAGCCGCTCGCGGAGCGCCGCCAGGTCCCCGACGGCGTGATGGGCATCGACCTGCTCGCGCAGATGCTCGATCGCGGTGTTCGCGTCCTTGCTGGACAGATCCGTCGTCTTCACCCTGCGCTCGAGGAGGCTGATCTCCACGACCAGACCGTCGTACTTCCGCTCGAAGTAGGCCAGTGCCTCCTCCGGAGAGCCCGCCTGCCACGAGCCCACGACCTTCTCGCCGTCCGGGGTACGTACGTACACGGTGCCGGCCTCGTCGACGCGGCCCCACGGATCGCTGCTCACAGCGCCTCCTCCACATGACACCCCAGCCGGGAGCACCGCTCCCGGGGGCATCGTCCACAGTTGTCGTCACGCCCAACATAAGCGAACCGTGGGCGCGCTGTCCGCATCCTGCGCGGTCCGAATCGTGCGGGCCCGCCTGCCGGGCCCGCACGGACACCGCTGATCAGGCGCCCGCACGGCTCGTGCGGTGCGGGCGGCACCCCGTCAGGACTTCGTGACCTCCGCCTTGTCGATCACCATCGTGGCGACCGGCGCCCCGTCCGAGCCCGGCCCCTGGACCCCGGCGTCGGCGATCTTCTTCAGCACCTTCATGCCCCCGTCGGAGACCGTGCCGAACGGCGTGTAGCTCGGCGGGAGCTTGCTGTCCTTGTAGACCAGGAAGAACTGGCTGCCCCCGGTGTGCTTCTGGCCCGTGTTCGCCATGGCGACCGTGCCGGCCGGGTAGGTGCCGTCCGCGACGGCCTCGGCGTCCAGGTTCTCGTCCGGGAGGGTGTAGCCCGGTCCGCCGGTGCCCTGCCCCGTCGGGTCGCCGCACTGGAGCACGTGGATGCCCTCGGTGGTCAGCCGGTGGCAGCTGGTGTGGTCGAAGTAGCCCTTCTCCGACAGGAAGGCGAAGGAATTCACCGTGTGCGGCGCCTTCGAGGCGTCCATTCCGATGTCGATCTTCCCGCAGCTGCTGTCGAGCGTCATCGTGTACTGCGCCGACTCGTCGATGCTCATCGCGGGTTCCTTGTCCCACTGATCACCGCTCGGCTGGCCCTTGGCGGGTTTGTCGCAGGGGTCCGGCGCCTCCTTCTCGGCCGTCGGCGAGGGAGTCGGCTGCGCATCGGCCGCGGCGTCCTTCTTCTCGCCGCCCAGACCGCCCGTGGCCGCGTAGGCGGCACTCGCAGCGAGCACGACGGCCGCGCCGGCGGCGATCGCCACGTTCCGGGCGCGTGCCTTGCGGCGGGTTTCCTGGCGGCGCTGCTGCTGTCGCAGGTACTTCTCGCGTGCGAGCTGCTTCCGCCGCTGCTCACTGCTGACCACGGGAGTCTCCTTCACGGACATGCGGGTGCGTACGTGCGTACGGATGGGAACCTGGCCGTACCGTATACGCATTCGCGGCGCACGTACCGGCGCCGGTAGGCTCTGCGGCAGCCGTTGCCCACCGCCGGACGACCGAAGGACGAATGTGCTCGTAGCGGGGTTCCCCGCCGGGGCCTGGGGGACCAATTGTTATCTGGTCGCCCCCGCCGCCGGCGAGGAGTGCGTGATCATCGACCCGGGCCACCAGGCCGCCGAGGGCGTGCGGGAGACCGTGGCCAAGCACCGGTTGAAGCCGGTGGCGGTCGTGCTCACCCACGGACACATCGACCACGTCGCCTCCGTCGTCCCGGTCTGCGGCGCGCACGACGTGCCGGCCTGGATCCACCCCGAGGACCGCTACATGATGAGCGATCCGGAGAAGGCGATGGGGCGGGTCATCGGGAAGCCGCTGATGGACGAACTGACCATCGGGGAGCCGGACGACCTCAGGGAGCTGTCCGAGGGGACGACGCTCCGCCTGGCGGGCCTGGAGCTCACGGTCGCGCACGCACCCGGGCATACCAAGGGGTCGGTGACCTTCCGGATGCCCGAGCAGACCGACGTACCGCCGGTCCTCTTCTCGGGCGACCTCCTGTTCGCCGGCTCCATCGGACGCACCGACCTGCCCGGTGGCGACCACGCAGAGATCCTCGACTCGCTGGCACGCGTCTGCCTGCCGCTGGAGGACTCGACCGTGGTGCTCTCCGGCCACGGCCCCCAGACCACCATCGGCCGCGAGCGCGAGACCAACCCGTTCCTGCGGGAGGTTGCCGCCGGCGGTCCGGGCGGCGCCCCCGGCGCCGCGCCGCGACGAGGAATGTGACGAGCGAAGACGCATCATGAGCACCTTCTCCGCCCCCAAGGGCACCTATGACCTGATCCCCCCGGAGTCCGCACGGTTCCTGGCCGTGCGGGAGGCGTTCGCCGCCCCGCTGCGCCGCGCCGGATACGAGTACGTCGAGACACCGGGCTTCGAGCACACCGGTCTGTTCTCCCGAGGCGTCGGCGAGTCCACCGACATCGTCACCAAGGAGATGTACACCCTCACCACCCGCGGCGGCGACGAGCTCGCACTGCGCCCCGAGGGAACCGCCTCCGTGCTGCGGGCCGCGCTGCAGGCCGGTCTGCACCGCGGCGCGCTGCCGGCGAAGCTGTGGTACTCGGGCTCCTACTACCGCTACGAGCGTCCGCAGGCGGGCCGCTACCGTCACTTCTCCCAGGTCGGCGCCGAGGCGCTCGGCACCGAGGATCCGGCCCTGGACGCCGAGCTGATCATCCTCGCGGCCGACGCCTACCGGTCGCTCGGACTGCGTCAGGTGCGCCTGCTGCTGAATTCCCTGGGGGACAAGCAGTGCCGCCCGGCCTACCGGGCGGCACTCCAGGACTTCCTGCGGGGTCTGGATCTGGACGACGACACCCGCAAGCGGATCGAGGTCAACCCGCTGCGGGTGCTCGACGACAAGCGGGAGAGCGTGCAGCAGCAGCTCACGGGGGCGCCGATGATGCGGGACCACCTGTGCGAGGACTGCAGGACCTACCACGAGCAGGTCCGCGAGCTGCTCACGGCGGCCGGCGTCGACTTCGAGGACGACCCGAAGCTCGTCCGGGGCCTGGACTACTACACGCGGACCACCTTCGAGTTCGTCCACGACGGGCTCGGCTCCCAGTCGGCCGTCGGCGGCGGCGGGCGGTACGACGGACTCTCCGAGATGATCGGCGGACCGGAACTGCCCTCCGTCGGTTGGGCGCTGGGTGTGGACCGTACCGTCCTGGCGCTGCGCGCCGAGGGTGTGGAACTCGATCTTCCGGCACGTACCGAGGTGTTCGCCGTACCGCTCGGGGAGGACGCCCGCCGCGCCCTCTTCGGGGCCGTCACCGCGTTGCGCCGGGAGGGAGTCGCCACCGACTTCGCCTACGGCGGGAAGGGCATGAAGAACGCCATGAAGTCCGCGAACCGGTCCGGGGCCCGGGTGGCGCTGGTGCTGGGCGACCGGGATCTCGCCGACGGCGTCGTCCAGGTCAAGGACCTGGAGAGTGGCGAGCAGCACCCGGTCCCACTCGAACGAGTGGTGAGCGAGGTTCGGGCGAAGCTCTGACGGCCCCCGCGCCGTTGGTGCAGAATGAGTGACGGTTCATGTCCCCCGACCCCGCCGACGACAGGACGCGACGCACTATGACGACCACGGCACCCTCCGGCCATGCCCGTACCGGCACGGACGGGCGCGAGCAGGGCGCGGCCGGCGCGGGTGCGGGCCGGGTCCTCGCCTGGCTGCTGATCGTCACCGGGGCGATGGGGCTGCTCGCGGCCTGGGTGATCACCCTCGACAAGACCAAGATCCTCGAGGCGAAGATCGAGGGTGAGACCTTCACCCCGGGCTGCAGCCTCAACCCGGTCGTCTCCTGCGGCAACATCATGGAGAGTCCGCAGGCCTCCGTCTTCGGGTTCTCCAACCCGCTGATGGGTCTGGTGGCCTACTCCGTGGTCATCGCGGTCGGGGTGAGCCTGCTGACCGGCACCCGCTTCCCGCGCTGGTACTGGCTCACCTTCAACGCCGGGTGCCTCTTCGGACTCGGGTTCGTCACCTGGCTCCAGTACCAGTCCCTGTACGTCATCGGGTCCCTCTGCCTGTGGTGCTGCCTCGCGTGGGTCGCGACGATCTTCATGTTCTGGTACGTCACGAGCCACAACATCGTGCGCGGCTTCCTGCCCGCCCCCGCCGCCCTGCGTGGCTTCGTCGAGGAGTTCCCCTGGGTGCTCCCCGTGATGCACACCGGGGTGATCGGCATGCTGATCCTCACGAACTGGTGGACCTTCTGGACCAGCTGACCCTCGGGCCCGGCGGTCTGCGACAGCGACCGCGTACCCCGGGAGCCGCTGTCGGCAGCGTGACTTAGGGTTTTCGGAGTGGAACCCGATCTCTTCACCTCCGCAGCCGAGGACCGTCAGGCCGAGGAACCGTCGGCCCGTCCGCTCGCCGCGCGGATGCGTCCGCGGACCCTGGACGAGGTCGTCGGGCAGCAGCACCTGCTCCGTCCCGGTTCGCCGCTGCGGCGTCTGGTCGGAGAGGGCGGCGGCGGCCCCGCCGGCACCTCGTCCGTACTGCTCTGGGGGCCTCCCGGCACGGGGAAGACCACTCTCGCCCACGTGGTCAGCCGCGCGACCGATGCCCGGTTCGTGGAACTCTCCGCCATCACGGCCGGCGTCAAGGAGGTGCGCGCCGTCATCGACGGCGCCCGCAGGGCGTCGGGGGCCTACGGCAAGGACACCGTGCTCTTCCTGGACGAGATCCACCGTTTCAGCAAGGCCCAGCAGGACTCCCTCCTCCCGGCGGTCGAGAACCGCTGGGTCACCCTGATCGCCGCCACCACCGAGAACCCGTACTTCTCGGTGATCTCGCCGCTGCTGTCGCGGTCGCTGCTGCTCACCCTCGAGCCGCTCACCGAGGAGGACGTGCGCGGGCTGCTGCGCCGCGCCGTCACCGACGAGCGCGGCCTCGGCGGCGCCGTATCGCTCCCCGCCGAGGCCGAGGAGCATCTGCTCCGGGTGGCGGGCGGTGACGCCCGGCGGGCCCTCACCGCGCTCGAGGCCGGAGCCGGTGCCGTCCTGGCGAAGGGCGAGACGGTCCTCGGCCTGGCCTCGCTGGAGGAGGCCGTCGACCGCGCGGCCGTGACCTACGACCGGGACGGCGACCAGCACTACGACGTCGCCAGCGCCCTGATCAAGTCGATCCGGGGCTCCGACGCGGACGCGGCGCTGCACTACCTGGCACGCATGATCGAAGCGGGCGAGGACCCGCGGTTCATCGCCCGGCGCCTGATGATCTCCGCGAGCGAGGACATCGGGATGGCCGACCCCACCGCCCTGCAGACGGCGGTTGCCGCCGCCCAGGCCGTCGCCATGATCGGCTTTCCGGAAGCGCGCATCACCCTGGCGCAGGCCACGGTCGCCCTGGCACTGGCACCGAAGTCCAACGCCGCCTATCTGGCGATCGACGCGGCCCTCGCGGACGTGCGCGCGGGCCTGGCCGGGCCGGTGCCCGCGCATCTCCGGGACACGCACTACCAGGGGTCGCAGAAGCTCGGTCACGGGCAGGGTTACCAGTATCCGCACGACCTCCCGGGGGGCGTCGCGGTGCAGCAGTATGCTCCCGACGCGGTCCGCGGCAGGCGCTACTACGTCCCGACCCGTTACGGCGCCGAGGCGCGGTACGCCGACGTCGCGGAACGGGTGCGCGCCCGGCTGTCCGGCGACGGCGGTCAGGCGCCCTCCCGGGACGAGCAGCAGGGCTGACCCGCGGCATCGCCCCCTCCTGCGGCGGCCGGGACGCGCCGGTTCAGCGTTCCGTGGCCTCGAAGAGACGACGCAGGGCACGGCGCAGCCCGGCGATGCCGCTGACGGGCTCGTCGAAGGGGAAGTGCGCGTCCCGGCAGCCCCCTTCGCCGCAGAGCCGCAGCCGGAGTCCGAAGCGGTCGAGGGAGAGGGGAACCACCCGGTCCGCCGGGGCGGCGCGACACGGCCCGGAGGACCGTGGGTCGGACGGCAGGAGACCGCACAGTCGGCGGACTTGTCCGGCGTGGGCCGAGGCGAGGTGCTGGAGCAGTTCCGTCTCCACGCCGGCCAGCGGGTCCGCCGGGGCGGTGGCGAACTCGTCGGGCTCGATCTCCGCCCGGCCCCGGAGGTCGTCCAGCTGTGCCTCGCCGACCTCCAGGCGCAGCAGCGTCCCCGCTGCGCCCGGTGGCGGTCCGGTGCCGGAGCCGCGCTCGTCGAGCAGTCGCAGGCAGTCCTCCCGGCCCGGCTCCGCGACTGCGGAGAGCCAGCCGGCCACACTCGCCCGTGCCCGTACCCTGTGGGGGACGGCGACCGGTGCCACGTCGGTGAGTTCCATCACCGCGACACGCTCCTCGCCCGGACCGAGCGGGGCTGCGGCGGCCGGATGCGTGCTCCGGAGCAGGAGGATCACCGAGCCGCCGTCGTCCACGGCGCGCACCGGCACGGCATCGTGCCCGGGCAGCGCCGGGGCCGGGCCTCCGGCTCCGGGAATGCTCAGGACGGCCGATACGCTGGATTCCACGAGAGTGCGCAGGCGCTGGGCGGCCGAGGGCTGCCGGGCGCCCTCCACGGGACGCGGCTGCTCCACTTCGTTCGCACCGTCACCGGATTCGTGGTGGGGACTCCCTGGTCGAAACACGCGCACTCCTTCGCTAAGGTAAGCCTTACCTAACGTACAGGAGGTCCGTTTCCCGTGAACCAGTCGCGTCCCAAGGTCAAGAAGTCGCGTGCCCTCGGCATCGCACTGACGCCCAAGGCGGTCAAGTACTTCGAGCATCGTCCCTACCCGCCGGGCGAGCACGGTCGCGGCCGCAAGAAGAACAGTGACTACAAGGTGCGCCTGCTGGAGAAGCAGCGGCTGCGCGCCCAGTACGACATCAGCGAGCGCCAGATGGCCCGGGCCTACGACCGTGCCCGCAAGACCGGCGTGAAGACCGGTGAGGCACTCATCGTCGAACTCGAGCGCCGCCTCGACGCCCTGGTGCTGCGGGCCGGTCTCGCCCGGACGATCTACCAGGCGCGCCAGATGGTCGTGCACGGCCACATCGGGGTCAACGGCCGCAAGGTCGACACCCCCTCGTTCCGGGTGCGTCCGGACGACGTGGTGCAGGTGCGCGAGCGCAGCCGCGCCAAGCAGCCGTTCCTCGTCGCGCGGGAGGGCGGTTACGCCCCCGACGGCGAGACGCCGCGCTACCTCGAGGTGAACCTCGAGGCTCTCGCCTTCCGCCTCGACCGGGAGCCGCAGCGCAAGGAGGTCCCCGTGGTGTGCGACGAGCAGATGGTCGTCGAGTACTACGCTCGCTGAGCGACGCCGCTGCGGCCGGTGCCCGGACCCGGGCACCGGCCGCAGCGGCGTTCACGGCCGCCGCCTCACGCGGAGACGACGTTGTCCGTCACCCGCATCCGCCGGGCGGCGAGCCCGCCGAAGGCGGTGATCAGGGAAATCCCCGCGAGCAGCAGCGCCACCGGCCAGGAGGAGCCGTCACCGGCATCGAGCAGTGCGGTGGCGATCGCGGGCAGGAAGCCCGTCAGCGCTCCCGCCAGGTTGTAGGCCAGCGCGACGCCGCTGTAGCGCAACCGCGCGGGGAACAGCTCGGTGAGCAGCGCGCCCGTCACCGCGTAGGCGATCGAGACCACGCCGATCCCCGCGGTCACCGCGAGCACGACGACCACCGGGTTCTCCGTCTCCACCAGCCAGAACAGCGGGAACGCCACAAGGGCGCCGACCACGCCGCCCCACAGCGTCACCCGGTCCGGCCCCAGCCGTTCGGCCAGTCGGCCCATGGCGAGGATGACCAGGATCTCGACAGCGGCGGCCACCAGCGTCGCGTCCACCATCAGACTCCGGGACAGCCCCAGGGTGTCCGCCCCGTAGGAAATCATGAACGTCGTCAGCAGGTAGAAGCCGCCGATGCCCAGGAGCGCCGAGGCCATCGCGACCAGCAGCGGCCGCCATGCCCGGCGGAACACCTCCAGCGCCGGCACCTTCGCCCGGTCGTCGTCATCGAGCATCGCGTCGAACAGCGGAGACTCCTCGATCCGCCGCCTGACGTAGACGGCGATGCCCAGCATGGGGAACGCGGCCAGGAACGGCAGCCGCCACCCCCAGGCGTCGAAGGAGTCGTCGGGAAGCAGCAGGACCAGGGCGAAGGCCCCGGAGGACATCAGGGTGCCCACAGGGGAGCCGATCTGCGGGAGTGCCGCGTAGCGTCCCCGTTTCCCCGGCGGCGCGTGTTCGACCGCGAGGGTGACGGCGCCGCCCCACTCGCCGCCGACCGCCACACCCTGGAGCAGGCGGAGCAGCACCAGCAGGGCGGGAGCCGCCAGGCCGATCGAGGCGTATCCGGGGAGGAAGCCGATCAGCCCCGTTGCGGCGCCGATCGCGACGACCGTGATCAGCAGCGCCGGGCGGCGTCCCATCCGGTCTCCGAGCCAGCCGAACGCGACGGCTCCGATCGGGCGGGCGGCGAAGCCCACACCGAACGTGGCGAAGGCCGCCAGCGTCGCCGCGGTGGAATCCAGCGAGGTGAAGAACAACCGGTTGAAGACCAGTGCCGCGGCGGTTCCGAAGAGGAAGTAGTCGTACCACTCCAGCGCGGTGCCGACGAAGGCGGCGAAGGCGACCCGTCCGGCCTCCTTGCCGGTCACCACCGGTGCGTCCGCGCTCCTCGGTGCGGCATCTCCTCCGGCGGTGGACCGGTCCGTCTCTTTCATGAGGTGCTCCTTGCGTGCGGTACTTCAGTCGGCCCCGGGAACCGGGCCGGTGGGGGTCGTTCGCTTCTCGACGGCGTCCGCGCCGTGGACGCAGCGGCCGGCGACGAAGGTGGCGAGGACCTCGATGGCGCCGATCCGGCCGCTCGGGGTCTCCACCGGGTCCTCGGCCAGCAGCACGAAGTCGGCGTGCTTGCCGGGAGCGAGACTGCCGCGGCGGTGCTCGCCGTGGCCCGCCCACGCCACGTCGAGGGTGTAGGCGCGCAGGGCCGTCTCGGCCGTCACCCGGTCGTCGGCACCGAGGAGGCGCCCGTCGCGGCTGAGGC
This sequence comes from Streptomyces callyspongiae, assembly GCF_047200695.1. Lineage (NCBI taxonomy): Bacteria > Bacillati > Actinomycetota > Actinomycetes > Kitasatosporales > Streptomycetaceae > Streptomyces > Streptomyces callyspongiae. The sequence continues at coordinate 204,609 of NZ_JBJZOM010000005.1, forward strand.
GCTCGACCATCGACTGCATGCCGAGCAGTGGCGCGCCGGCCGCCACCGGGCGGTCCGAACTCCCCGGAACGCGCAGCCCGTGACGCAGGAAGGTCCCGTGCCGGTAGAGCCAGTCCACCCGTGACGGCCCCAGGGCCTCGGCCATGGTGTCGCCGATAGCGTGCAGGAACCGGGCCTGCGGCACCGGCGTCACGCCCAGTTCCGCGTACCGGTCCAACTGGTCGGGGCGGACCACCGCGGAGTGCTCGATGCGGTGGCGGACGTCCGGGCGCGGCGCGGTGCGCTGGGCCTCCTCGAACGCGTCCAGCGCCAGGTCGACGGCCTCGTCGCCGATCGCGTGCGCGGCGACCCGCCACCCCGCCCGGTGCGCGTCGACGATGAGACGCCGCATGTCCCCGGGCTCGTTCTGGTAGACGGCGCCGCCGTGTTCATGGCCGCAGGCGGCCTCGGTCAGGGCGGCGGTCCGGCCCACCAGTGACCCGTCGAGCCAGATCTTCATGGGGCCCAGCCGCAGGTGGTCGTCGCCGAAGCCGGTGTGCAGACCGAGGTCGATTCCGGTGACGATGCCGTCGTCCGGATGCGTCGCCAGGGAGTGGAGGTTGTCAGCGGCCGTCATCAGCTCCACCCGGGTGCGCAGCGTGCCGCGTTCCCTGGCGCGTTGGTACGCGGCCGCCTCGGCGGGGCTCCGGCCGATCAGACCGGCACCGATCCCCGCCTCGGTGACATGGGTGAGGCCTTCGGAGGCGTAGACGGCACTCGCCCGGCCCACCGCGGTCGCGAGCTCCTCCACCGAGTAGGGCATGACCAGAGCGGTGACCAGTTCCTGTGCCCGTTCCTGGAGCACGCCGGTGGGCTCGCCGCGGGCGTCGCGAACGACGACGCCGCCGGACGGCTCGGTCGCGGTGCCGTCCAGCACCCCGCACCGGTCCAGCACCGCGCTGCTGACCGCGCACATGTGCCCCGAACGATGCGTCAGCCACACCGGGCGGCCGCCGCCCGCGCGGTCCAGCCCCGAGCGGTGCGGGTGCCCGCCCAGCACCGTGTGGTCGTAGCCCGACCCCACGATCCAGCCGTCGGACGGCAGCGCGGCCGCCTTGCGGGCGACGGCCTCGTGGACTTCCTCGTGCGTCCGGGCCGAGGACAGATCCACCTGGTCCAGGGACTGCCCGTACCACGCCATGTGGTTGTGGGCGTCGCCGAACCCCGGCACGACGGTCGCTCCGCCGCAGTCCAGCACCGTCCGCGCGGGCAGGTCCTCCACCGCCTCGTCGAGTCCGACCACCAGGCCCGCGAGGATTCCGAGGGTGCGGGCGTACGGGCGGTCGTCGTCCACGGTGCGGATGCGGGCACCGGTCAGTTTCAGGTCGAGCATGTCGTTCCTCCCCCTCGTGGCCTCAGGCCAGGTTCTGCAGGCGTGTCAACGGCAGGTCGGCGGCGCGGTGCACGGGAACGGCACGCCCGTCGACCAGGACCGGGTCCGGTGTCGTGGGTACCGATACCCGCGGCACCGTGGTGTTCGCGACCATGTCGTTCCGGGTCAGGCCGCGGCTGTCGGCGAGCGGGGCGTAGCGCACGCCGCGGGGCAGCTGTCCGGCCGCCTCCCGGTCCTCGAGGCAGGCGCGCGAGACGAACACGCGCGACAGCCGTCGGGGCGCACCGCCCATCCCGCCGAAGTACTCCCGCATCACCCGTGGTTGGGTGAGCCTCGTGGAGCCCGAACCGGAACCGCTCTGTCCCCATGCCACGAAGCCGGACTTGAGCACCAGTTCCGGCTGGGCCCCGAAGTACGCGGGCCGCCACAGCACCACGTCGGCGAGGGCGCCGGGCCTGAGCGATCCCACCTCCTGCGCCATGCCGTGTGCCACCGCTGGGTTGAGCGTGGTCTTCGCCAGGTAGCGCAGCACCCGGGCGTTGTTCACCGTCTCCGGTCCGCTCTCACCGGCCAGTTCTGCCTGGACGTGGGCGAGTTGCCAGGTGCGCCGCGCTGTTTCGGCGATCCGGCCCATTCCCATCGAGTCGGAGTTGACGATGCTGATGGCCCCCAGGTCGTGCAGGGCGTTCTCGGCCGCGATGGCGTGCTCGCGAACGCGGCTCGCCGCGATGGAGACATCGCTGCTCACCCCGTGGTGGCCGCGGTGCACGGTCATGGTCATCGGCAGCAGTTCCGTGACGGTGGCCGGAGTGAGGGGCAGCGTCGGGGTGGTCGACGAGGTCAGCACGTGCGGCTGCGAGACGATCTCCAGCAGGTCCGGATGCCCGCCGCCGCCCTCCACGTGGTACGCGTGCACCGTCCGGCCGCGGGTGGCGTCGAGCGTGTCGGCCAGGTATCCGGACTCGTTGAGCGTGTCGGTGTGCAGGGCGACCGGCAGGTCGGCCTGTTCGGCGACGCCCAGGCAGGTGTCGACGATCCGCGGCGTCGCTCCCCAGTCCTCGTGGATCTTGAAGCCGCCCGCCCCTGCCAGGACGGCCCGTTCCAGCAACTCCTGGGACGAGGACGAACCCCGTGCCAGGAACGCGACGTTGACCGGAGCATCCCGCCAGCCCTCGATGAGACTGTGCAGGTTGTACGCCGGGTTGGCGCCCACGTCCCAGACGCCGCCGATCCCCATGCCGACCATGGAGGTCACCCCGGCGGCCAGGGCCGCCGGAACCACTTCGGGACTGGAGAGGTGGACGTGCGAGTCCACGATGCCGGGAGTGGCCAGCAGCCCCTCGCCGGTGATCATCGCTGTGTGCGAGTCGACCACGAGCTCGACGCCGTCCGCCGTACGGGGGTTGCCGGCACGGCCGGTACCCACGATCCGCCCGTCCTTGATCCCGATGTTGGTCTTCCGCACACCCAGCAGCGGATCGAGCAGCACGACTCCGAGGACCACCATGTCCAGGGCACTTTCGCGCGGTGCCCGGTCCGTGACCAGCAGGCCGTCGCGGGCGGTCTTGCCGCAGCCACCGAGGAGTTCCTCGCCCGGCTCGGTGTCGTCCGCCTCCACCTGCACCCACAGGTTGGTGTCGGCCAGCCGGACGCGGTCGCCCGTGGTGGGGCCGTACCGGGACGCGTAGTCCCTGCGCGACATGCGGCTCATGCGTCTCCTCCCCGTGCGACGACGGCGACGGTGGTGGTGGTGCCGGGCGCGAACTCCACGGAGGTGCCGGCGGGAACGTCGAGACGGTGCCCCCGCGCCGCCTCCCGGTCGAACTCCAGCGCGGCGTTGGCCTCTTCCAGGGGGTAGTGCGACGAGATCCAGACCGTGCGGCGTCCGGTGTTGCTGACCACCAGGTCCCGTCGAGGCCGTCCCGGTGCCAGCGCGGCGTCCTCGTCACCCGTCAGTACGGCGCCCGGCCCGCTCCCGCTGCCCGGGCCGAACGGCTCCGTGACGTGCACCAGCGCGGTGCCGTGCGGGAACAGCGCCTCCACCTGCACACTGGGCACCGCCTCGGCGACCCCGGGGAGCAGCCGGTCCCGCGGAACCACGGCGGCCGCCCGTTCGACGACGTCGGGCAGCGGCAGGCCGTCCCAGGCCCATTCCATGATCTCGTCGCAGACGAGAGCGACCGCCTCCGTCGCCCCCAGCATCGCGCCGCGTCCCAGCCGCCTGCGGGCCAGTTCGGCGGCGGAGGACAACAGCAGACGCTCCTGTTCCCGGGGCGTGAGATGCATCGGCCTCCTCCTGCTCACGGGACGAATCCCGGCTGCGCGGTCACGGCGTCCCGGGCAGCCTGCCCGTCGGCCGGTGGTGCGGCAATGCCGGAATCGCTCCGGACTCGGGCGCGCATACTGTGCACATGCACAACACCTCCGGAATCGCCGACGAGGACCCCGGTGGCACCGCTCCTCGGGCCCCCGGGCCGCCGCCCGCCGAACTGCGGACGCTGGTCCGCGACTGCCTGGACGAGGTCGACGCTCTCGTCGACCGCTACGTGGACGAGGTGTCGGCCTTCGACGACTACCGCTGCAGCGTTCCGCTCCAGGACCTCCGGGAGACCGCTCGTGCCTGCTTCGAGATGTTGCTGCGCATGATCGGAGGACTGCCCGTGACCCGCGAACTGCGGGAGACCCCGCAGCGTCTGGGGCGCCGGCGCGCCCGCCAAGGGGTCCCCCTGGAGCGGCTGCTCCAAGCTGTGCGCATGGATTTCCGGGTGCTGTGGGAGGTGTTCACCGAACGCACCCCTCCCGAGGGGCTGCCGCAGCTGACCTTGTCCGCCGTGCGCGTCTGGGAGGCCGTGGAGTTCCACACGGTGGAGGCGCACGCGTCCTACCTCGACGAGATCGCCGTCCAGGCCCGGGAGCGGGAGCGGGAGAAGGCGGCGATGATCGGGCGGCTCCTCTCCTCCGACGGGCGCGACCAGCAGCTGGTGTCGCAGGCGGCCACGCTGCTCCAGGCCGACCTCCAGGACCGCTTCGCGGTGGCCGCGGCGCTGCCCGAGGCACAGCAGCACCTCCGCCGGGCCGCGGCCCGGATCGGAGCGGACGCGGCCCACCTCCACCAGCACCACGGCATGCTGCTGCTCCTGGCACGCCTTCCGCAGGACCGGCGCGAGCTGCCGTCGGACTGGCTTGCCGGTGTGCCCTGCGCCGTCGCTCCCGTGGCTGGCGGGTTGCACCGCGTACCGGCCATGGTGCGGGTCGCGGAAGCCGTCGCGGCCTCGCTGGACGGCAGGGCCTCCGGCCCGGTTCCGCTCAGTGAGGCATGGATGCCGCTCGCCGCCGCACGTCTGGGCGACACCGGAGCTCTGCTGGCAGACTCCGTGCTGGGCGCGCTGGAGGCCCTGCCCGATCACGAGCGGGAACGGCTGGTGGCAACGGTGACCGCCTACTGCGACTCCGGCTCGGTCGCCGAGACCACCCGGCGGCTCTACTGCCACCGCAACACAGTGCTGAACCGCCTCGGCCGGTTCACCGAACTGACGGGCCTGCGGGCGACGCGCCCCGCGGAGGCCGCCACGATCCTGTTCGCGCTGCGCTGCGCCCGCGCGCACCCTTCCTGGGCGAGTGCACAGCAGTACCCGTGACCGTCGGCCCGCGGGCGGAACAGGGAGCGCCGGGGTCGGGTGCCCCTCGGCGCGCCCGCCCCCTCGGCGCACCGGCCGGTAAAGCGGTTCGGGTGCTGTACCCGGGCGCGATAGGGTCGGTACCTGCCGCATCGTCCGGGGCGACCGCGCTCCCGGGCGTCACGCGGTCCCGAACTTCGACGAGGAAAGCAGAGCAGCGTGTCCGGTGGTGAAGTGGCCGGCCTCCTGGTGGCCGTCTTCTGGGCGATCCTGGTGTCGTTCCTCGCCGTGGTGCTGGTGAGACTGTCGCAGACGCTCAAAGCGGCGACCAAGCTGGTGAACGGCGTGACGGAACGGGCTGTCCCGCTGCTGACGGAGGCCTCCGCCACGGTCCGTTCCGCGCAGACGCAGCTGGAGCGGGTGGACTCGATCTCCTCCGATGTCCAGGAGGTCACCGCCAACGCGAACGCGCTGTCGACCACTGTCTCCTCCGTGCTCGGCGGACCGCTGGTCAAGGTGGCGTCGTTCGGCTACGGAGTGCGCCGGGCCTTCGGTCGCCGGGGCGCGCAGGCGCCGCCCCCGCGCACCGTCGTACTCGGCCGCACCCTGCCCACCGCCCGTCGCGGTGGGCGCAAACCACGCAGAGAAGGCTGATTCCCGCGCCATGTTCCGTCGCGCCTTCTGGTTCACCACCGGCGCAGCCGCCGGTGTATGGGCCACCACCAAGGTCAACCGCAAGCTCCGGAGCCTCGCGCCCGACTCCCTCGCGGCACGGGCCGCCGACAAGGCACTCGAGTCCGGAACCCGCCTGAGGCACTTCGCCCTCGACGTGCGCGCCGGCATGGCGCAGCGCGAGGAGGAACTCACCGACGCGCTCGGCCTGCGCGCCTCGCCCGATGCGCGGCACCCCGAACTCCCCGCCCGGGCCCGCCCGCCCCGGCCGGGAACGACCGCCCACCACTACGACTACGACCGGAATGAGGACCACTGATGGAGTCGGCTGAAATCCGCCGCCGCTGGCTGCGCTTCTTCGAGGAGCGGGGGCACACCGTCGTGCCGTCGGCGTCGCTGATCGCCGACGACCCCACACTCCTCCTGGTGAACGCCGGGATGGTTCCGTTCAAGCCGTACTTCCTCGGCGAGACCACCCCGCCCTACAACCGGGCCGTCAGCGTGCAGAAGTGCGTGCGCACCCCGGACATCGAAGAGGTCGGCAGGACCACCCGCCACGGCACCTTCTTCCAGATGTGCGGCAACTTCTCCTTCGGCGACTACTTCAAGAAGGGCGCGGCCGAACTGGCGTGGGAGCTGCTCACCAGCTCCGTCGAGGAGGGTGGCTACGGCCTGGACCCCGAGCGCCTGTGGGTCACGGTCTACACCGACGACGACGAGGCCGAGCGCATCTGGCGCGAGGACGTCGGCGTGCCCGCCGAGCGCATCCAGCGCCTGGGCATGGAGGAGAACTACTGGTCCATGGGCGTGCCCGGCCCGTGCGGCCCCTGCTCGGAGATCAACTACGACCGCGGCCCGGAGTTCGGCGAAGCGGGCGGCCCCGCCGTCAACGACGAGCGCTACGTGGAGATCTGGAACCTGGTCTTCATGCAGTACGAGCGTGGTGAGGGCTCCGGGAAGACCGACTTCCCCGTCCTCGGCGAGCTGCCCACCAAGAACATCGACACCGGTCTCGGACTCGAGCGTCTCGCGATGATCCTGCAGGGCGTGCACAACCTGTACGAGATCGACACCTCGCGCATGGTGATCGACAAGGCGGGCGAGCTGACCGGCACGCGCTACGGCGACGACGAGATCGCGGACGTCTCGCTGCGCGTCGTGGCCGACCACATTCGTACCGCCATCATGCTGATCGGTGACGGTGTCACGCCCGGCAACGAGGGGCGCGGCTACGTGCTGCGCCGCATCATGCGCCGCGCCATCCGCAACATGCGCATCCTCGGGGCGAGCGGTCCTACCGTGGCCGAGCTCACGGACACCGTCATCAAGGCCATGGGCCCCCAGTACCCCGAGCTCGTCGAGGACCGCAAGCGCATCGAGACGGTCGCACTCGCCGAGGAGGCCGCCTTCCTCAAGACGCTCAAGGCGGGCACCAACATCCTCGACACCGCCGTCACCGAAACCCGGGCCGGCGGCGGCAAGGTGCTTCCCGGCGACAAGGCGTTCCTGCTCCACGACACCTGGGGCTTCCCCATCGACCTCACGCTGGAGATGGCCGCGGAACAGGGCCTGTCGGTGGACGAGGAAGGCTTCCGCCGGCTGATGAAGGAGCAGCGGGACCGCGCCAAGGCCGATGCCCGTGCCAAGAAGACCGGGCACGCCGACCTCTCCGCCTACCGCGCCGTCGCCGACTCCTCGGGCGCCACCGTCTTCACCGGCTACACCGACACCGAGGGGGAGGCCTCCGTCGTCGGTCTGCTCGTCGACGGTGTGTCCGCCCCCGCCGCCCACGAGGGCGACCGGGTCGAGGTCGTGCTGGACCGCTCCCCGTTCTACGCCGAAGGCGGTGGGCAGCTCGCCGACACGGGCAGGATCCGGCTCGGGAACGGCGCCGTCGTCGAAGTGCGCGACGTCCAGCAGCCCGTCCCCGGAGTCACCGTGCACAAGGGCGTCGTGCAGGTCGGCGAGGTGACCGTCGGCTCGCCCGCGTACTGCGTGATCGACGTGTCCCGGCGCCGTTCCATCGCCCGCGCCCACAGCGCCACCCACCTGACCCACCAGGCGCTGCGGGACGCTCTCGGGCCGACCGCGGCGCAGGCCGGTTCGGAGAACTCCCCGGGGCGCTTCCGTTTCGACTTCGGCTCGCCCTCCTCCGTGCCGGGCACCGTGCTGACCGACGTCGAACAGAAGATCAACGAGGTGCTCGCCCGGGAACTGGACGTCACCGCCGAGGTGATGCCCATCGCCGAGGCCAAGAAGCAGGGTGCACTCGCCGAGTTCGGCGAGAAGTACGGCGAGCAGGTCCGCGTGGTGACCATCGGCGACTTCTCCAAGGAGCTGTGCGGCGGCACCCACGTCCACAACACGGCGCAGCTGGGACTCGTCAAGCTGCTCGGCGAGTCCTCCATCGGCTCCGGGGTGCGGCGCGTCGAGGCATTGGTCGGTGTCGACGCCTACAAGTTCCTCGCCAGGGAGCACACCGTGGTGTCCCAGCTGACCGAACTGGTCAAGGGGCGGCCGGAGGAGCTGCCGGAGAAGATCTCCGGAGTCCTCGGACGGCTGCGGGACGCCGAGAAGGAGATCGAGCGGTTCCGCGCCGAGAAGGTCCTGCAGGCCGCAGCGGGCCTGGCCGAGGGCGCGAAGGACGTACGCGGCACGGCCCTGGCCGTCGGCCGGGTTCCCGACGGCACCACTGCGGACGACCTGCGCACCCTCGTGCTCGACGTGCGCGAACGGCTGCAGGGGCGGCCGGCGGTCGTCGCACTGTTCACGGTCACGAACGGACGTCCGCTGACCGTCGTCGCGACCAACGACGGGGCCAGGGACCGCGGTCTGCGGGCCGGTGACCTCGTCCGCACCGCTGCCAAGACCCTCGGTGGTGGCGGCGGCGGGAAGCCGGACGTCGCCCAGGGCGGCGGTCAGAACCCGGAAGCCGTCACCGAGGCGATGGCCGCCGTCGAGCGGCTGGTCGCCGAGGCGGGCTGATGCGTCGGGGCAGGCGGCTCGCCATCGATGTCGGGGACGCCCGGATCGGGGTCGCGTCGAGCGACCCCGACGGGCTCCTCGCGACACCTGTGGAGACCGTGCCGGGCCGGGACGTCCCGGCCGCCCTGCGGCGGCTCGGTTCTCTCGTCGAGGAGTACGAACCCCTCGAGGTGGTCGTCGGCCTGCCGCGTTCCCTCACCGGGCGCGAGGGGCCCGCCGCGGCGAAGACGCGTGCGTTCGCCGAGCAGTTGGCCCGGCGGGTGCAGCCCGTCGCGGTCCGCCTCGTCGACGAACGGATGAGCACGGTCTCCGCGGCGCAGGGCATGCGGGCGTCGGGCGTCAGCGCGAAGAAGGGCAGAGCGCGCATCGACCAGGCGGCCGCCGTCGTCATCCTGCAGAGCGCTCTGGAGACGGAACGCACCTCCGGGCAGGCGCCCGGAGAGTGCGTCGAAGTGGTTGTCTGATCGCGATACGGTAACGTTCGCGCGTCGGCAGGCGTTCGAACACAGCGGCGTCACCGGCACAGGAACACGCCCGCGCGCGGCTACCGCGCACACCAGAGCAGCCGTCCGGCGGCGCTAGGGGACCGATGACTGACTATGGCCGGGGCTCCGGCTCGCAACCGTGGCATGCCGAGGACCCGCTCTTCGGAGATCAGGGATGGGGCGGCGACCGGCAGGGCGGGCCGAACGGCGACTGGAGCCAGGCCGTACCGGACCCCTACGCCCAGCCCTACCGGGACGCCTACCAGGGCTACGGAATGTCGGACCCCCACCAGACCGGTGCGTACCCCACCGCCCCGTACACGGACCCCTCCTACCTGCAGCAGCCCCACCAGGGCTACCCGGCCCCCGGCTATGGAGACACCGGGTACATCCCCCCCGTGCACGACGACACCGGGTACCAGCAGCCCGTCCCGTCCCAGGATCCTTACGGCTACGGCGCCCCGTACCCCTCCCAGGCCCACGCCGGGCACGGCTGGACGGCGCATCCGGGCGGCGACGCCTACGACCCGGGGCCGTCCGGCGGCCCGTACGACACGGGCGCCACCGATCCGTACGGCATGGAGGCCGTTCCGGCGGCACCCGAACCCGAACCCGAACCCGCCGGACCCGGCAGCGGGCTGCCCCGCAGCGGGCCCGATCCGGAGACCGGCTGGGACCCGGGGCCGGACCAGGGCGAGAGCGCGTTCTTCCGTGACGACGACGCGGAGGACGAGGGCGACGGCGACGACGCCGCCGGCGGGCGCGGCGGCCGCAACCGGGGCGGCACCAAGCGGCGCAGCAGTGCCGCCTGTCTGGGCGTGCTCGTACTGCTGGGTGCCGTCGTCGGCGCCGCCGCCTGGTTCGGCTACGGCTTCTACGAGTCGCACTTCGCACCGGCCCCGGACTACTCCGGGGAGGGCCGCGGTTCGGTGCAGGTCGAGATCGAGGACGGCTCCTCCGTCACCGACATGGCCGTCGCGCTCGAGAAGGCCGGGGTCATCAAGAGCACCGGCGCCTTCACGGAGGCGTCGGCCGGCGAGGCGGACAAGGCGCAGTCCATCCAGCCCGGCGTCTACACCCTCCACCGGGAGATGTCCGCCGCGGCCGCGATCGACCTGATGCTCGACCCCGCCAGCCAGAGCACGCTCATCGTGCCCGAGGGGCTGCGCGCGTCGAAGGTCTTCGCGTTGATCGACGACCGGACGGGGGCGCCCGAGGGCACCACCGCCGAGGCGGCCGACTCCACCGACCTGGGGCTCCCGAAGTGGGCCGACGGCCGGATCGAAGGATTCCTCTACCCGTCCCGGTACAGCGTCACCGAGGAGACGGAACCCGCGGACGTGCTGCGGAAGATGGTGGACAGGGCCGAGAGCCACTACGAGAAGGCCGACCTCGCCGACGAGGCCGAGCGGCTGGGCATGGACTCCCCGCGGGACGTCCTCACCGTCGCCTCGCTCGTGCAGGCGGAGGGCAAGTACAAGCACGACTTCGTCAAGGTCGCCCGCGTCGTCTACAACCGCCTGAAGCCAGGCAACACGGAGACCAACGGGTACCTGCAGTTCGACTCCACCTACAACTACGCCAAGAACCAGTCCACGCTCGACGTCCCGTCGCCGAGCGCCATGGCCCGGTTCGACGACCCCTACAACACCTACGCCCGGAAGGGGCTCCCGCCCGGGCCCATCAACAGCCCCGGCGCCGAGGCGCTGCACGCCGCGCTCCAGCCCGCCGACGGCGACTGGTACTACTTCGTCTCGGTGACGGAGAACAACACCGTCTTCTCCGACACCTACGAGGAGCACCGGCGCAACGTGCAGAAGTACGAGGAGGCCAAGCAGTGAGCGGCAGGCGCGCCGCCGTTCTGGGCAGCCCGATCGCGCACTCCCTGTCGCCGGATCTGCACCGTGCCGCCTACGCCGAACTCGGCCTGGACGAGTGGACCTACGAACGCTTCGAGGTCGACGAGGCGGGCCTGCCCGGTTTCCTCCAAGGGCTGAGCGGCGACTGGGCGGGACTGTCGCTGACCATGCCGCTCAAGCGTGCGGTCATTCCGCTGCTGGACGAGGTCAGCGCCGGCGCAGCCGCGGTCGAGGCGGTGAACACGGTGGTCATCGGCGCCGACGGGCGCCGGACGGGCGACAACACCGACATCCCTGGCATGGTCGCCGCCCTCCGCGAACGGGGGGTGGGCCAGGTGGAACGGGCGACGGTGCTCGGCGCCGGAGCCACGGCGGCCTCGGCGCTCGCGGCGCTGTCCCGCGTCTGCACCGGAGAGGTCACCGCGTACGTGCGCAGCGGGAACCGTGCCGAGGAGATGCGCGGCTGGGGGGAGCGGCTCGGCGTGCCGGTGCGGACCAGGCCGTGGGAGACCGCGCCGGAGGGCCTCGGTGCTCCGCTCGTCGTCGCCACCACACCCGCCGGGAGCACCGACCACCTCGCTCCGGACGTGCCCGCCGGGGCCGCGACACTCTTCGACGTGCTGTACGACCCGTGGCCCACCGCGTTCGCCGCGGCGTGGGGCCGTGCCGGCGGGGCCGTCGTGAACGGTCTCGACCTGCTCGTCCACCAGGCCGTGCTGCAGGTCGAGCAGATGACGGGAATCTCCCCGGCCCCACTGGCGGCCATGCGGGCCGCGGGTGAGCGCGCCCTGGCCCGCGGCCCGGCCTGAGACCGTCCGGCAGCCGGACCGCTCCCGCGCGCGCCCGCCGCGACGTGGGAGGATCGGCACCAGGCACAGATGTGCGTCCGGGACGCCCTGCCGGACGCGGAACCGAGGAGCACCGTTGAGCAGGTTGCGCTGGCTGACCGCCGGAGAGTCGCACGGACCGGCACTGGTGGCGACACTGGAGGGGCTTCCCTCCGGAGTACCCGTCACCACCGACATGGTCGCGGACGCACTCGCGCGGCGGAGGCTCGGCTACGGCCGTGGCGCCCGCATGAAGTTCGAGCGTGACGAGGTCACCTTCCTGGGCGGCGTCCGCCACGGTCGTACCCTCGGCTCCCCGGTCGCGGTGATGGTGGGCAACACCGAGTGGCCCAAGTGGGAGAAGGTGATGGCGGCCGATCCGGTCGACCCCCGGGAACTGGAGCAGCTCGCCCGCAACACCCCTCTCACCCGCCCCCGCCCGGGCCACGCGGATCTCGCCGGCATGCAGAAGTACGGGTTCGACGAGGCGCGCCCGGTACTGGAGCGCGCGAGCGCCAGGGAGACGGCAGCGCGGGTCGCGCTGGGGACCGTCGCCCGTTCCTACCTCCGGGAGACCGCGGGCATCGAACTCGTCTCCCACGTCGTCGAACTGGGGTCGACCCGGGCGCCGCACGGCAGTCTGCCCGTTCCCGGAGACGTCGACCGGCTCGACGCGGACCCGGTGCGCTGCCTGGACCCCGCCGCGAGCGAGGCCATGGTCGCGGAGATCGACCAGGCCCACAAGGACGGGGACACGCTCGGGGGAGTGGTCGAGGTCCTCGCGTACGGGGTTCCCGTCGGTCTCGGCTCCCACGTGCACTGGGACCGGCGGCTCGACTCCCGACTGGCCGGGGCCCTGATGGGGATTCAGGCGATCAAGGGCGTGGAGCTCGGCGACGGTTTCGACCTCGCCCGCGTCCCGGGATCCCGCGCCCACGACGAGATCGAGCCCACTCCGGACGGCATCCGACGCCTCTCGGGCCGTTCCGGCGGTACCGAGGGGGGGCTGTCCACCGGTGAACTCCTGCGCGTCCGCGCCGCCATGAAGCCGATCGCGACGGTTCCGCGGGCCCTGGCCACCGTCGATGTCGGGACCGGTGAGGCAGCCGCCGCCCACCACCAGCGCTCCGACGTCTGCGCGGTCCCCGCAGCGGGGATCGTCGCCGAAGCCATGACCGCCCTGGTGCTGGCCGACGCGGTGGCGGAGAAGTTCGGCGGCGACAGTGTCGCCGAGACCCGCCGGAACGTCACCGGCTACCTCGACGGTCTGGAGATCCGATGAACGGCCCCGCCGTCGTCCTGGTCGGCCCGCCGGGAGTGGGCAAGTCCACTGTCGGTGCGCTGCTCGCCCGGCGCCTGGGGACCACCTGCCGCGACACCGACACCGATGTCGAGGAGGCGGCCGGCAAAGCCGTCCCCGACATCTTCTTCGAGGAGGGCGAACCCCACTTCCGCGCACTGGAGCGGCGGGCCGTGGCCGACGCCGTGGCCGGGCACGACGGAGTACTGGCACTGGGCGGTGGCGCTGTCCTCGCCGAGGAGACACGCGCGCTGCTCGCCGGACTCCCGGTGGTCTTCCTCGACATGTCCCTCTCCAGCGCCGTCCACCGCGTCGGGCTCGACGCCCCCCGCCCGTTGCTCACCGTCAACCCCCGCAAGGCGTGGCGGCAGTTGATGGAGGAGCGCCGTCCCCTGTACACCAAGGTCGCACGTGCCGTGGTCACCACCGACGACCGCGACCCCGACGAGGTGGCCCAGGCCGTCCTCGACGCATTGGAGCTCACGCAGGCATGAACACCGACGCCCCTGTACGCATCACCGTCGGCGGCAGTGCCGGTACCGACGCCTACGACGTGCTCGTCGGCAGGCAGCTGCTCGGCGAGCTGCCCCAGCTGATCGGCAGCGGGGCGAAGCGGGTCGCCGTCGTCCATCCCGAGGCACTGGCGGAGACCGGCGACGTGCTGCGCGAGGACCTCGCGGAGCAGGGGTGGGAAGCGGTCGCGATCCAGGTCCCCAACGCCGAGGAGGCGAAGACCGCCGAGGTGGCCGCCTACTGCTGGAAGGCCCTGGGGCAGACCGGGTTCACCCGCAGTGATGTGATCGTCGGAGTCGGCGGTGGCGCCACCACGGATCTGGCCGGCTTCGTCGCCGCGACCTGGCTGCGCGGGGTGCGGTGGGTTGCCGTCCCCACCACCGTGCTGGGCATGGTCGACGCAGCGGTCGGTGGCAAGACGGGGATCAACACCGCGGAGGGAAAGAACCTCGTCGGAGCCTTCCACCCGCCGGCGGGCGTGCTGTGCGACCTGGCCGCCCTGGAGTCGCTCTCGCCCCACGACTACGTCAGCGGACTCGCCGAGGTCGTCAAGGCGGGCTTCATCGCCGATCCCGCGATCCTCGACCTGATCGAGAAGGACCCGGAAGCAGCGCGGCTGCCCGCGGGTCCCCACACCACCGAGCTGCTGCGGCGGTCCATCCAGGTCAAGGCCGACGTGGTCTCCGGCGATCTCAAGGAGGCCGGCCGCCGCGAGGTCCTCAACTACGGCCACACGCTGGCACACGCGATCGAGAAGAACGAGCGCTACGAATGGCGGCACGGCGCGGCCGTGTCCGTCGGCATGGTCTTCGCGGCCGAACTCGGCCGCATCGCGGGCCGACTGGACGACGCGACCGCAGAACGCCACAGGCGTGTGCTCACGGCACTGGGCCTGCCCGTCACCTACCGGGGCGACCAGTGGCCCAAGCTGCTGGAGACGATGAAGGTGGACAAGAAGTCCCGCGGCGACATGCTGCGCTTCATCGTCCTCGAGGGCCTGGCACGGCCCGGGGTGCTGGAAGGACCGGACCCGGCGATGCTGCTGGCCGCCCACGCGGAGATCGCGGCGTGAGCGGGCGCGAGGTGCTGGTCCTCAACGGCCCGAACCTCGGCCGCCTGGGGTCCCGCGAACCCGAGGTGTACGGGACGACGTCCTACTCCGGGCTCGTGGAGCGGTGCACCCGCCTCGGCGAGGAACTCGGACTCAGCGTACGGGTTCGGGAGACCAACGACGAGGGCGAGATGATCCGCTGGCTCCACGAGGCCGCGGACCGGGCCCTCCCGGTGCTGCTCAACCCCGGGGCCTTTACGCACTACTCGTACGGCATGCGGGACGCGGCCGCCCAGCGCACGGCTCCCCTCATCGAGGTGCACCTGTCCAATCCCCATGCCAGGGAGGAGTTCCGGCACACCTCGGTCGTCGCCGCGGTGGCGAGCGGTACGGTCGCCGGATTCGGCGTCGGCTCCTATGAGTTGGCCCTGCGCGCCCTCGCCGAGCAGCTCGCGGGCTGACCGCTCGGCGAAGCTGCGCCGCGGGAACTCCCGCGCCGCACCCGCCGTTCAAACGTGGACGGCGGGGGAAGGGTACCGTGCGGTATCCGACAACCAGTTCCGTGCGGCACGGAAGCGACATGACAGGGGAACGGATGCAGCAGTACGGAACGCAGCAGCCGTTCCCGCCGTCCGGGCCGTACCACGGACACCCGCCGCAGCCTCCCGTTCCGCCTCCGGGACCTCCGCCCGCCCCACCGTCCCGGACGGAGTGGAACGGCGGCGGAGGCCCGGCCGGGCCTCCT
Source organism: Streptomyces callyspongiae (assembly GCF_047200695.1). Lineage (NCBI taxonomy): Bacteria > Bacillati > Actinomycetota > Actinomycetes > Kitasatosporales > Streptomycetaceae > Streptomyces > Streptomyces callyspongiae. Next base: position 220,035 of record NZ_JBJZOM010000005.1, read on the forward strand.
TCGCAGGACGGCGGCACCGGGCACATCGCCCTGCCGTCCGGCACACCGGTCTCCCTTCCCGCCCCCGGAGCGGACACGTCCGCCCTCGACGCCACGCGCGCCGCCGTCGCCGTCCTGCTGATCGGGCCCGCCGGGGCGGGCAAGACCACGGTGGCCCGGCACTGGGCGGACCGCAGGCGCGTTCCCACCGCCCACATCAGCCTTGACGACGTGCGGGAGTGGGTGCGGTTCGGTTTCGCGGACCCGCAGTCGGGCTGGAACGACCACTCCGAGGCCCAGTACCGGCTGGCCCGCCGCACCTGCGGCTTCGCCGCCCGCAACTTCCTGGCCAACGGGATCTCCTGCATTCTGGACGACGCGGTGTTCCCCGACTGGCCCGTGGTGGGTCTCGGCGGATGGAAGCGCCATGTGGGGCCCGGGCTCATACCCGTCGTCCTGCTGCCCGGGCTGGAGACGGTCCTGGAACGCAACGCCGGGCGCTCCGGCAACCGCCGGCTCAGCGACGACGAGGTCGCGCACATCCACGGGAGGATGGCCGGCTGGTACAGCTCAGGGCTGCCGATCATCGACAACACCCAGCAGGACGTCGCCACCACCGCCAGGATGCTCGACGAGGCGGTGGCTCGCAGCCTGGCGAGCCCGCCCTCCTGGTAGCCCGCCCTCCCCGCCGCACCGGCACGCGGAGCACCAGTCCCGCTGCCGCGGCTGCGACCCGGCGCCCCCTGCCGGAACCCGCGGTCAGCCGCCCACGTACGCCGCGAGATGTTCACCGGTGAGAGTGGACCGGGCGGCGACCAGATCGGCCGGCGTCCCCTCGAACACGACGCGGCCGCCGTCGTGTCCGGCACCCGGCCCTAGATCGATGATCCAGTCGGCGTGCGCCATGACCGCCTGGTGGTGCTCGACGACGATCACCGACGTCCCGGCGTCCACCAACCGGTCCAGCAGGCCGAGCAGTTGCTCGACGTCGGCCAGGTGCAGTCCCGCTGTCGGTTCGTCGAGGACGTAGATGCCGCCCTTCGCGGCCATGTGCGTGGCCAGCTTGAGGCGTTGCCGCTCACCGCCGGAGAGGGTCGTCAGTGGCTGGCCCAGTGTCAGATAGCCCAGGCCCACGTCGGTCAGACGGCGCAGGATTCTGCGGGCCGCCGGTACCCGGGCCTCGCCGGAGCCGAAGAACTCCTCGGCCTCCCGCACCGGCATCGCCAGCACCTCGCTGATGTCGCGGCCGCCGAGACGGTGGTCCAGCACCGATGCCTCGAACCGTTTCCCCGCGCACTCCTCGCAGGTGACGGCGACGCCTGCCATCATCGCCAGATCGGTGTAGACGACGCCGGCGCCGTTGCATCCCGGGCACGCCCCGGAGGAGTTCGCACTGAACAGCCCCGGCTTGACGCCGTTGGCCTTCGCGAAGGCCTTGCGGACGGGGTCGAGCAGCCCGGTGTACGTCGCCGGGTTGCTACGGCGCGACCCGCGGATCGCATCCTGGCCGATCGCCACCACGTCCGCGTCCCCGGGCAACGACCCGTTCACCAGAGAGCTCTTCCCGGAGCCGGCGACGCCGGTGACGACGACGAGCGCTCCCAACGGTACGTCCACGTCGACGTCCTGGAGGTTGTGCGTCGACGCTCCGCGGATCGCGAGGCGTCCCGTGTGTTCCCGCACCGACGTCTTCAGCGCGGTCCGGTCGCCCAGGTGACGCCCGGTGCGCGTGTCCGAACCCCGCAGCCCGTCCGGTGTGCCCTCGAAGCAGACGGTGCCGCCGGCGGTGCCGGCACCCGGGCCGAGGTCGACCACGTGGTCGGCGATCGCGATCGTCTCCGGCTCGTGCTCGACGACGAGGACCGTGTTCCCCTTGTCCCGGAGCCGGAGCAGGAGTTCGTTCATCCGCCGGATGTCGTGCGGGTGCAGTCCCGTGGTGGGCTCATCGAAGACGTAGGTGACGTCGGTGAGCGACGATCCGAGATGGCGGATCATCCTCACCCGCTGAGACTCTCCCCCCGAGAGCGTGCCGGACGGCCGGTCGAGGGTCAGGTAGCCCAGCCCGATCTCCACGAACGACTCGAGGGTTCGTCCCAGCGCTTCCAGCAGCGGCGCCACCGAAGGCTCTTCCAGGCCCCGTACCCATGAGGCGAGGTCACTGACCTGCATGGCGCAGGCGTCGGCGATGCTGCGCCCGTCGACGAGCGAGGAGCGGGCCGTTTCGCTGAGGCGGGTACCGTCGCAGTCGGGGCAGGCCGTGAAGGTGACGGCGCGGTCGACGAATGCGCGGATGTGCGGCTGCATCGCCTCCCGGTCCTTGGAGAGGAAGGACTTCTGGATCTTGGGAATCAGGCCCTCGTAGGTGAGGTTGATCCCGTTGATCTTCACCTTCGTCGGTCCGCGGTGGAGGAAGTCGTGCCGCTCGGTCTCCGTGTAGGCGCGAATCGGCTTGTGCGGGTCGAGGAATCCCGACTCCCGGAAGAGCCGCACGACCCAGCCGTCCCCCTTGTACCCGGGAACGGTGATCGCGCCCTCGGCGAGCGACCTGGAGTCGTCGAAGAGTTGCGAGAGGTCGATGTCCGACGCCGTCCCCAGGCCCTCGCAGCGCGGGCACATGCCGCCGCTGCGGGTGAAGGTGACGGTCTGTGTCCGGGCGCTGCCACGTTCGACCGTGATGGCTCCGCTCGCCCGGACGGAGGCGACGTTGAAGGAGAACGCGTTGGGAGGGCCGACGTGGGGATCGCCGAGGCGGCTGAAGAGGATGCGCAGCATCGCGTGGGCATCGGTGGCGGTGCCCACGGTGGACCGGGTGTCGGAACCCATACGCTGCTGGTCCACGGCGATCGCGGTCGTCACGCCGTCGAGCACGTCGACCTCCGGACGGGCCGTCGTGGGCATCAGACCCTGCAGGAACGCGCTGTACGTCTCGTTGATCAACCGCTGCGACTCGGCGGCGATCGTGCCGAACACCAGGGAACTCTTGCCCGAACCGGAGACCCCGGTGAACACCGTCAGGCGACGCTTCGGGATCGCGATGCTGACGCCCTGCAGGTTGTTCTCCCGCGCCCCGTGCACGCGGATCAGGTCGTGACCGTCGGCAGGGTGCGGCGCGGCTGCGGAACGGCTCGACGCGGTGACTGTGCCCATCGGTGTCTCCCTCGGTGATGCGGTCCGCCGCGTCCGCCCCGGTGCCACCGGTCGGGCAGCGGAACCGCCGGGGCCGGCGGGCAGCCGGCCGGGCGTGCGGGATCAGGCCTCGGTCACCGACTGTACGGGGCGCGGCCGACACTTTCCGTGCGGCACCGTGCCGTGCGGGGACGTCCCGTCGCCCGCTCGGACCCTCCCGAACGGCCCGTCGTGTCGGGCGACCGTACGCTCACGACATGTCCGACGTGCACATGCTGCGGCGGCTCAGGCTCCGCGAGCGCTGTGCGGCGCACGGCAGCGCCGCCGGCGCCGTGCTGGTCACCCGTCCCGCCAACGTCCGCTACCTCGCAGGGGCCGGACAGCCGGGGGCCGTGCTCCTGCTGGCACCCGACGGCCGCGACACCCTGGTGCTCCCCGCGGACCTCCCGCCGCAGCCCCCGGCCGCCTGGGGACCGCCCAGTGGTGTGCGTGTGCTCGACCTGTCCGGCGAGGACGCGGACGGTGCGGTCGCCGCGGCCGCACTTGCCGCCCGTTCGGGGGCGGACTCCCTCGCGGTCGAGGAGCACGATGTGACCGTGGCCCGCCACCGTGCGCTCCGGGCGGCGGCTCCCGAGCTGCCGCTGGCGCCGCTGACGTGCGCAGTGGAGCAGCAGCGCCTGGTGAAGGACGAGGACGAGATCGCCGCCCTGCGGATCGCCGCGGAGATCACCGACCACGCTCTGGGAGAACTCCTGGAGTCCATTCTGGTCGGCCGCACCGAACGGCACCTGGCCCTCGAACTGGAACGCCGGCTCATCGACCACGGGGCGGAGGGCCCCGCCTTCCCGACGTCGGTCGCCACCGGCCCCCATGCCGGTCTGGCCGCGCATGCCCCCACCGATCGCCGCGTCGAGGAGGGCGACTTTCTCTCGGTGCGCCTCGGGGCCCGCTACCGCGGCTACCGCTGCCGGATCGCACGGACCTTCGTGATCGGGACGGCGCCCGCCGCCTGGCAGATAGAACTCTACGACCTGGTGTTCGCCGCGCAGCGAGCGGCGAGGGAGGCGCTCGCCCCCGGTGCCGCCTGCCGCGACGTGGACCGCGCCGCCCGGACGGTGCTCGACTCCGCGGGCTACGCCGAGGCGCTCGGACCGGCCACCGGGCACGGGGTGGGACTCGAAATCGGAGAGGACCCTCGGCTGGCTCCCGCCGCCGTGAGTAAACTGGACGATCGTGTGCCGGTCACCGTCGAACCGGGAGTCCACCTCCCGGGACGGGGCGGAGTCCGGATCGACGACACGCTCGTCGTCCGCCCGGCGGCGGACGGCGGGCCCGAGCTACTCACGATCACGACCAAGGAGCTGCTGGCCCTGTGAGACAGGGGCCGGCGCTCACTGGTACCCGCAGCAGTCTCAGGAGATTCAGACAACCGTGGCCAGCACGAACGACCTCAAGAACGGCATGGTGCTCAAGCTCGACGGCGGCCAGCTCTGGTCCGTCGTCGAGTTCCAGCACGTCAAGCCCGGCAAGGGACCTGCCTTCGTCCGCACCAAGCTGAAGAACGTCCTGTCCGGCAAGATCGTCGACAAGACCTTCAACGCCGGCACCAAGGTCGAGACGGCCACCGTGGACCGCCGTGGCATGCAGTTCTCCTACATGGACGGTGAACTGTTCGTCTTCATGGACATGGACACCTTCGACCAGATCCACGTCACCCCGGAGGTGGTCGACACCGCCGCCAACTACCTCGTCGAGGGCTTCGAAGCGACCGTCGCGATGTATCAGGGCAACCCCCTCTTCGTGGAGCTGCCCGCCGCGGTGGAGTTGACCATCGAGCACACCGAGCCGGGCGTCCAGGGCGACCGGTCGACGGGAGGTTCCAAGCCCGCCCGCCTGGAGACCGGCTACGAGGTCGGGGTGCCGCTCTTCATCACCACCGGTGAGAAGATCAAGGTGGACACGCGCTCCGGCGAGTACCTCGGCCGGGTGAACAGCTAACCGTGGCTGCCCGCAACAAGGCGCGGAAGCGCGCCTTCCAGATCCTCTTCGAGGCGGACCAGCGCGGCAGCTCCGTCCAGGACGTTCTCGCGGACTGGATACGGCATGCGCGGACGGATCCGCGCCAGCCTCCCGTCACGGAGTACACCATGGAGCTGGTCGAGGGGTATGCGAAGCACGCGCAGCGTATCGACGAGCTGATCTCGACCTACTCCGTCGGGTGGACGCTGGACAGGATGCCGGTCGTCGACCGCAGCATCCTCCGGCTCGGCGCGTACGAGCTGCTGTGGGGTGAGGACACACCCGACGCAGTCGTCCTCGACGAGGCCGTCCAGCTGGCCAGGGAGTTCTCGACGGACGATTCCCCGACGTTCATCAACGGTCTGCTGGGCAGGTTGAAGGACCTCGGCCCCGGCCTGCGCCGCTGAAGGCGCTGCACCACTGCGAAGGGCCCGGGACGCCGATGCCGGCGTCCCGGGCCCTTCGCCTGCCGGTCAGGCCTCCTCGTGCGAAACGGCACGACGGGCGTCCGCGTCCAGTACACCCCAGCTGATGAGCTGCTCGGTCAGCACCGAGGGCGACTGGTCGTAGATCACCGCGAGCGTGCGCAGGTCGTCCTGCCGGATCGACAGGACCTTGCCGTTGTAGTCGCCTCGCTGGCTCTGGATCGTTGCGGTGTAGCGCTGCAGCGGGCCCGCCTGATCCGCGGGCACGTGCGCGAGCCGCTCCAGGTCGAGTACCAGCTTCGGCGGCGGCTCGGCGGCGCCGCCGGGGGTGGTGCCCGGCAGCAGCTCCTGCACCGGCACGCCGTAGAAGTCCGCCAGCTCGGCGAGGCGCTGTACGGTCACCGCGCGGTCGCCCCGCTCGTACGAGCCGACCACGACGGCTTTCCAGCGCCCCTGGGACTTCTCCTCGACACCATGGAGCGAGAGACCTTGCTGCGTGCGGATGGCCCGGAGCTTGGCTCCGAGCTGCTTGGCGTATTCGCTGGACATAGAGCTCCCCGGGGGACGTCTTGGTAACTCACTGTGAGATTACGCAGCGTAATGTGCGCCGTCAAGCTGAACGGGGTCCGCTGCGTCCGATCAGGTCGAAGAGGCCTCCCCGGGATGCGGGTGGCAGCTCTCCTGCTACCCTGGGCGGCGCACAATCAGGCGTCCTTTAAAGACCGTCCCGTGAGGCGGAGAAGGAGGTCCTCAGCCGTGGAAACCACCACCGGCCCACCCCCCGGGGAAGACGCCCACCCCGACAACGCCCGGCCCGTACTGGAGGCCCCCGACATCGCGCGGGTCGTCACCCGCATCGCGCACGAGATCGTCGAACGCGCCAAGGGCGCGGAGGACGTCGTGCTTCTCGGGATCCCCACACGCGGCGTGTTCCTGGCAGGCCGGTTGGCCGCCAAGCTCGAGGAGATCACCGGCCGCGCCGTGCCCGTCGGCTCCCTCGACATCACCATGTACCGCGACGACCTGCGGATGCGTCCCGCCCGGGCCCTCGCCCGGACCGACATCCCGTCCGACGGCGTGGACGGCCGCCTCGTCGTCCTCGTCGACGACGTGCTCTTCTCGGGCCGCACCATCCGTGCCGCGCTCGACGCCCTCGGCGACATCGGAAGGCCCCGCGCTGTCCAGCTCGCCGTACTCGTCGACCGCGGCCACCGCGAGCTGCCGATCCGCGCCGACTACGTCGGCAAGAACCTCCCCACCTCCCTGCGCGAGACGGTCAAGGTGCGACTCGCCGAGGAGGACGGCCGCGACGGCGTGCTCCTCGGCGCCCGCGAGTCCGCTCCCGTCCGGGGCTCCTAGCAGCACGACGACCACGTCGGCGCAGCCACCCCCGCGGCGGACCGGGCGGGCGGGACACCCCGCCGCGCGCTGCCCGGACGCGGAACCACGGCGCGCCGCCCTCTCCCACACCCAGACAAGGCAACAGATGAAGCGTCACCTCATCTCGGCCGCCGACCTCACCCACGACGATGCCGTCCTCGTCCTCGACACCGCCGAGGAGATGGCCCGTATCGCGGACCGGCCGGTCAAGAAGCTCCCCACGCTGCGGGGGCGCACGGTGGTGAACCTCTTCTTCGAGGACTCCACACGGACCCGCATCTCGTTCGAGGCGGCAGCGAAACGCCTCTCCGCAGACGTGATCAACTTCGCTGCCAAGGGCTCCTCCGTGTCCAAGGGGGAATCCCTCAAGGACACCGCGCTCACCCTGGAGGCCATGGGCGCGGATGCCGTGATCATCCGTCACCACGACTCCGGTGCCCCCCACCGGCTGGCGACCTCCGGCTGGATCGGCGGCAGCGTCGTCAACGCGGGCGACGGCACGCACGAACACCCCACCCAGGCCCTGCTCGACGCCTTCACCCTGCGCCGACGCCTGTGCGAGGGCGACGCCACCGGCTCCGACCTCTCCGGGCGCCGCGTCACCATCGTGGGGGACATCCTGCACAGCCGCGTCGCCCGCTCCAACGTGCACCTGCTGAGCACGCTGGGCGCACGCGTCACCCTGGTGGCACCTCCCACGCTGGTGCCGGTCGGCATCGAGGGCTGGCCCTGCGAGGTCAGCTACGACCTGGACGCCGTTCTCGACAAGTCCGACGCCGTGATGATGCTGCGGGTGCAGCGCGAGCGGATGAACGCCGCCTACTTCCCGACCGAACGCGAGTACGCCCGCCGGTACGGCCTCGACGGCCGGCGCATGGCCCGCATGCCGGGACACGCACTCGTCATGCACCCCGGCCCGATGAACCGGGGCATGGAGATCACCGCTGACGTCGCCGATTCCCCGCGCTGCACGGCCGTCGAGCAGGTCGCGAGCGGCGTCAGCACCCGGATGGCCGTGCTCTACCTGCTGCTCGGCGGCAGCGAACCCGCCCTCACCACCACCCACACCGCACCCAGCGCCGAGGAGACCGACCGATGAGCACCACCCTGATCCGCGGCGCACGCGTCCTCGGCGGCGAGCCCGCCGACGTGCTGATCGAGGACGGCACGATCGCCCGCGTGGGAGCCGACCTGCCCGCCGCCGGGGTCCGCACCGTCGAGGCGGAGGGCCGGATCCTGCTGCCCGGTCTCGTCGACCTGCACACCCATCTGCGCGAGCCGGGCCGTGAGGACTCCGAGACCGTCCTGACCGGCACCCGCGCCGCCGCCCGCGGAGGGTTCACCGCGGTGCACGCGATGGCCAACACCTTCCCCGTCGCCGACACCGCGGGCGTCGTCGAACAGGTGTGGCGGCTGGGCCGTGAGGCCGGACACTGCGACGTCCAGCCGGTCGGCGCCGTCACCGTCGGGCTCGAGGGCAAGCAACTGGCCGAACTCGGCGCCATGCACGAGTCCGCAGCCGGGGTCCGGGTCTTCTCCGACGACGGCAGGTGTGTGGACGACGCGGTGATCATGCGCCGTGCGCTGGAGTACGTGAAGGCCTTCGACGGCGTCGTGGCCCAGCACGCGCAGGAACCCCGCCTCACCGAGAACGCCCAGATGAACGAGGGCGCGGTCTCCGCCGAACTCGGCCTCGGCGGCTGGCCCGCGGTGGCCGAGGAGTCGATCATCGCCCGGGACGTGCTGCTCGCCGCCCACGTCGGATCCCGGGTCCACATCTGCCACGTCTCCACCGCGGGCTCCGTGGAGATCGTGCGGTGGGCCAAGTCCAAGGGCTGGGATGTCACCGCCGAGGTCACCCCGCACCACCTGTTGCTCACCGACGACCTCGTACGTTCCTACGACCCGGTCTACAAGGTGAACCCTCCGCTGCGTACGGCTGCCGACGTGCAGGCACTGCGCGAGGCGCTGGCCGACGGCACGATCGACTGCGTGGCCACGGACCACGCTCCGCACCCCCACGAGGACAAGGACTGCGAATGGGGTGCCGCCGCCATGGGGATGGTCGGACTGGAGACCGCCCTGTCCGTGGTGATGCACACCATGGTCGGCACGGGACTGCTCGACTGGCCGGCCGTGGCCGACCGCATGTCGTTCCGGCCCGCTGCGATCGGACGCCTCGCCGGGCAGGGCCGTCCCGTCTCACCCGGTGAGCCGGCGAACCTCACCCTGCTCGATCCGGAATACCGTGGTCCGGTTGACCCCGCGGGCTTCGCCTCCCGCAGCCGCAACACCCCGTACCAGGGGCGCGAGCTGCCCGGCCGCGTCACGCACACCTTCCTGCGGGGCACGGCGACGGTCGTCGACGGAAAGCTGCAGTGAGTTCCTTGGTATCCCCGAACCTCTCCCTCCACCCCGATCCCCTGGCCGCGCTCGTGGCCGCGGCTCCCGCGTCCCAGGAGGTCACCCACTGGCCGGAGCGCATCGCCTGGACCGTCGGCCTGCTGCTCTTCGTCGCTCTGCTGTACTGGCTGATGCGGCAGGGGTGGAAGTGGCGCGGAACCCTCCAGGCCGATCTGCCGCCGCTTCCCGAAGCCCCGAAGTCGCCCGGCGCGGAACGCCTCCGCCTCACCGGCCGCTACCACGGTTCGACCACCGCCGGTCAGTGGCTGGACCGGATCGTCGCCCGCGGCCTGGGCGTGCGCAGCAGAGCGGAGGTCCACCTCACCGACGCCGGGGTCGACGTCCGCCGTCCCGGCGCCGAGGACTTCTTCATTCCGGCCGCCCGGCTGCGCGGAGCCCGTCTCGACAAGGGGATCGCCGGCAAGGTCCTGACCGAGGGCGGCCTGCTGGTGATCACCTGGGAGCACGGCGACCGCCGTCTCGACTCGGGCTTCCGCTCCGACCGCGCCGCCGACCACCCCGCGTGGGTGGACGCGGTGAACGCCCTGACGAACGCACAGGAAGGTGCACGATGACCACCCCCGTCCAGCGGAACCGGCAGCCCCGCGCCGCCCTCGTCCTGGAGGACGGCCGTGTCTTCCGCGGCAGCGCCTACGGCGCGGTGGGGGAGACCCTCGGCGAAGCCGTCTTCAACACCGGCATGACCGGATACCAGGAGACCCTCACCGACCCGTCCTACCACCGCCAGGTGGTCGTGATGACCGCCCCGCACGTCGGCAACACCGGGGTCAACGACGAGGACTCCGAGTCGGGCCGCATCTGGGTCGCGGGCTACGTCGTGCGCGACCCCGCCCGCATCCCGTCCAACTGGCGCGCGGTGCGGACCCTCGACGACGAACTGGCCTCCCAGGGCGTCGTCGGCATCAGCGGGGTCGACACCCGGGCCCTGACACGTCACCTGCGGGAGCGCGGCGCCATGCGCGTCGGCATCTTCTCCGGCGACGCGCTCGCGGAGGAGTCCGTCCTCGTGGACCGCGTCAGGTCCGCGCCGCAGATGAAGGGAGCCGACCTCAGCGGAGAGGTCGCCACCGACGTCGCCCGTGTGGTTCCGGCCCGAGGGGCCAAACGGTTCACCGTCGCCGCCGTCGACCTCGGCATCAAGGGGACGACGCCCCGGCTGATGGCCGAGCGCGGCATCGAGGTCCACGTGCTGCCGGCGCACGCCGGCATCGAGGACGTCGAGGCCGTCGCACCCGACGGAGTGTTCTTCTCCAACGGCCCCGGCGACCCGGCGACCGCCGACCGCGCCGTCTCCCTCATGCGGGAGGTCCTGGACCGTCGTACCCCGCTCTTCGGGATCTGCTTCGGCAACCAGATCCTCGGCCGCGCCCTGGGCTTCGGGACCTTCAAGCTCAAGTACGGCCACCGCGGCATCAACCAGCCCGTGCAGGAGCGCACCGCGCAGGGTTCGTGGTCCGGGGGCAAGGTCGAGGTGACCGCCCACAACCACGGCTTCGCCGTCGACGCGCCCCTCGACGGGCCGACCGACACCCCCTACGGGCGGGCCGAGGTCTCGCACCGCTGCCTCAACGACGACGTCGTCGAGGGGCTGCGGCTCCTCGACCGGCCCGCCTTCAGCGTGCAGTACCACCCCGAAGCGGCCGCCGGGCCGCACGACGCCGCCTACCTCTTCGACCGCTTCGTCCAGCTCATGGAGGGCCAGCGTGCCTAAGCGCACCGATATCCAGTCCGTCCTGGTCATCGGCTCCGGCCCGATCGTCATCGGCCAGGCCGCCGAGTTCGACTACTCCGGGACCCAGGCGTGCCGCGTCCTGAAGTCCGAGGGGTTCCGGGTGATCCTGGTGAACTCCAACCCCGCCACGATCATGACGGACCCCGAGATCGCCGACGCGACCTACGTGGAGCCGATCACCGCGGAGTTCGTCGAGCGGATCATCGTCCAGGAACGCCCGGACGCCCTGCTGCCCACCCTCGGCGGGCAGACAGCGCTGAACACCGCCATCGCCCTGCACGACTCCGGGGCGCTCGCCGAACACGGCGTCGAACTCATCGGAGCCGAGGTCGACGCCATCCACAAGGGCGAGGACCGGGACCGCTTCAAGGAGGTCGTGGAGGTCGTCCGCGCGCAGACCGGCCACGGCGAGTCGGCCCGCTCGGTGATCTGCCACTCCATGGAGGAGGTGCTGGCCGGGGTCGACGGCCTCGGCGGGTACCCGGTCGTCGTCCGCCCGTCCTTCACCATGGGCGGGGCGGGTTCCGGCTTCGCCCACGACGAGGCCGAGTTGCGGCGCATCGCCGGGCAGGGGCTCGAACTCTCACCCACCACCGAGGTGCTCCTGGAGGAGTCCATCCTCGGCTGGAAGGAGTACGAGCTGGAGCTGATGCGCGACAGGAACGACAACGTGGTCGTCGTGTGTTCCATCGAGAACTTCGACCCCATGGGAGTCCACACCGGAGACTCGATCACGGTCGCACCCGCCATGACGCTCACGGACCGTGAGTACCAGGTGCTGCGCGACATCGGGATCGCGGTGATCCGCGAGGTCGGCGTCGACACCGGCGGCTGCAACATCCAGTTCGCCGTCAACCCCGAGGACGGCCGCGTCGTCGTCATCGAGATGAACCCGCGCGTTTCGCGCTCCAGCGCCCTGGCCTCCAAGGCCACCGGCTTCCCCATCGCCAAGATCGCCGCGCGGCTCGCCATCGGCTACACGCTCGACGAGATCCCCAACGACATCACCGAGAAGACGCCGGCCTCCTTCGAGCCGACGCTCGACTACGTCGTGGTCAAGGCTCCGCGGTTCGCCTTCGAGAAGTTCCCCGCCGCCGACAACACGCTGACCACCACCATGAAGTCGGTGGGGGAGGCCATGGCCGTCGGCCGGAACTTCCCCGAGGCGCTCAACAAGGCGCTGCGGTCCTTGGAGAAGAAGGATTCGCAGTTCGACTTCGCCGCTCCACCGGGCGACAAGGACACCCTGCTCGCGCAGGCCGCCCGCCCCACCGACGGCCGCATCAACACCGTCATGGGCGCCATCCGGGCGGGCGCCACGCCGCAGGAGGTCTTCGACGCGACGCAGATCGATCCGTGGTTCGTCGACCAGCTCTTCCTCATCCACGAGACGGCGCAGGAGGTCGCGGACTCCGAACGCCTCGACGCCGGACTCCTGCGGACGGCCAAGCGCCACGGCCTGTCCGACGCGCAGATCGCCTCCGTCCGCGGTCTGCGGGAGGACGTGGTGCGCGAGGTACGCCACGCGCTCGGTGTGCGGCCGGTCTACAAGACGGTGGACACCTGCGCGGCCGAGTTCGCCGCCCGCACCCCGTACTTCTACTCTTCGTACGACGAGGAGACCGAGGTCGAGCCCCGCCGTACACCCGCGGTGATCATTCTCGGTTCCGGGCCCAACCGCATCGGCCAGGGCATCGAGTTCGACTACTCCTGCGTGCACGCCTGCTTCGCCCTGCACGACGCCGGCTACGAGACCGTGATGGTCAACTGCAACCCCGAGACCGTCTCCACGGACTACGACACCTCCGACCGGCTCTACTTCGAGCCGCTCACCCTCGAGGACGTCCTGGAGATCGTCCACGCCGAGCAGCAGGCCGGCCCGGTGGCGGGCGTCGTCGTCCAGCTCGGCGGCCAGACGCCGCTGGGCCTGGCACAGGCGCTCAAGGACAACGGCGTCCCCATCGTGGGCACCTCTCCCGAGGCGATCAACCTCGCCGAGGAGCGCGGCGCCTTCGGGCGGGTCCTCACGGAGGCCGGGCTGCCGGCGCCCAAGTACGGCACCGCCTACTCCTTCGAACAGGCCAAGGAGATCGCGGCCGAGATCGGCTACCCCGTCATGGTCCGGCCGTCCTACGTGCTGGGCGGGCGCGGCATGGAGATCGTGTACGACGAGCCGTCCCTCGCCGAGTACCTGAGCCGCCACGCGGGCCTCATCTCCGAGCACCCCGTTCTGGTGGACCGTTTCCTCGACGACGCCATCGAGATCGACGTCGACGCCCTGTACGACGGCAGCGAGCTGTACCTGGGCGGCGTCATGGAGCACATCGAGGAGGCCGGTATCCACTCCGGCGACTCCGCCTGCGCGCTGCCGCCCATCACACTGGGAGGCCACGACGTCAAGCGACTGCGGGCCTCCACGGAGGCCATCGCCGCCGGTGTCGGCGTCCGCGGTCTGATCAACATCCAGTTCGCCATGTCCGGAGACATCCTCTACGTCCTCGAGGCCAACCCGCGCGCCTCCCGGACGGTCCCGTTCACCTCCAAGGCCACCGCCGTCCCGCTGGCCAAGGCGGCCGCCCGCATCTCCCTGGGAGCGACCGTGGCAGAGCTGCGCACGGAGGGCCTGCTGCCTCCCGAGGGCGACGGCGGAACCCTGCCCCTGGACGCGCCGATCTCCGTCAAGGAGGCGGTCATGCCCTGGTCGCGGTTCCGCGACGTCCACGGGCGCGGCGTGGACACCGTGCTCGGCCCGGAGATGCGCTCCACGGGCGAGGTGATGGGCATCGACTCCGTCTTCGGCACCGCCTACGGGAAGTCCCAGGCCGCGGCCTACGGCGCGCTGCCCACCAAGGGCCGGGCCTTCGTCTCCGTCGCCAACCGCGACAAGCGCTCGATGATCTTCCCGGCCCGGGAACTGGTCGCCCACGGCTTCGAACTGCTGGCCACCTCCGGCACCGCCGAGGTCCTCAAGCGCAACGGCATCAACGCGACCGTGGTGCGCAAGCACAGCGAGGGGGAGGGGCCGGACGGCGAGCGGACCATCGTCCAGCTCATCCACGACGGCCAGGTCGACCTGATCGTCAACACACCCTACGGGACCGGTGGACGGCTGGACGGCTACGACATCCGTACCGCCGCCGTCGCCCGCTCGGTGCCCTGCCTGACCACGGTGCAGGCGCTCGCGGCAGCGGTGCAGGGCATCGAGGCGCTCAGCCGCGGTGAGGTCGGGGTCCGCTCCCTCCAGGAGCACGCCCGTCACCTGACCGCCACCCGGAAGGCGTGAGGCCGCGCATGTACCAGCTCCTCTTCCGCACCGTCCTCCGGCGTGCCGATCCCGAACGGGCCCACACCGCCGCGGTCGCGTGGCTGCGGCGCGCGGCACGCGTGCCGGTGCTGCGGACCCTCCTCGCCGCGTTCCTCGCCCCGCGGTACCGCGGCCTGCGCACGGAGGCGCTCGGGCTGCGCATGCACGGCCCGTTCGGGATGGCGGCCGGCTTCGACAAGAACGCCACGGTGATCGACGGCCTGGCCATGCTCGGGTTCGACCACGTGGAGACCGGCACGGTCACCGCGGAGCCGCAGCCCGGAAATCCCCGCCCGCGCCTGTTCCGGCTGGAGCGGGACCGGGCGCTCGTCAACCGGATGGGTTTCAACAACGACGGCTCGGCAGCGGTCGCGGACCGGCTGGCCCGCCGTGCCGCGGGCGGCGCCGCCTTCCGTACCGCAGTCGGGGTCAACATCGGCAGGACGAAGGCGACGCCCGACGCGGAAGCCGTGTCCGACTACGTCGCCTCGACCCGGCGCCTCGCCCCGCACGCCGACTACCTGGTCGTCAACGTCTCCTCGCCCAACACGCCCGGTCTGCGGGACCTGCAGGCGACGGAGCAGCTGCGTCCGCTCCTCGCCGCGGTGCGGGCAGCGGCCGACGAGGCCGTCGTCGGGCGGAGGGTGCCGCTGCTGGTCAAGATCGCTCCCGACCTGGCCGACGAGGACGTCGACGCCGTGGCCGACCTCGCCCTCGACCTCGGCCTGGACGGCATCATCGCCACCAACACCACCGTCGCCCGCGACGGCCTCGGGCTCGTCTCCTCCCCGTCGGCCACCGCGGAGACGGGCGGGTTGTCCGGGGCACCGCTGAAGGCGCGTTCCCTCGACGTCCTCCGCCGCCTGTACACCCGGGTGGGGGACAGGCTCGTGCTGGTCGGTGTCGGGGGAGTGGAGGACGCCGAGGACGTGTGGCGGCGCATCCTGGCCGGCGCCACGCTCGTGCAGGGCTACAGCGCTTTCGTCTACCACGGGCCGTCGTGGAGCCGTCGTATCCACCGGGGGCTCGCCGCGCGGCTCGACGCCAGTCCCTACGCCACCCTCGCCGAAGCCGTGGGAGCCGACACCAGGGGCAGCAGGGAGGCGGCCGCGTGACGCAGCAGACCGTGCAGGAACCCTTCGGGGCCAGGCTCCGCCGCGCGATGGACGACCGCGGTCCCCTCTGCGTCGGGATCGACCCGCACCCGTCCCTGCTGGCCGCGTGGGGACTGACCGACGACCTCGGCGGCCTGGAACGCTTCACGCGTACCGTCGTGGAAGCCCTGGCGGAACGTGTCGCGGTGCTCAAGCCGCAGTCCGCGTTCTTCGAGCGTTTCGGTTCCCGGGGGATCGCCGTACTGGAACGGGCCGTGGCCGAAGCCCGCGGTGCTGGCGCGCTGGTGGTCACCGACGCCAAACGGGGGGACATCGGCTCCACCATGGCCGCATACGCCTCGGCCTACCTGGAGAAGGGGTCGCCGCTGTTCTCGGACGCGGTCACGCTCAGCCCGTACCTCGGGTTCGGCGCGCTGCGTCCGGCGCTCGACCTCGCACGGGAGAACGGCTGCGGCGTCTTCGTGCTGGCGCTCACCTCCAATCCCGAGGGTGCGGAGGTCCAGCATGCCCGCGGCGCCGAGGGCAGGAGTGTGGCGGCGGGCGTGCTCGAGGCACTGGCGGCCGAGAATGCCGGAGCGGCGCCGATGGGTTCCTTCGGTGCGGTGGTCGGGGCCACTCTCGGTGAGGCTCCGGAGCAGCTGGGAGCCCCGCTCGCCATGGGCGGTCCACTGCTGGCGCCGGGGATCGGGGCGCAGGGGGCGACGGCGGCCGATCTCCCGCGCGTTTTCGGCGGTGCGGTGCACCACGTGGTCCCCAGCGTCAGCCGGAGCGTGCTGCGGTGCGGCCCGTCCGTCGACGGCCTGCGGCGGGAGGCCGGGACTCGGGCCGAGCAGCTCGCAGCCCTTCTCTGCTGAGGCAATCTGTGGTGATATGTCCCTAAATGCCGCTACGGAAATCAAGCTGACCAGGGACTTTTCCGCAGTTAGCGCTGACTGGAGCGCCTACGGCCGCTAGTCTCCCGTCGGGAGCACGCACAGCGCGTTGCTCGTTGCTCCGCGGGTGCGGGGCTACTAGGTTCCACACCGATCCATAATCGACAGTTCGACATCCGAGGTGACGTAGGCGTGGCTCTTCCGCCCCTTACCCCTGAACAGCGCGCAGCCGCGCTCGAGAAGGCCGCCGCGGCTCGCCGGGAGCGCGCCGAGGTCAAGAACCGGCTCAAGCACTCCGGCGCTTCCCTCCACGAAGTCATCAAGCAGGGCCAGGAGAACGACGTCATCGGAAAGATGAAGGTCAGCGCCCTCCTGGAGAGCCTGCCGGGCGTGGGCAAGGTCCGCGCCAAGCAGATCATGGAGCGCCTGGGCATCTCCGAGAGCCGTCGGGTGCGCGGTCTCGGGTCCAACCAGATCGCCGCCCTGGAGCGGGAGTTCGGCAGCGCCTGAGGCCGAGGTTTTCGCGCGGAGCGGGAAACCTGGATAATCGCTTCATGGCTCATCGTCCGCGGCTGACCGTGCTCTCCGGCCCCTCCGGGGTCGGCAAGAGCACGGTCGTCGCCCATCTGCGCAAAGAACACCCCGAGGTCTGGCTCTCGGTCTCCGCCACCACGCGTGCTCCCCGCCCCGGCGAGCAGCACGGCGTGCAGTACTTCTTCGTCGACGACGAGGAGTTCGACAAGCTCGTCGCCAACGGCGAGCTGCTCGAGTGGGCGGAGTTCGCCGGCAACCGGTACGGCACCCCGCGCCGCGCGGTGCAGGAGCGGCTGGAGGCGGGGGAGTCCGTCCTGCTGGAGATCGACCTGCAGGGCGCACGGCTGGTGCGTGCCTCCATGCCGGAGGCGCGTCTGGTCTTCCTCGTTCCGCCGAGCTGGGAAGAACTGGTGCGTCGCCTCACCGGCCGTGGCACCGAGGCCCCCGAGGTGATCGAGCGGCGTCTTGCCGCGGCGCGCACCGAGCTGGCGGCGGAGGAGGAGTTCGACACCACCCTGGTCAACACCTCTGTCC
The DNA here is from genome assembly GCF_047200695.1 of Streptomyces callyspongiae. Classification (NCBI taxonomy): domain Bacteria; kingdom Bacillati; phylum Actinomycetota; class Actinomycetes; order Kitasatosporales; family Streptomycetaceae; genus Streptomyces; species Streptomyces callyspongiae. The sequence goes on from NZ_JBJZOM010000005.1 coordinate 237,479, forward strand.
AGGACGTGTCCGCCGAGCTGCTAGCCTTGATGAACGACGAGTGACCCGACCGTGACCCCCTCCGGGGCGGTGCGGCACCGGCAACTCGTGCACCACCCCTCGTGACCACCTCCGGAAGGCAGAGCGTGTCCTCTTCCATCACCACGCCCGAGGGCATCATCAACCCGCCGATTGATGAGCTGCTCGAGGCCACCGACTCGAAGTACAGCCTGGTGATCTACGCCGCCAAGCGCGCGCGCCAGATCAACGCGTACTACTCCCAGCTCGGCGAGGGTCTGCTGGAGTACGTCGGCCCGCTGGTGGACACCCACGTCCACGAGAAGCCGCTCTCCATCTCGCTGCGCGAGATCAACGCGGGTCTGCTCACCTCCGAGTCCGTCGACGGGCCGGTCACCGGCCAGTAGCGGCGGCACAGCATCCGCCACGGGCCCGGCAGCGCACTGCCGGGCCCGTGGTGTGTCATGGGTAACAGCCGTGCGGCGGGAGGTCCCGTCGCAGCGCACGGGCAGTACAGGGCAGCGGACTGGCAGCAGGGAGTGAGGATGAACCGGGCAGACGCCGAGGTCGTGCTGGGCGTGGGCGGCGGCATCGCCGCGTACAAGGCGTGCGAGCTGCTGCGCCGCCTCACCGAGTCGGGGCACACCGTCACCGTGGTCCCCACGGCGTCCGCGCTCCGTTTCGTGGGGGAACCCACCTGGTCCGCGCTGTCGGGACGCCCGGCCGCCACCGAGGTGTGGGAGTCCGTCCACGAGGTTCCGCACGTGACCATCGGCCGCCGCGCGGGCCTGGTGGTCGTGGCACCGGCCACCGCCGACCTGCTGGCCAGGGCCGCGCACGGCCTCGCCGACGACCTGCTGACCAACACCCTGCTGACTGCCAGGTGCCCGGTCCTCTTCGCTCCCGCCATGCACACCGAGATGTGGGAGCACCCGGCCACCAGGGACAACGTCGCCACGCTGCGCAGCCGCGGCTGCGTGGTGCTGGAACCGGCCGTCGGCCGGCTCACCGGAGCCGACACCGGCAAGGGCCGGCTGCCCGACCCCGAGGAGATCTTCCGCGCGTGCCGCCGCCTGCTGGCACGGGGAGTGCTGCCTGCAGATCTGGAGGGCCGGCACGTGGTCGTGAGTGCCGGCGGCACCAGGGAACCGCTGGACCCCGTGCGTTTCCTGGGGAACCGGTCCTCCGGGAAGCAGGGCTGGGCCCTCGCGCGCACCGCCGCTGCCCGCGGCGCGAGGGTCACGTTGGTCGCCGCCCACGCCGAGCTGCCGGATCCGGCAGGCGTCGACGTCGTCCGTGTCGGCACGGCGGTCGAGCTGCATCGGGCGGTCGGCGCGGCCGCGGCCGATGCGGACGCCGTCGTGATGGCTGCCGCGGTGGCTGATTTTCGCCCTGCCTCCTACGCGACGGGAAAGATCAAGAAGCAGGACGGCCGGGACCCCGAACCGGTGTCCCTCGTCCGCAATCCGGACGTGCTCGCCGGGCTGGGAGCGGAGCGTCCGCGCCCCGGACAGGTCGTGGTCGGCTTCGCGGCGGAGACCGACGACCCGCTGGAGAACGGCCGGAAGAAGCTGGCGCGCAAGCGCTGCGACCTGCTCGTCGTCAACGAGGTGGGGGAGCGGCGTACCTTCGGCTCCGAGGAGAACGAGGCGGTCGTGCTCGGTGCCGACGGCAGTGAGACGCCTGTGCCGTACGGGCCGAAGGAGGATCTGGCCGACACCGTGTGGGATCTGGTACGGGACCGGCTTGCCGGGGCGTAGGGGAACACCTGAATCGTGCCGCAGTTCGAGACGGAATGATTGGGAACGCTCCTGAGTGGATAAACTGGCCGCGGACCGTCCTCGGGCGCAGCTCCCGAACGGTCCGACCATGTTCAGCCAGCAGCCGCTGCAACCCCAGGGAGCGATGTGTCCCGCCGCCTGTTCACCTCGGAGTCGGTGACCGAGGGTCACCCCGACAAGATCGCCGACCAGATCAGCGACACCATTCTCGACGCCTTGCTCAAGGACGACCCGGCTTCCCGCGTCGCCGTCGAGACACTGATCACCACCGGCCTGGTCCACGTGGCCGGAGAGGTCACCACGAAGGCCTACGCGCCCATCTCCACCCTTGTGCGCAACAAGATCCTCGAGATCGGCTACGACTCGTCCAAGAAGGGCTTCGACGGCGCTTCCTGCGGCGTGTCCGAGTCGATCGGCGCCCAGTCCCCGGACATCGCCCAGGGCGTGGACACCGCCTACGAGAAGCGGGTCGGCAGTGAGGGCGCGGACGCGTCCGACGACCTGGACAAGCAGGGCGCGGGCGACCAGGGCCTGATGTTCGGCTACGCCTGCGACGAGACGCCCGAGCTCATGCCGCTGCCCATCACGCTGGCGCACCGGCTCTCGGAGCGGCTGTCCACCGTCCGGAAGAACGGCACCATCCCCTACCTGCGCCCCGACGGCAAGACGCAGGTCACCATCGAGTACGACGGCGACAAGGCCGCCCGACTGGACACCGTCGTGGTGTCCTCGCAGCACGCCGCGGACATCGACCTGGACTCCCTCCTCGCACCCGACATCCGCGAGTTCGTCGTCGAACCGGAGCTCAAGCAGCTCGTCGAGGACGGCATCAAGATCGACACCGAGGGCTACCGCCTGCTGGTGAACCCCACGGGCCGCTTCGAGATCGGTGGCCCCATGGGCGACGCCGGCCTCACCGGCCGGAAGATCATCATCGACACCTACGGCGGCATGGCCCGTCACGGCGGTGGTGCCTTCTCCGGCAAGGACCCGTCCAAGGTCGACCGCTCGGCCGCGTACGCGATGCGCTGGGTCGCGAAGAACGTGGTGGCCGCCGGCCTGGCGACCCGCTGCGAGGTGCAGGTCGCCTACGCCATCGGCAAGGCCGAGCCGGTGGGCCTGTTCGTCGAGACCTTCGGCACCGCCAAGGCGGACGTGGAGAAGATCGAACAGGCCATCTCCCAGGTCTTCGACCTCCGTCCGGCCGCGATCATCCGCGACCTGGACCTGCTGCGGCCCATCTACTCCCAGACCGCCGCCTACGGCCACTTCGGCCGTGAGCTGCCGGACTTCACCTGGGAGCGCACCGACCGGGTCGACGCGCTGCGCAAGGCCGTCGGCCTCTGACGCATCCCGCCTGTCGTGGCCCGGCCCGAACCCTCGGTGCCGGGCCACGGCACGCAGCCGTCGGTGTCCGCGCTCTCTGGTAGGACTGAACCTGTGAGCAGCGCAGACGACACCGGAGGCAGTGCCGCGGAGCAGCCGCCGGAGCAGCTCGCCCTGCTGCGCGACACCGTCCGCAGAAGCCGCCCGCGGGCCCGACCACGCACCTGGCGGGGTGCCGCCCTGGCAGCGGACCGGCCGGTCGCACGGGTGCTCGTCGACAAGGGTCCGCTCCACCTCGACCGCTACTTCGACTACGCGGTACCGGCCGCCATGGACGCCGAGGCCCGTCCCGGCGTGCGGGTCCGCGTCCGCTTCGGAGCGGGAGAGAAGCAGGGAAGGCGCGAGGGGGGCCGCCTCACGAACGGATTCGTCGTCGAACGGGTGCAGGAGAGCGCGTTTCGCGGCGTGCTGGCACCGCTCGCCCAGGTCCTCTCGCCCGAACCCGTCCTCTCACCCGGTCTCCTCGCACTCTGCCGCACCGTCGCCGACCGGTACGCCGGTTCCCTCGCCGACGTCGTCCAGCTCGCCGTGCCGCCGCGTCTGGCCCGCGTCGAGAAGGAGACGTCTCCGCCCGCCGCACCTCCGCCCCCCGCCCCGTCACCGGGAGGCTGGGCGCGCTATCCCCAGGGTCCCGCGCTCCTCAGCGCACTCGGCGCCGGTGCCGCACCCCGGGCGGTGTGGACCGCACTCCCCGGTCCGGGATGGCCCGACGAACTCGCCCGTGCCATGGCTGCCTCCCTGGCGGCCGGCCGCGGCGCGCTCGCCGTACTGCCCGACGGCCGGACCGCGGCCCGCGTGGACGAAGCACTCACCGCTCTCCTCGGAGCGGGACGACACGTCCTGCTCAGCGCCGGAGTGGGGCCGGAGGTCCGCTACCGCCGGTGGCTCGCGGTGTCCCGGGGATCCGTCCGCGCCGTCGTCGGCACCCGGGCGGCCATGTTCGCTCCCGTGCACGACCTGGGACTGGCCGCCGTCTGGGACGACGCCGACCCGGCCCACGGCGACGACCACGCGCCCCAGCCGCACGCACGCGAGGTCCTGATGCTGCGCGCCGCGCACGAGAACGCCGGCCTGCTCCTCGGCAGCCACACCTGCACCGTGGAGGCGGCGCAACTGGTGGAGAGCGGCTGGGCCCGCCCCCTCACCGCCGAGCGGGAGACCGTGCGCGAAGCCGCGCCACTCATCCGCACCGTGGGGGACGGCGACGACGCCCGCGACCCGGCCGCGCGCTCCGCCCGGCTGCCCAGCATCGCCTGGCACACCGTGCGGGACGCGCTGCGGAACGGGCCGGTGCTGGTGCAGGTCCCCCGCCGTGGCTACGTCCCCCGGTTGTCCTGCGCCCGCTGCCGCACCCCGGCCCGCTGCGGCCGCTGCCACGGCCCGTTGGAAGCCACCGGGCCCGAGGACGCCCTGCGCTGTGCCTGGTGCGCCGAACCCGCACCGTCGTGGAGCTGCCCCGAATGCGGCGCCGCCCGCCTGCGCGGGACCGCCTTCGGAGCGCGACGCACCGCCGAGGAGCTGGGCCGGGCCTTTCCCTCGGTGCCCGTCCGCACCTCCGGCCGGGACCACATCCTGGAGTCCGTCCCCGAACATCCCGCGCTCGTGGTCTCCACCCCGGGGGCGGAACCCGTCGCCGACGGCCCCGGCTACGCCGCCGCTCTGCTGCTCGACGGCTGGATCCTGCTCGGGCGCCCCGACCTCCGGGCCGACGAGGAGGCCCTGCGACGGTGGCTCGGGGCAGCCGCCCTGGTCCGCCCGCACGGCGACGGCGGCACGGTGCTCGTCGTCGCCGAGCCGACGCTGCGGCCCGTGCAGGCGCTGCTGCGCTGGGACCCCACCGGCCACGCGGTCCGCGAACTCGGTGAGCGTGCGGAACTCGGTTTTCCGCCCGTCTCCCGCATGGCGGCCGCCTCCGGACCCGTCGGCACCGTGCTGCCCTTCCTCGAGGACGCCGCACTGCCCGCCCGCGCGGAGGTTCTCGGTCCGGTACCGCTGCCCGTCCCGCCCCCGGGCCGCCCCCGGCGCACCGGGGAACCGCCCCCCGGAGAGCAGTGGGAGCGGGCACTGGTCCGGGTCCCGCCCGGTGACGGCACGGCTCTCGCCGCCGCACTCAAGCAGGCCCGCGCGCGCCGTCTCGCCGCCCGCGAGGGGCCCGCGATCCGGATCCGGATCGATCCCCCGGACATCGGATGACGCCCCACCGCCCCACGCCGTCGCCCGACACCGACCCGAGGAGGGGGAGGCCGGGGTCGCCGGGCGACGGGGACGGCTGCGGAGGAGTCAGCCGTGACGCGGGCCCGGGAACGCCCCGGGCCGTGGTTCGTTGCGCGCGGACTGCGGGGTCTGTCCCGGAACCGAACGCGCCGCGGGCACGGCCGGAGCGGTGCCCACGCGGCCGGCGCCGCGCGCCGCCACCGGACGTGCCGGAGGGTGCGGAGCCTCCTCGGTACGCCCCTCCTCGCCGGCGCTCGTCCCGGGCTGCGCGGCGGCAGCATGGCGGCGCGCACCGTAGCGACGGTGCACCGCCTGCTTGGTGACGCCGAGCGCCGAACCGACCGCGTCCCAGGAGAAGCCCAGGGACCGATCGAAGTCGACCGCGGCCGTCACCAGCGTCTCCACGCTGTCGCGCAGTTCCTGCGCCAGCCGCACCGTCGGCGCCGGCGCCCGGCCGTAGACCACGAAGCCGGCCGACGATCCGGCGCGGCGCGGCCGGTAGACGTTCCCGAGCTGGGCGGTGAGCGTGCGCAGCGCGTCCACCTGCCGGCGGACCCGCTCGATGTCCCGCACCAGCAGGTGCAGGCTGGCCCGCGCCTGAGCGTCGTGGGTTGCGTGGTCGGCCATGAAGAAGCCTCTCGAGCCGGCGTGACAGGGACGGGGCCGCAGCGCGAGCGGCCCTGAAAGGTCAATCTGCCTTGACCAACGCGCGACCCGCCCGATCAGTCACGCCCCGGGCGCGCGACAGTTCCCGGGGGTCGTGCGATGCCCGCCGCGCTCCCGCGGACCCCCCACCGCCTCCTGGTGGGCCTGACCGGGACGTCCCGTGACGGCCCGTAGACTCGTCCGCGCCCCCAGCCGCCAGCGAGAGGTCATTCCCCACCGATGAGGCTCGTCTTCGCCGGAACCCCCGAGGTCGCCGTACCCGCCCTGGACGCCCTGCTCGCGTCCGACCGGCACGAGGTCGCGGCGGTCGTCACCCGACCGGACGCCCGCGCAGGACGGGGCCGTCACCTCGTGGCCAGCCCCGTCGCGCAGCGCGCCAGGGAAGCGGAGATCGAGGTTCTGCGGCCCCGGAGCCCCCGCGACCCCGACTTCCTCGCCCGGCTCGCCGCCCTCGCACCGGACTGCTGCCCCGTCGTCGCCTACGGCGCGCTCCTCCCGCGCGAGGCCCTCGACATTCCGGCCCACGGCTGGGTCAACCTGCACTTCTCGCTGCTGCCGGCCTGGCGCGGCGCAGCGCCCGTCCAGCACGCGCTGCTCGCCGGCGACGAAATGACCGGCGCCTCCACCTTCCGCATCGAGGAGAGCCTCGACTCCGGGCCGGTCTACGGTGTGCTCACCGAACGCGTGCGCCCCGCCGACACCAGCGGCGACCTCCTCACCAGGCTCGCGTTCGCCGGAGCCGGACTGCTCGCGGCCACCATGGACGGCATCGAGGACGGCACGCTGGAGGCCGTTCCCCAGGACTCCGAGGGCGTCAGCTTCGCCCCCAAGATCACCGTCGACGACGCCCGTGTCGACTGGACCGCTCCCGCACTGCGCGTGGACCGCGTGGTGCGCGGATGCGCCCCCGCCCCCGGCGCCTGGACGACCTTCCGCGGCGAGCGGCTCAAGGTGCGCGCCGCCGAACCGGCCCCGGAACACACCGGAGCGGCGCCCGGCGAGATCGTCGCGGGGAAGAAGGAGGTTCTCGTCGGGACGGGCTCGCACGCCGTGCGGCTGCTGTGGGTGCAGCCGCAGGGCAAGAAGCCCATGAAGGCCGCGGACTGGGCCCGCGGCGTCCGCATCGGCCCCGCGGACCGTCTCGGCGACTGAACGCCCGCTCGAGGCCCCGCGGCGCCGCCGGTGGGCGGGCTACGCTGGGCCTGCCCCCGCACACCGTCCCGGAGCACCCATCCCCGTGAACAACCGGCCCCGCCGCCCCGCGCAGCAGCCCCGCCGTTACCGGCGCCCCCGCAAGGACCCCGTCCGCATACTCGCCTTCGAGGCCCTGCGTGCGGTCGACGAGCGCGACGCCTACGCCAATCTCGTGCTGCCCCCGCTGCTGCGCAGAGCCCGGGACTCCGGCGAACTCGACACCAGGGACGCCGCACTCGCCACCGAACTCGTGTACGGCACCCTGCGTCACCAGGGCACCTACGACGCGATCCTCGCCGAATGCGTCGACCGTGCACTGCGCGACGTGGACCCGCCGGTCCTCGACGTCCTGTCCCTCGGAGCGCACCAGCTCCTCGGCACCCGCATCCCCTCCCACGCCGCCGTCAGCGCCACCGTGGAACTCGCACGCGTCGTCCTGGGCGACGGCCGCGCCAAGTTCGTCAACGCCGTGCTGCGGCGCATCGCCGCCGCCGACCTCGACGGCTGGCTGCAGCGGGTCGCACCGCCGTACGAGGAGGACCCCGAGGAACATCTCGGCATCCGGTACTCCCACCCCCGATGGGTCGTCTCCGCACTCTGGGACGCCCTCGGCGGGGGCCGGCAGGACATGGAGGAACTGCTCGCCGCGGACAACGAACGCCCCGAGGTCACCCTCGTGGCCCGGCCCGGACGGGCACGTCCGGAGGAGCTGCTCGACGCCCACGCCGTTCGCGGCCGCTGGTCGCCGTACGCGGTGCGCCTCAGCGACGGCGGCGAGCCCGGCGCCCTGGACGCCGTCCGCGAGGGCCGTGCCGGTGTGCAGGACGAGGGCAGCCAACTCGTCGCACTGGCCCTGGCACGGACCCCGCTCGAGGGCCCCGACGCGGCCTGGCTCGACGTCTGCGCGGGCCCGGGAGGCAAGGCCGCCCTCCTCGCGGCACTGGCCTCGGGGCACGACGCGTCCCTGACCGCCGCCGAACGGCAGCACCACCGCTCCCGACTCGTCGCCCGGGCGCTGGAGGGCAACCCCGGTCCCTGGCAGGTCGTCACGGCGGACGGCACCCGCCCGCCGTGGCGGCCCGGCACCTTCGACCGGGTGCTGGCCGACGTGCCCTGCACGGGGCTGGGAGCACTCCGGCGCCGGCCCGAAGCCCGGTGGCGCCGGCGTCCCGAGGACCTCGACGGGTTCGCTCCGCTCCAGCGCGGCCTGCTGGAACAGGCACTCGCGGCGGCCCGCCCGGGAGGCGTGGTCTGCTACGCGACCTGCTCCCCGCACCCCGCGGAGACCCGGGCCGTCGTGGACGACGTCCTCAAGCGCACCGGGGGCGCCGAACTGGTCGACGCGCGGCCCGCGCTGCCCGGCGTACCCGCCCTCGGCGAAGGGCCCGACGTCCAACTGTGGCCGCATGTCCACGGAACCGACGCCATGTATCTCGCCCTGCTCCGGCGGACGGCGTGACCCGGCGGCCGGGAGGTCCTGCGGGACGGGATACTTGCGGCATGGCTCAGATCAACCCCAGCATCCTCTCCGCCGACTTCGCCCGCCTCGCCGACGAGGCGAAAGCGGTCGAGGGCGCCGACTGGCTCCACGTGGACGTCATGGACAACCACTTCGTCCCCAACCTCACGCTCGGCGTACCCGTGGTCGAGTCCCTGCACCGGGCGACCGACACCCCGCTCGACTGCCACCTGATGATCGACGACCCGGACCGCTGGGCGCCGCAGTACGTCGAGGCGGGGGCCGGGTCGGTCACCTTCCACGCCGAGGCCGCCGCCGCCCCCGTACGGCTCGCCCGCGAGATCCGCGCGGGAGGCGCCCGCGCGGCGATGGCCCTCAAGCCGGCCACTCCCGTCGAACCGTACGAGGACCTGCTGCCCGAGCTGGACATGCTGCTGGTCATGACGGTGGAGCCGGGCTTCGGAGGCCAGGCCTTCCTGGACATCATGCTGCCCAAGATCCGCCGGACCCGGGAACTCATCGGCAAGCACGGTTTGGAGATGTGGCTCCAGGTGGACGGAGGCGTCTCGGGGGCCACCATCGAACGCTGTGCCGAGGCCGGGGCCGACGTCTTCGTCGCGGGCTCGGCCGTGTACGGCGCCGACGACCCGGCGGCCGCCGTCAGGTCGCTGCGGCACCGGGCCGAGCGGGCCGCAGGCGGCACCTGCCGCCACTGACGCCCACCGTGCCACCCCCGCGACGACGGGAGAGGCGGCCCGGCGTCACCGGCTCGTGATCTCCGGGCACGCACGGGCCACATGCCGCGCGGCATCTGCGAGGATGAACGAGCGGTGCGGAAGCGCAGTGACGGCAGAACAGTGAGGTGAGTGCGGTGTCGACGGGTCGGGCCACAAGAATGGGACCCGCCGAGCTGATGCAAGCGGCGGCCATTGCCCGCCGCTTCTACCTGGAGGGCAAGTCCAAGATCCAGATCGCCGACGAGTTCGGCGTCAGCCGTTTCAAGGTGGCGCGCGTCCTGGAGACCGCCCTCGACCGCGACCTGGTGCGCATCGAGATCCGCGTACCGGCGGAACTGGACGCCCAGCGGTCGGACGCGCTGCGCGCACGCTACGGCCTGCGGCACGCCGTCGTCGTCGAATCACCGACGGAGAGCACCGACACCGCCGCGGAGGAAGCGGGAGCCGACCCGGAGAACCTCGGTGAGGTCGCCGCAGACCTGCTCGGTGAACTCGTCACCGACGGCGATGTACTCGGACTGGCCTGGGGACGCTCCACCATCCACATGGCCGCAGCGCTCCGCCAACTCCCGCCCTGCACCGTCGTCCAGCTGACCGGCGTCTACGACGCGGGCACCGCCGACCGCGGCTCCGTGGAGGCCGTGCGCCGCGCGGCGGAGGTCGCCGGGGGAGAGGCGCACCCCCTCTACGCGCCCATGCTCCTCCCCGACCCGGCCACCGCCGCTGCACTGCGCAGCCAGACGGGCATCTCACGGGCCTTCGAGTACTTCGACAAGGTCACCGTCGCCGCCGTCTCCATCGGCTCCTGGGAGCCGGGCGTCTCCACCGTGCACGACATGCTGAGCGACTCCGAACGGGCCTACTACTCCTCCCTCGGTGTCGCTGCCGAAATGTCCGCCCACCTCTTCGACACCCAGGGCCGGCGCATCGGCCGGGACCTCGGCGAACGCTGCATCACGGTCGAGGCGGACCGGCTGCGGCGCATCCCCGAGGTCGTCGCCATCGCCGGCGGGCAGCGCAAGGCGGACGCCATCGCCGCGGTCCTCCGCTCCGGACTGGTCACCAGCCTCGTCACCGACACCGCAGCCGCCGACCACCTCCTCCAGGACACGACCGCGGCCCCGCTGCGCCCCGCCCTCGAACGCGCCGACCCCGACGGCGCCTGACCACCCGCACCGCCCGGTCCGGCGCCAGCGGCGAGGTTGTGGGATCGCACCACCGGCGCGGGCCGGGACTGGACGATCGGCCGTTCCCTTCCGGCCACCCCCGCATGGGACAATGAGGTACGTGCGTTTTCTGAATGATCAGCGTCCGTCGTACGACCTCACCTACGACGATGTCTTCATGGTCCCCTGCCGCAGTGCCGTCGGTTCCCGCCAGGGAGTGGACCTGGCGAGTTCGGACGGCACCGGTACCACCATCCCGCTCGTCGTGGCCAACATGACGGCCGTGGCCGGTCGGCGCATGGCCGAAACCATGGCCCGGCGCGGCGGCCTCGCCGTCGTCCCGCAGGACATCCCGCTCGACGTGGTCGCCGACGTCACCTCCTGGGTCAAGCAACGGCACCTCGTACTGGACACCCCCATCACCCTGGCACCGCAGCAGACCGTCGCCGACGCCCTGTCCCTGCTGCCCAAGCGGGCGCACGGCGCGGGTGTGGTGGTGCGCGACGGACGCCCGGTCGGCATCGTGACCGAGTCGGACCTCAGCGGAGTCGACCGCTTCACCCAGCTCACGGAGGTCATGTCCCGCGACCTGCTCGTCCTCGACGCGGACGTCGACCCGCGGGACGCCTTCAACCGGCTGGACGCAGCACACCGCAGGCTTGCTCCCGCCGTGGACGCGGAGGGCCGCCTCGTCGGCATCCTCACCCGCAAGGGCGCGCTGCGCGCCACGCTCTACACCCCGGCGACCGACGCGGAGGGGCGGCTGCGCGTCGCCGCAGCCGTCGGCATCAACGGCGACGTCGCCGGACGTGCCCGCAAACTCCTCGACGCGGGGGTCGACACCCTGGTCGTCGACACCGCGCACGGCCACCAGGAACGCATGCTGGAGGCCCTGCGCTCGGTGCGGTCCCTCGACCCGCAGGTCCCCGTCGTCGCGGGCAACGTGGTGGCCGCCGACGGCGTGCGGGACCTGATCGACGCCGGCGCGGACATCGTCAAGGTCGGCGTCGGACCCGGTGCGATGTGCACGACCCGCATGATGACCGGCGTCGGACGCCCGCAGTTCTCCGCGGTGCTCGAGTGTGCCGCCGAGGCACGACGGCACGGCAAGCACGTGTGGGCGGACGGCGGCGTCAGGCACCCGCGCGACGTCGCCATGGCCCTGGCCGCCGGGGCGTCCAACGTGATGATCGGGTCATGGTTCGCCGGCACCTTCGAGTCCCCCGGGGACCTGCAGCAGGCCTCCGACGGCCGTCTCTACAAGGAGTCCTTCGGCATGGCCTCCGCGCGCGCGGTGCGGAACCGCACCAGCGAGGAGTCGGCCTACGACCGCGCCCGAAAGGGCCTCTTCGAGGAGGGCATCTCCACCTCGCGCATGTATGTCGACCCGGCCCGCCCGGGCGTCGAGGACGTCGTCGACTCCGTCATCGCCGGCGTCCGCTCGGCCTGCACGTACGCCGGCGCCGGAACACTCGAGGAGTTCGCGGAGCGTGCCGTTGTCGGCGTGCAGAGCGCCGCCGGCTACGCCGAGGGGAAGCCCCTGCACCACAGCTGGTGACACCTCGTCCCCGCCCCTGCCCGGCCGGGCAGGGGCGGGGACGCGCACCCTTCTCCCGCGCCCCGGACCCTGCTCCAATGGCCCCCATGACCGAGGACATCGACTCCACCCTGCGGTCCCGTCTCCACCAGGGAACCGGCCCCGGCACGTTCACCCCGGACGGCTGTTCCGTCAGCCTCTACACCCGCCTCCCCGGGGACGGGACCGCGGACGTCGTCGCCGGGACCGCCCCACCCGGCGCGACCGTGCTGGAACTCGGCGCCGGAGCGGGCCGCACGACCCGGCCCCTGCTCGAGAAGGGCTTCCGCGTCACGGCCGTCGACGAGTCCGCGGAGATGCTGGCCCACATCGGCGGAACCCCCACCGTGCGGTCCACCATCGAGGACCTCCGGCTGGACACCCGCTTCGACGTGGTGCTGCTGGCCTCGTTCCTGGTCAACACCGCCGACCCCGCACTGCGGGACGCCCTCCTGGCGACCTGCGCCCGCCACGTCGCCCCGGGCGGGGCCGTACTGGTGCAGCGGGAGGGCGCGTGGCACCGTTCCAAGGAGGCCGGTGACACATGGCACCGCGACGGCATGACCGTGCGGGTCACGCTCCGCGAGTACACACCGGAGGGCGTCAAACGGACGCGCATGGAGTACGCGTTCGAGGACGCCACCTGGAGCCACACCTTCCTCTCCCACGACCTCCCGGACGGCCCGTTCGAGGAAGCTCTGGCACGCGCCGGACTCGCCCTGGACCGCCACCTCGACGACGGGCGGACCTGGGCCCGCGCGGTGCCCGCCGGGCAGTGACGCGCGCACGGGCAGCAGCGCGCCCGGCACCCGCGCCCCGTTCCAGTACGCTTCCGGTGTGCAGCGCCCCCCGCCCACGGCGGCACCGTGACGTGCGGGAACGCTGACAGGACCGGCCCCGGGAGCCGCAGCGGGGACGCCGCCGGTCGCCCTCCCACCGGCGGAACACGTCGTCGCCGACGGTGCCGCGCCACCCTGCCCGCCCTGCCGCGAAAAGCGAAGTGAACCACCTGCCGTGCGACACCTGAACGAACTCGACGAACGCATCGTCCGTGTCCTCGCCGAGGACGCGCGGCGCTCCTACGCAGACATCGGGACCGAGGTCGGGCTCTCCGCCCCGGCGGTCAAGCGCCGCGTGGACAGACTGCGCGCAGAAGGAGCGATCACCGGATTCACGGTGCGCGTCGACCCCGCCGCCCTCGGCTGGGAGACCGAGGGCTTCATCGAGATGTACTGCCGCTCCAACACCGGTCCGCAGGACATCCGCCGCGCCCTGACCCGCTACCCCGAGGTCGTGTCGGCCTCGACCGTCACCGGCGACGCCGACGCCGTCGTGCAGGTCTTCGCCGCCGACATGCGGCACTTCGAGACGGTGCTGGAACGCATCGCGTCCGAGCCGTTCGTCGAACGCACCCGGTCCGTACTGGTGCTCTCCCCGCTGCTGCGCCGCTACTCCTCCGGAGCACCCACCTGACGTGAGGCTCCGGCGAGCAAGGTCCACCGACCGAGCGGACGCGGGCCCTCCCAGCCGCTCCGACCGCTGACAGCTCCCGTCCCCCCCCACCTCGATCCCCGACGCGCCCTGCAACACATCGCCGTTCGAGTGGCAGAACACGCAACGAACGCCCGGTGCAGACGCAACGGACGCGTCTTGTCCGGCGTATCCGGCCCCCGTACCGTCGAGGTTGCTTCCCCGCATCCCCGTACGACCAGGTCAGAGGTTCCATGCCGCCGCTGCGCATCGCGCTGTACCAGGGCCCCGGCGGTGTACCCGCCACCACCGACGTCTCCCTCGATGCCCTCGACGCCGCCGCCCGCCGCGCCGCCCTTCGCGGCGCCCGGCTGCTCGTCGCTCCGGAGCTGTACCTCACCGGATATGCCCTGGGAGCCCGCACCGCCGAGTGCGCCGAGCCGGTGGACGGCCCCGGCGCGGAGGCCGTCGCACGCATCTGCGCACACCACGGCCTCGCCGTGGCGTACGGCTATCCGGAACGAGCGGGGGACCTCGTCCACAACTCCGTCCACCTCGTCGGCCCGACGGGGGAGACTCTCGCCCACTACCGCAAGACCCACCTGTACGGCGACTACGAACGCACCCACTTCACCCCCGGCGGCGAACCCGTGGTGCAGGCGGACCTCGACGGCCTCCGCCTGGGCCTCCTCGTCTGCTACGACGTCGAGTTCCCCGAAGCGGTCCGCGCCCACGCCCTCGCCGGCACCGACGTGCTCGTGGTCCCCACCGCACTGATGCGCCCCTACGAGTTCGTGGCGCACACCCTGCTCCCGGCCCGCGCCTGGGAGAACCAGATGTACATCGCCTACGCCAACCGCTCCGGGACGGAGGGGGACTTCGCCTTCGCGGGGCTCAGCTGCCTCGCCGCCCCGGACGGGGCCGTCCGCGCCCGCGCCGGTTCGGGCGAGGAACTCCTCGTCGCCGAGGCCGACCCCGCGCTGCTCGCCGCCTCCCGGGCGGAGAACACCTATCTCGCGGACCGCCGTCCCGAGCTGTACCACCCGCAAGGAGAGACCCACCGATGACGTCCACCGTGCCCACGGCCGCCCACGACGACGACCACCGCGACCAGGACGCCACCGCACACGCCGAGCAGCCGCTCACCATGTTCGGCCCGGACTTCCCGTTCGCCTACGACGACTTCCTGGCCCACCCGGCAGGCATCGGAGCCGTCCCCGCCACCGAGCACGGCACCGAGGTCGCGGTCATCGGCGGTGGCCTGTCCGGCATCGTCGCCGCCTACGAACTGATGAAGATGGGGCTCAAGCCGGTCGTCCACGAGGCCGACCGGATAGGCGGCCGGCTGCGCACCGACCGCTTCGAGGGCTGCGACGGAGACCTGACCGCCGAGATGGGCGCGATGCGTTTCCCGCCGTCCTCCACCGCCTTCCAGCACTACGTGGACCTGGCGGACCTGCGGACCACGCCCTTCCCCAACCCGCTGGCCCCCGACACTCCCTCGACCGTCGTCGACCTCAAGGGGGAGTCGCACTATGCCCGCACGCTCGACGACCTGCCCGAGGTGTACCACCAGGTCATGGAGGCCTGGAACGCCTGTCTCGAGGAGGGCGCCGACTTCTCCGACATGCAGCAGGCCATCCGTGAGCGCGATGTGCCGCGCATCCGGGAGATCTGGGCGCAGCTGGTCGAGAAGCTCGACAACCAGACCTTCTACGGCTTCCTGTGCGACTCCCCGTCGTTCTCGTCCTTCCGCCACCGGGAGATCTTCGGCCAGGTGGGATTCGGCACCGGCGGCTGGGACACCGACTTCCCCAACTCCATCCTCGAGATCCTCCGCGTCGTCTACACCGGCGCCGACGACGACCACCGCGGCATCGTCGGCGGCAGCCAGCAGCTGCCGGAGCGACTCTGGGAGCGGGAGCCCGCCAAGATCGTCCACTGGCCGCACGGCACCTCCCTCGCCTCCCTGCACGACGGCGGCCGGCCCCGCCCCGCCGTGACACGCCTGCACCGCACGGCCGGCGACCGCATCACGGTGACCGACGCCGACGGGCGCATCCGCACCTACCGCGCCGCGGTCTTCACCGCGCAGTCCTGGCTGATGCTGAGCAAGATCGACTGTGACGACGCGCTGCTGCCCATCGACCACTGGACGGCGGTGGAGCGCACCCACTACATGGAGTCGTCCAAGCTGTTCGTGCCCGTCGACCGGCCGTTCTGGCTCGACGAGGACGCGGAGACCGGACGCGACACGATGTCGATGACGCTCACCGACCGGATGACGCGCGGCACGTACCTCCTGGACGACGGCCCGGACCGGCCCGCGGTCATCTGCCTCTCCTACACCTGGTGCGACGACAGCCTCAAGTGGCTCCCGCTGAGCACCCGGGAGCGCATGGACGTCATGCTGAAGTCGCTCAAGGAGATCTATCCGAAGGTCGACATCCGCCGCCACATCATCGGAGACCCGGTGACGGTGTCCTGGGAGAACGAGCCCTACTTCATGGGCGCCTTCAAGGCGAACCTTCCCGGCCACTACCGGTACCAGCGGCGCCTGTTCACCCACTTCATGCAGGACCGGCTGCCGGAGGGGCGTCGCGGCCTGTTCCTCGCCGGCGACGACATCTCCTGGACGGCGGGCTGGGCAGAGGGAGCGGTCCAGACGGCGCTGAACGCCGTGTGGGGCGTGATGCACCACCTCGGTGGTGCCACGGATCCCTCGAACCCCGGCCCGGGCGATGTCTTCGACGAGATCGCCCCCGTGGAACTCCCCGAAGACTGAGGCGTCCGCGGCGGCCCACCCCGGGGTGGGCCGCCGCCCCGCTCACCCGCGCCGGACGCGCACGTCCAGCGGAGTGACCAGGCAGCGACCGGCCAGGCCCACCGCCGCGTCCAGCCGCTCCGCGAACTCCTCCGTCAGGTCGGGAAAGCGGCGCAGGCCCCACATGGACCTGAAGGCCACCCACGCTCCGTCCCGTGCGCGGTCCAGACTCCACGCCCCCACCAGGTGCGTCAGCGGGTCCGCCACCTCCAGCAGGTCGGGGCCGGGCATCAACTCCTCGCGCACCGCCTCCTCCAGTTCCGCCAGCACCTCGCCCACCCGGTCGAAGTCCCGCTCCAGCAGAGCGGGCCGGGCGCCCCTCGCGCGGCAGGTGTCCAGCAGAGCCAGGGCCAGATCGTGCCCGATGTGCGCGTTGATCCCCGCCAGTGCGAACTGGACGGGCCGCACGCCCGGATGGCCCCGCGACCGGAACAACGGGCGCCAGCACGCCGGTCCGCACCCATGGTCGAAGAATCCTTCCACCGCCCGCAGGTACCGGTCCGCGAAGCGCACCGCGAGATCCGCCGAGGCCTCCCGTGCGGTGAAACCACCCGCCTCCAGGCGACGCGCCAGTTCCACCGTCACCCGCAGGTACATCCGGTTGAACACCGCCACACCGTCGTGCGAGGGCAAACCGGCGTGCACCGCCCGCATGCGTGCGACCACGCCGGCCATCGGCCCGTACGGCACCGCCTGCCGCTGCTCCACTGCCGTCATGCCGAGGAGGGTGCCACCCGGACGGCCCCCGCGTCCGCGTGCCGCCGTGCCGTGCCCCCAACGAGCGACCACCGGTACGCTCCGCGGCCCCTGCAGGCCCGTCCGCAGTTGCGTGACGTGGCGGGAACACAGCGTTGTGAGTGAGGACACAGGAGGTCACCTGCATGGGCTCCGGCCCGCCGTGGCAGACTGAGGGAGTACCAGTGACGTCAGCGCACTCCGGGGTCGGTGAAAGTCCGAACCGGCGGTTACAGTCCGCGACCCGATCGCAGCCAGTGATCGGTTGACCAGGTGAAACTCCTGGACCGACGGTGAAAGTCCGGATGGGAGGCAGTGCGCGGCGGACGACGACCGGTACCCGCCGCGCGCGGCTGTGCTCCGTTCCGGAGCACCTCCCCGCTGCCGCGCGCATCCCCCGGTCGGCGTTCCGTCCATGTTCCTCGCAGCCCCGGAGTCCGCGCCAGAGAAGGCGAGGAGGACCCGGTGGCAGAGAGCCCCCAGGCCGCGGCCGAACGCGCCGCCATGCACCGTGCCGTGGAACTCGCCGCGCGCGGACTGGGTTCCACCAGCCCCAACCCCGTCGTCGGATGCGTCGTCCTCGACCCGCACGGCCGGGCCGTGGGAGAGGGCTGGCACCAGCGCGCCGGCGGTCCGCACGCCGAAGTCCACGCCCTCGCCGAAGCCGGTGACGACGCGGCCGGCGGCACCGCGGTCGTCACGCTCGAGCCCTGCGACCACACCGGCCGTACCGGCCCCTGCACACAGGCCCTCCTCGACGCCGGGATCGCACGGGTCGTCTACGCCGTCCCCGACCCCGACGGGGCCGCCGCGGGCGGAGCCGCCACCCTCACCGCCGCCGGCGTCGAGGTCGTCCCCGGTCTCCTCGCCGACGAGGCGGCGGAGGTCAACGCCGCCTGGCTCACCGCAGTCCGTCGCGGAACACCCCACGTCACCTGGAAGTACGCCGCATCCCTCGACGGCCGCAGCGCCGCCTCCGACGGGACGAGCCGCTGGATCACCTCGCAGGAATCACGCCACGACGTCCACCGCCTCCGCGCCCGGTCGGACGCGGTGCTGGTCGGCTCCGGCACCCTCCGCGCCGACGACCCCCACCTCGCGGTCCGCGGCATCCCGGGAGCCACCCAGCCGCTGCGCGTCGTGCTCGACACCGACGCGCGGGTCCGGCCGGACGCCCGCGTCCTCGACGACGACGCCCCCACCCTCGTCGCCGTCGCCGAGGACGCCGACACCACCCAGCTGCCCGAGACCGTGGAGGTCCTCCGCCTGCCCCGGTGCGACGGCGGCCTCCCCCTGCCGGACCTCCTGAGGCATCTGCAGCAGCGCCAGGTCCGGTCCGTGCTGCTGGAGGGCGGGCCGACACTGGCCGGCGCCTTCCTCGCCGCGGGCCTGGTGGACCGGGTCGTCGGCTACCTCGCCCCCGTGCTGCTCGGCTCCGGCCCGGCCGCCCTGGCCGGTGCCGGCGTCACCACCCTCTCCGAGGCGCAGCGCCTGACGATCACCGAGACCGTCCGCCTCGGCCCCGACCTCCGCGTCACCGCCGTTCCGGGCGCACCCACCCGCTCCGCCGCCCACCGACCCTGAAGGAGCCCAGATGTTCACCGGAATCGTCGAAGAACTCGGCGAGGTCGTCGAGATCGAGAACCGGCAGGACGCCGCCCGGTTCCGGTTGCGGGGACCGCGGGTCACCGACGGCGCCCGGCACGGCGACTCCATCGCCGTCAACGGCGTCTGTCTCACCGTCGTCGACACCGCCGGCGGCGAGTTCACCGCCGACGTGATGGCCGAGACGCTGCACCGGTCCTGCCTCGGAGCACTCACCGCCGGCTCCCGCGTCAACCTCGAACGTCCGATGGCCCTCGGTGGCCGCCTCGGCGGCCACCTCGTGCAGGGCCACGTGGACGGCACCGGCTCGATCGCCGAACGGACCCCCGCCGAGCACTGGGAGAGCGTGCGCATCTCCCTCCCGGACGGCCTGGCCCGCTACGTCGTCGAGAAGGGCTCCATCACCGTCGACGGGGTCTCGCTCACCGTCGTCGAGGCCGGCGAAGACTTCCTCACCGTGAGCCTGATCCCGACCACGCTGGAGACGACCACACTGGGCGTCAAGCAGCCCGGCGACCCGGTCAACCTGGAGGTCGACGTCCTCGCCAAGTACGTGGAACGACTGCTGGGTGCCGGAGTCGTCCCGCAGGCGGAAGGAGCACTGCGATGACCGCACTGCCGAACTGGTACCCGGAAACCGGCGACACGCCGGGGCTCGCTCTCGACCCGGTCGAGCAGGCGATCGCCGACATCGCCGCCGGGCGGCCCGTCGTCGTGGTCGACGACGAGGACCGGGAGAACGAGGGCGACCTCGTGGTGGCGGCCGAAACCGTCACCCCCGAGATCGTCGCCTTCATGATGAGCGAGTGCCGCGGACTGATCTGCGCGCCGGTGGAAGCGGCCGAACTCGACCGGCTCGCCATGCCGCAGATGGTGGAGCGCAACACCGAGTCGATGGGCACCGCCTTCACCGTTTCCGTCGACGCCACCGGCGCCCACGGCGTCACCACCGGGATCTCCGCGGCCGACCGCGCCACCACGATCCGGCTGCTCGCCGACCCCGGGGCGTCGGCGGGCGACTTCGTGCGCCCGGGCCACGTCTTCCCGCTCCGTGCCCGCGACGGCGGTGTGCTCGCCCGTCCCGGGCACACCGAGGCCGGGGTCGACCTCGCCCGTCTCGCGGGCCTCCGCCCGGCCGCAGCCATCGTGGAGATCGCCGGTGAGGACGGCGTGATGCTGCGACTCCCCGAACTCGTCCCGTTCGCCCGCAAGCACGGCCTGTCCATCATCTCCATCGAGGACCTCATCGCCCACCGCCGGGCCGAGCCCACCGTCCGCCGCGAGGCGACCACCCGCCTCCCCACGCGCTACGGCGACTTCCAGGCGTTCGGATACCGCTCCACCGCCGACGGCATCGAGCACATCGCCCTGGTCGCCGGGGACGTCTCCGCCCGCGACGGCGAGGACGTACTGGTGCGCGTCCACTCCGAGTGCCTCACCGGCGACGTCTTCGGATCGCAGCGCTGCGACTGCGGCCCCCAGCTGCAGGCGTCCCTCGACCGGGTCCAGGCGGAGGGCCGCGGAGTGGTGCTCTACCTCCGGGGCCACGAGGGCCGCGGCATCGGCCTGATGTCCAAACTGCGCGCCTACGAACTGCAGGAACGCGGCCGCGACACTCTCGACGCCAACCTGGAACTGGGCCTCCCCGCGGACGCACGCGACTACGCGGCGGCCGCACGCATCCTCGCCGACCTCGGAGTCCGCTCGCTGCGGCTGATGACCAACAATCCCCGGAAGACCGCCGCCCTGGTCGAGCACGGGCTGCGCGTCACGGGCCGCGAACCCATGCCCGTCGACGCCGGCGAGCACAACATCCGCTACCTGCGCACCAAACGCGACCGGATGGGCCACGAACTGCCGTGGCTCGACGCCGAGCCCGTCTCGGCCTGCGGCAACCAGTGAGCCGCGTCCCGTCGCGGGACCACCGAACGACACCACCCACCAGCACCGCACCGAAAGGCCGGGAGAGAACGTGAGCGGCAAGGGCGCACCCGAACTGACCGTCAAGAACTGCGGAGACCTCCGTGTCGCCGTCATCGCCGCCCAGTGGCACGAGGAGATCATGGACGGTCTCGTCGACGGTGCCCTGCGCGCCCTCCACGAACTCGGCATCGACGAGCCGACGCTGCTCCGCGTCCCCGGCAGCTTCGAACTCCCTGTGGTGGCGAAGGTCCTGGCTGACCGCGGCTACGACGCCGTTGTCGCACTCGGTGTGGTCGTGAGAGGTGGAACCCCGCACTTCGACTACGTGTGCCAGGGCGTCACGCAAGGCCTCACCCAGGTGTCCGTCGACACCGGAGTCCCCGTCGGCTTCGGCCTGCTGACCTGCGACACCGAGGAGCAGGCACGCGACCGGGCCGGACTCGACGGCTCCACGGAGGACAAGGGCCACGAGGCCGTCACCGCCGCCGTCTCCACCGCCACGACCCTGCGCACCGTCGCGGAACCCTGGCGCTGACCACCGGTGGCGACCGCGTAGGCTGGGAGGACCATGGCGAACAAGACATTCGAGGAGCTCTTCGCCGAGCTCCAGCACAAGGCCGCCGAGAGCGACCCGATCACCTCGCGCACAGCCGAGCTCGTGGGCCAGGGGGTCCACGCCATCGGCAAGAAGGTCGTCGAGGAGGCCGCCGAGGTCTGGATGGCCGCCGAGTACGAGGGCGAGGACCGCACCGCGGAGGAGATCTCGCAGCTCCTCTACCATCTGCAGGTCATGATGATCGCCCGAGGCGTCTCCCTGCAGGACGTCTACGCCCACCTGTGAGCCGCACGCCTCCACCCGCACCACCCCCCCGCCCCACCCCCGCACCCGAAGGAAGCTCCGTCATGCTGCGCATCGCCGTCCCCAACAAGGGTTCACTCGCCGAGCCTGCGTCGGAGATGCTGCACGAGGCGGGATACCGGCAGCGCAAGGACCGCCGCGAACTCGTCCTCGTCGACAACGCCAACGGCGTCGAGTTCTTCTTCCTGCGCCCCCGTGACATCGCCGTCTACGTCGGCTCCGGCAAGCTCGACATCGGCATCACCGGCAGGGACCTCCTGCTGGACTCCGGCTCCCGGGCCGAGGAGATCCTCCCGCTCGGATTCGCCGGCTCCACCTTCCGCTACGCCACCCGCCCCGGTACCGCGAAGAACGTCTCGGAGTTCGGCGGCATGACCGTCGCCACCTCCTTCACGGGGCTCGTCACGCAGCACCTCGCCGACAACGGGGTGGACGCCTCCGTGGTGCGCCTGGACGGCGCCGTGGAGACAGCGATCCAACTCGGCGTGGCCGAAGTGATCGCGGACGTCGTGGAGACGGGCACCACGCTGCGCAACGCCGGTCTGGAGATCATCAGCGAGCCGATCCTCCACAGCGAGGCGGTCGTGATCCGGCGCGCGGGCGAGACCGCGGACGACCCGACCCGCGAGGACCCCAAGGTCGACCAGTTCCTCCGCCGCATGCAGGGCGTCCTCGTCGCCCGCCGCTACGTGATGATGGACTACGACATCCGCGCCGAGCACCTGGAGCAGGCCGTGGCCCTCACACCCGGCCTGGAATCGCCGACGGTCTCGCCGCTCCACGACCAGGGCTGGGTGGCCGTCCGCTCCATGGTGCGCACCGAGGAGGCCCAGCGGATCATGGACGATCTGTACACGCTCGGGGCACGCGCCATCCTCACCACCGGCATCCACGCCTGCCGCATCTGACCGCCGAGGACGGCCGCATGACCCAAATGCCCGCACTCCCCGTCACCTTCCGGCCCCACCGGACGCGTGCCGTCCTGCTCCTCTCGGGTGCCGTCGCCGCGGCCGCCATCACGCTGGTCGCACTCCTGCTGGAGAGCCTCGCCCCGGGCGAGCGGGCCTCCTTCGTCCTCGTCGCCCTGCTCCTCCTCGGTGTTCTCGCCCTCCTCAGCCGCCCCCGGGTCACCGCCGCCCGGGACGGCGTCACGGTGGTCAACCTCACCACCACCCGACGCCTGGAGTGGGCGGAAGTCGTGCGCGTCAACCTCCGTCCGGGGGACCCCTGGGTCACCCTCGACCTCACCGACGGGACCAGCCTTCCCGCGATGGGCATCCAGCCCGGCATCGCCCGCGAACAGGCCCTCACCGACGCCCGCGCCCTGCGCGCGCTCGTCGACCGGTACGGCACCGCGGCCCCTTCCGCCTGAAACGGGACCGCCCGGGAGGCGCTCACCGGGTGCCGCGCCGCTACCCTGTGGCCAGTCGGCACCCGCCGCGCCCGCACCCGCGCGGGACCCAGCGAACCGAGGAGTGACACCCGCCAGCAATGGACGGATCTCCCTGTAGTACCGGCGCCGTTCCGCCCCCGGGCGGTACGGCATGACCCTCCCCCTCCTGCTGCTCGCAGCCGCATTCCTGCTCATCCTCGCCAACGGCTTCTTCGTCGCGGCCGAGTTCGGCCTCGTGACGGTGGAGCGGCCGGAGGCCGAGCGCGCCGCCGATGCGGGCGACCGCCGTGCGCGTTCCGTGGTCCGGGCGCTGCGCGAACTCTCCTTCCAGCTCTCCGGCACCCAGCTGGGCATCACCCTGACCTCCCTCGTCGTCGGGATGCTCGCCGAACCCGCCCTCGCCGCCCTGCTCGACGGCCCCCTCACCGCCACCGGACTACCGGCGGGCGTGGTGCCGGGTGCCGCCGTCACCATCGGCATGCTCACCGCCTCGGCCGTCCAGATGGTCCTCGGCGAACTCGTCCCCAAGAACTGGGCCGTGTCTCACCCACTGTCCGTCGCCCGGCGCGTCGCCGGCCCGCAGCGGATCTTCGCGCACCTCTTCCGGCCCGTCATCGCCGGCCTCAACGCTGTCGCCAACCGACTGGTCCGCCTCCTCGGAGTGGAGCCCGCCGACGAACTCGCCTCCGCGCGCACCCCCGGAGAACTCGTGTCGCTGGCCCGTCACTCCGCCCGGGCCGGCGCCCTGGAACAGGACACCGCCGACCTCTTCGTACGGACCCTCTCCCTCGGCGAACTGACGGCGCAGCACGTCATGACGCCCCGAGTGCGTGTCAGCGCGCTCCAGGCGGAAGCCACCGTGGAGGACGTCCTCAACCTCACGCGCGCGACCGGGCTCTCCCGGTTCCCCGTGTACACCGAACGCCTCGATGACATCATCGGCATCGCCCACCTCAAGGACGCCCTCGCGCTGGCCGCCGCGGACCGTCTGCGCACACCTGTCGCACAGGTGGCCTCTCCCGCTCTGCTCGTCCCCCAGTCCCTGCCGCTGCAGCCGCTGCTGGACCGGCTCCGCAACGAGCAGCCCATCGCCGTGGTCGTCGACGAGTACGGCGGGACCGCGGGAGTCGTCACGCTGGAGGACATCGTCGAGGAGCTCGTCGGGGAGGTCCGTGACGAACACGACCGGGACGGACGCCCCGAACTGACCGCGGCATCACCGGAACCGGACGGGTCACCCGCCTGGGAGGCCGACGGCGGCTGCCGCGTCGACACACTCGACCGCATCGGCCTGCCGGTGCCCGAAGGTCCCTACGACACCGTCGCCGGCCTCGTCGCCGACCTGCTCGGCCGTATCCCGGTCCCGGGAGACACGGCCCCGGTGCCGGGCACGCACTGGCAGCTCCGGGTCACCGATGTCGACCATCACCGCGCCGACCGGGTGCGCGTCGCCCGTTGCTCGCCGCTCGCCGGGAACGGCACCGAATCGGACGGCCGACCGGCCGGCACGACGGGCAAGGCGGCGGGCCGGTGAGCGCGCTGCTGCTTGTCCTCACCGCCCTGCTCGTACTCGGCAACGGCTTCTTCGTCGGCGCCGAGTTCGCACTGGTCTCCGTACGCCGCAGCCAGATCGAACCGCTCGCCGCCGGCGGCTCGGGCCGGGCCCGGCGCGTCCTGGAGGGCCTGGAGAACCTGCCGCAGATGATGGCCGCCGCCCAGTTCGGGATCACCGTCTGCTCCCTCGCCCTCGGCGCGGTGGCCGAACCGACCGTCGCCCACCTGCTGGAGCCGCTGTTCCACGCCGCACAGCTCCCCACGGCCCTGACGCACGCGTTCAGCTACGCTATCGCCCTCGTCGCGGTGGTGTTCCTCCACCTCGTCGTCGGCGAGATGGTGCCGAAGAACCTCGCGATGGCCGCACCGGAGAGCACCGCGCTGCGGCTGGGCCCGGCGCTCGTCGCGTTCGCCCGGGTGTGCCGCCCCGCCACCGCCGCACTGGGCAGCTGCTCCCGCCTCGTCCTCCGGCTCTTCGGAGTGGAGCCCAAGGACGAGGTCGAGGCCGTCTTCACCAGCGAACAGCTCACCCATCTGGTGGCGGACTCGCGGCAGGCCGGTCTGCTCGGCAAGTCCGAGCACGAACGCCTCGCCGACGCACTCGAACTCGGAAGCCGTCCGCTCACCGAGGTCCTGCTGGACCCCGCGGCAGTGGTGACCGTGCCGCCCTCCGCGACACCTCGGGACGTCGAGGAACTCACCGCCCGCACCGGCTACTCCCGCTTCCCCGTGTCGGGCGAGGACGTCTTCCCGGGATACCTCCACGTCAAGGACGTCCTCGATGTGGAGCACCGCGACCGGCCCGTTCCGCGCCGGTTGTGGCGGCGGATGCCGGTGCTCCCCGCCGACCTTCCCCTGGACGACGCGCTCGGCGCGATGCGAGCCGCGGCCACCCACCTCGCCGCCGTCGTGGGCGAGGAGGGCCGGGTCCGCGGCCTGGTGACGTTGGAGGACGTACTCGAGAAACTGGTGGGCGAGGTCCGAGACCCGGCACACCACCGGGCCGGGGCGGCCACCCGGACGCGCCCGCCCGGCCCCCGCGGCGAGACCGGCCGCACACAGGCCCGCGCTGTCAGCTGAACGGCGGACCGGGGCGGGGAACATCGCCTCCCCGCCCCGCGAGCACCTCACCGTAGGCCTGCATGAGATCCGGCAGCCGCAACGTCGCCAGATCCTCCTTCCCCGGCGTGCCGCCGTATCCGGACAACCTCAGATCGCGGTACGCGCAGCTCTTCTCGTACAGCGTCCGCAGGAACCGCCCGTTGCCCAACTCGTCGATCCATCCCTGGTCGACGACGTGGCTCCCGATGCTCCCCAGCTCCTCCAGCGCCTCGGCGTCCCAGGCGTCGCCGTTCTCCTCCGCGAGCACCCCGCCGATCGCCGTCAGCTCCGCCGGCCGGTAGCTGGGGAAGTCCACCCGTGTGGTGAAGCGCGAACCCAGACCCGGGTTCGCGGCCAGCAACCGGTCCATACCCTCCGGGTAGCCCGCCAGGATCACCACCAACCGGTCACGGTTGTCCTCCGCCCGCTTCAGCAGCACCTGGAGTGCTTCGTCGCCGTACGCGTCCCCCTTGCCGTAGCCGTGGTTCGACAGCGCGTACGCCTCGTCGACGAACAGCACCCCGCCCAGCGCCGAATCGATCAGCTCGTTCGCCTTGACGGCCGTCTGCCCCAGGAACTCCCCGACGAGGTCCGCACGCTGGGCCTCCACCAAGTGATCACCACCCAGCAGCCCGAGAGCGTGGAAGGCGCGGCCGAGGATCCGCGCCACCGTGGTCTTCCCCGTCCCCGACGGGCCCGAGAAGACGAAATGACGCTTCGGCGGCTGCACCGGCATCCCCTCGTGCGCCCGCAACCGCGCCATTCTCAGCTGCGCCGACAGCGCCCGCACCTGGCGCTTGACGGGTTCCAGACCGACCATGCGGTCCAGCTCCCGCATCGCCTCCTCCAGGAGCGCCGGTTCCGCGGGACCCGCCGGCCCGGTTGACGCCCCAGCACCGTTCGGTGGAACGCTCCGCCCCCGGGACGGGTTGCCGCCCACGGGCAACCCCGTCACCGCGTCGGCCGACGGAGCCGCGGAGATCGACCCCTCCGCCGACCCGCCCGACGGGTCGTCTCCCTCCGCACCGCCCTCCGATCCCGTCGAGGCCGCGGTCCTGCCGCACCCCACCGACACGACCGGGGCCAGGCCCGCCGCATCCCCCAGACCGTCCCCCTCGGCGATGGCTGCCAGGCGGGCCGCGGTGTCCATGAAGGCCGGATCCACCCGGTGCACCGCCCGGTAAAGCGGCAGCGCCCCCACGCTGCGGCCCGAGCCCTCTCTGGCCCGCGCCAGCCAGTAGCGCAGCTCCTTGCGTTGCGGCTGCTCGCTGCGGCACCGCATCAGCGCTGCCGCCAGCAGGGGCTCGGCCTGGGCGTACATCTCCAGACGTACCCGCGCCATGCCCGCGAACAGGCCGGCCTCGATGCCCAGCACGGCATCCTGCACGAGCGGCTCCGCGTGCCGCACCAGGAGATTCCAGTCCTTGGCCAGATAGGCCCGGCAGGCGTGGAGGAACCGCGACTGGGCGTCCGCCTCCACGGGAGGGCAGTCGGCCAGTGCACGGTCCAGGTCGGCCACATGCCGGCCGTCGAGCCAGTGCGAAGCATGCGCGAGCAACAGGTCCCGCCGCGTCTCGAGCACCGGTTGCACCCACCAGCCCAGCCAGTACCAGGAGTTCAGCTGGAGCCGGTGCCGTGCCCGCTGCTCGCCGAAACGCTCCCGATGCCGGTACATCCTCAGCAGCGCCGTGGCGGTGTCCGTGCGCAGTGCGTGCAGCCCCAGCCAGGCGTCGGCCATGCCGGGATCGAGCCGGACCGCTGCGAGGAACTCCTCCTCGGCCTGCGCATACGCTCCCACGGTGTAGGCGTCCACCCCGCGCAGCCAGGCCAGGTCGGCCGGCGGCTGCGGGTCCCGGCCGTCCTGCGTGCCGAAATCCATCCCGTCCCCCACGAAGCCAACCCGCTCCCGCCACGGCCGGCCGGTCCCGTACCAGCGGCAGACATGTGAACGACCGTTCGGAAAGCGGGAGTTGCCGTCGGCCGTCCCGGAAGGATTACCCGGATTTCCCCGGTAATGCGCATCGACGCCATGCCGGATTCGTTCCCGTAACCCGCAGAACCTCCGCGTACAGCCTTCTCGGCAGAGGCGCAGCGGACAGGCGCGCTCACCCAGGGTGACCGGCGTGAGGAGTGCCCAGGACAGGACGAAGCCCCCGGTCACGGGGGAACAACCGGGGGCTTCGTGTCTTCGGAGGGCGACGAACTGTCGACCACTCAGTGAGAACGTAATTCCTGCGCAGTGCCGCGGTCAAGCCCGTAGGAAGCGGCCGTGGAGTGCCGGTTTCCGATCCGCCACCCGGAGCGATCACCGAGGGTCATGTCCTGGTGGGTCGGACCCGGGCCCAGCGGGCCCCGGCCGCACCTCGTAGCCCACCGTTCCCGGGCGCACCAGGTAATCGGCACGGGGGTACGAGGGGTCGCGGCGGAAGTGCGCGCGCTCCGCCCCGGTCCAGCCGTCCCAGAACTCGGCCAGCGCCGCACCGTCCCGTGATCTCCCGCGCGCCCAGGCCACCTCCTCGGGCACGTCCAGCCACAGCAGGGCCGCAAGAAACGGGCGCAGCGCGCTCCGGCCCGCCCCCACGCCCTCCACGAGCACCGCCTCGGCCGGAGGAACCTCGACCGTCCCGTCGAAGACGCGCCGCTCCCAGTCGTACACCCCGAGCCGTGCCCGCTCTCCCTGCGACAACGGCCCGACGACCTGGGCGGCGAGCCGGTCCGTCCAGTCGAAGAGCCGGTCGTGCGAGGCCACGTCGTCCAGGTGCACCACGGGAGCCCCTCCCAGTGTGCCGGCCAGCCGTCGAGCCAGCGTCGACTTGCCCGACCCCGCGTGCCCGTCGATGCCGATCAGACGCACCGGACCGCACGAGGCGGGCAGCGTGCGAAGGTGCCGCGCCAGCGCGGCCAGGGCGTCCGGACGGTCCATGCGGCCAGCCTAGAGCCCGTGGCGCAGCGGCCCCGAACAGCTTCCCCTCCGTACTGCACCGCCACAGGTCCGTCCAAAGAATGTTCCGGGTGTCCGCCGCACCACGCCGCCGGACACCTGGCACGAACGGCACCCTTCCCGCAATAGTTGGTCAGCGCATGCTCACTCGCCGCACCGACCGGGAGCCTTCCGCATGAACCACAGACCCACCACCCGACGCACCGTACTCACCGCCGCCGCGGTCGCCGCGGCCGCGGCCGCCACCGGCCCGTCGGCGGCCGCCGACGGTCTCGGCGGCGCCACCGCTCCGCAGCGCGGCCCCAGAAAGGACGATCTCATCGAATACCGGGCCTGGACCTCCTACCGGGACTTCCGCAGCGGTGACTCCTCCGGTACCCGCCCGATGCACGGTTCACGAGCGGCACTCGCCTTCGACACCGCCGTCGGCACCGTGGAGTACACCGACCCGCACACCGGGAAGACCGCCGAATGGGAGTACGCGACGTGGACCTCTCCGGTCCACCGCCTCCGGGTGCCGGCCGGAGAGGTCATCGCCTCCTGGAACGCACGCACACCGAAGGGCACCTGGGTGCGCACCGAACTCCAGGGTACGTACTCCGACGGCACCGCGACCCCGTGGTACACCCTCGGCATCTGGACCGAGGGCGACGGCGAGGACGTGCCGCGCCGGACCTCGGTCGGCGGGCAGAGCGACGGCAGGAGCAACATCTGGGTCGACACCTTCGCCGTTGCCGACCTCGACAGCGGCCTCCGCCTGACCTCGTACCGTCTACGGCTGACCCTCTACCGGACGCCGGGCAGCGACGCCGTCCCCGAGGTGTGGCGCGTCGGCGCCATGGCCTCCGATATCCCGGCCCGCTTCGAGGTCCCGCAAACGGGACCGGGCGTCGCCCGCGGCGTGGAACTTCCCGTCCCCCGCTACTCGCAGAACATCCACGAAGGCCAGTACCCCGAGTACGACGGCGGGGGAGAGGCGTGGTGCAGCCCCACCTCCTCCCAGATGATCATCGAGTACTGGGGACGCAGGCCCAGCGCGGAGGACCTGTCCTGGGTGGACCCCTCCTACCAGGACCCGCAGGTCTGCCAGGCCGCCCGCCACACCTTCGACTACGCCTACGAAGGCTGCGGCAACTGGCCGTTCAACGCCGCCTACGCGGCGACCTACCACGGCATGCAGGGGGCCGTCACGCGCTGCGCCTCGCTGCACGACGCCGAACGACTGGTCGCGGCGGGCATCCCGCTGATCACGTCCCAGTCCTTCCTCGAGTCCGAACTGGACGGCGCCGGATACGGCACCTCCGGTCACCTGATGACGGTGATCGGCTTCACGCAGGACGGCGACGTCATCGCCAACGATCCGGCCTCGAAGGACAACCCCTCCGTCCGCAACGTCTACAAGCGCCGCCAGTTCGAGAACATCTGGCTGCGGACGAAGCGCTACAACGAGGACGGCAAGGTCCGAAGCGGCACGGGTGGCGTCTGCTACGTGTTCTTCCCCGTGGATGTGACTCCGGCTCAGCGCCGCGCACTGCGCTCCATCGGCATCCACTGAGGCCGCACGGCAAGGGAACACCCGGCATGGAAGGGGCCCCCGGGCGCTGCTCGGAGGGCCCCTCTCCTATCCGTTGGCTCTGCAGGGTGTGCAGGGACTGCGGGGAATCTGTGGGTGGTTCGCGCGCGGCCGGAGACTCCCTGAAGAGCGGACGCAGGACATCGGTACCGTGAGGGCGTTCGGGCGTGAGCGGAGGAGGGACCGTGCGGCAGCGCCGTGCGGTGCACAGGGGACGGAGGCACAAGACAAGCTTGTCACCCGTCTGGCGCTCCAGGAGCAGGGCCCTTCGGGCCATTCGGCTCCGGTGGGGGAAGGGGTGTTCCCGGGTCGATGAGCCTGCGTCCCGCCGGAAGTACGAGAGTGCGATTCTTCGACGGATCTGGGAGGTTGGATGTCATCCATTGCGCTGACGCAGACAGGTAGTTCCGAATTCATGGGGTTCGAGGTGGGGTTCAAGGCAATCATCCCCTTGTTCTGCCTGCTGATGATGGTTTCCTGGAGCTATCAGATGTGGCGTCACCGGAAGATCGATCCGGAGGGGCGTTGGGTGACAGGTGTGAACAACAAGGAGTACCCCACCGTCATCGTATTTCCTGTGTCCATGGCCTTCATCCTGGCTCTGTTCGCTCTTCTCTATCTCTTGTTTGATTTTGTCGAGTCCAACTTCGATGGGCAAGAGAACGACCAACTAGTGCCGGGGCTCATGCTGTCCGCAGCGTTCGGCGTGGTGACCTGGGCGTACAAGCGGTGGCGGAGCAAGCGGAATCTTCCCCGCTATCAGGCATTGGCGCGACGGTACGGGGGCAGCTTCGCTCTCCGGGCGAAAGCAAGGTCCAGCAGGTTTCCGCATGCTGAGTGGAGGCTGCGGGGCGAGGAATACGACGTGCAGGACTTTCTGTCAGGGAGTCATCAGGGCTTCCGCTTCCACTGCGCCACGTGGGAGTACGCCGAACGGGGAGCCATCAGTGACGGGGATTCCGATCCGGTCCATGTGGTGAGGTCGGTGTTCACCATGGAACTTCCCGGATACTTCGGCTGGTTCTCCGTGTGCAAGCATTCGAAGGTCCGGGCAGCGTTCCGTCAGAGCGACGTCGAGGTGGGACACTCCGAGTTCGACGAGCAGTTCACCGTTCGCGCCGACGACCCGTCGTCGGCGCAGCAGACGTTGAGGGGCCCTGTGGTGGACTTCCTTCTCAACGACTCACGGAGCAGGGATTACCCGCTCTGGTTCCTCGGTGACCGTTTGGTCTGCTCGTACAAGAGCCGGTTGACCCCGAAACATGTCGAGCCGACGTTGGACTACATGGTTCAGCTGATCGGACACCTTGGGCAGGGAACTGTTGGAGGAGAAGACACTCTGGCCGACGACGTTGTTCCGGTCGCGAACTGAGCGCAGGACCGTCAGAGGGGTGGGGCACAGGGACTGCGCCCCACCCCTCTGAGCGTGGCGGCATATTCTCGCTAGCTCCGCTCGTCCTCTTCGTGGCCCAACTCGTCCTGTGTCGCCCGCCGCACGGTGCGGAGGAAGCTCTGGAAGTCCTCCAGTAGATCGTGGAGTTGCTCGGAGCGTGCCGTCAGGGCGATCTCGACCTCTGCTCGCTTGCCCGGCTGGTGCTCGTCTTCCAGTACGAGCAGGAACTGGCTCTGCGCGAGTTCCATGCGCTGCTCGTTGACCGTGGCATCGATGCGCACGTTCTGCACGAGTCCGGGCCGGTCGACGAGACCGGGGGCTTCCGAAGTTCCCACCTCCGTGCGTTTCACTACCCGTACGGGGCCGACACTTTCCCTGAGGCGTTCGATCGATTCGTCGCCGATTCGGCCGAGACTCGCTCCGTCGGTCCGCACGCGTCCCGTGAGAGTGATGTTCGGCATGAAGCCCTGCCCTCGGGAAGCCAGGTGCAGCGCGACGAGTGCCGCGTGCGGTGCACCGACCTCATCGGGAGGTGCGGCCTTCCAGCCCGGCGGCAGTTCGCAGGTGAGAGGAACCGGCAAGGTGCCGGCCATAGCGGATCAACTCCTTGAGGTAGGGATATGCCACAGTATCGAGGCACCCGACGAGACACGTCCGGTGCTGCCGCAGGTATCAGTCGAACCAGTCGCTGACCGCATCGACTCCGTCGCTGGCCCAGTCGCCGACGGCATCCGCGGCGTCTTCCGCGGCATCGGCGACCTTGCCCGGATCGATCTCCACCGAACCGCCCAGTTTCGCTCCGACGCCGAGCGCGGCTCCCAATTCGCCACCGACCACAAACTTGCCGTTCTCGTAACCCAGGTCAAGGTCGGCATCGACTCCCACGCCTGCCCACGCCTCAGCTGTGCCACCTACGCCTACACCGGCCACCGATGCGTGGCCTTCGATCGCCGCCTTGGCTCCGGCGAAGGCCTCGAACTCTCCGTGGACGCCGTTCTTGCCCGCTATTCCTTGCGCTCTGGCCTGGGCGCCGACCATCCCCTCTGCTTTGCCAGAGGCCTCGAACACCCCGGCTTCGTACTTGCCTTCCGCCGAGCCCTGCGCAAGGTAGGCTTTCCCGGATGCTTCCGCGACCGCGTTCCCCCCATGGGTACCGGCGGTGAATTTGGCGTCGGCGCCGAGCAGGTTCATTCCGGCTTTGCCGGAGAAATCTCCTCCCAGCGCGTGCTCCCGGCCTTCGGCATCAGCGCCCCACGCCTTCACGCCTCCTTCTGCGGAGTAGGCCGTAACTCCCGCTTTGATGTCGGGTCGAGGCCCGGCCTGATACGGCCCCCAGGGGCGACTGCGCTGGTTGCGCAGTCGTTCCGGTTCCGCGCTGCCCAGTTCCCAAGCGCCTTGCCAGGGCCACGTCTTCTTCTGGGCCTCCTGGGCGGCGAAGAACAGCCAGTCGGGGGCATCCTCCGAAGACCCGCCCTGCTTCTTGAACTTCTCGGCCGCGGAGTCGCCTTCGCTCTCCAGGCGGGACCGGGCCGACTCCAGCATGGACTCGGCGCCGCTCTCGTCGCCGCCGTCGTAGAGGTCGATGGCCTGGGAGGCCTGACCCTGCGCCCACGACAGCATGTCGGCGTAGGAACGCAGCGCCGTCGCCGCTGCGGAGAGAGCGTCCGAGCCCCGGATCCATCTCTTCTTCTGGCCGGAGAAGTCGTCCCAGAACGCGTCGCTCGCCTTGCCCGTCCAGCCGGGGACGCGCACGGCTCCGAGGTCGTCCCCGATGCCTTCCAACTTGGTGGACCAACCGTCCAGCTTGTCGGCGTCGTCGTGCAGTTTTCCGGCGTTGCCGGGAATCAGTTCCTTGGGGTCCCGGGTGGCTCCCAGCCCTGTCGCCATGATTGTCCCCCCGTCAGTTCAGACCGGCCGTCGGAGGCGCGAACGCCCAGCTCAGGTCCTCATCCGTGGTCTCGTAGTTCGACGCCGTGTCCTTGAGTTTGTCCGCGGAGGCATCGGCGTCCTTCCTGAGCGGCGTCTTCAGCGCGACGTCCCAGGTCGCCATCAGTTCCGAGAAGGCGTCAGCCGCGCCGGAGTGGCCGAAGCTGTCGGAGTGACCGCCGAGTTCTCCCACCTTGACCTTCTCGACGTCCTTCACGCTGTTCGTGATCTTCTTTGCCGCCGATCGCAGTGTGCTCGGATCGGCATCGAAGCCGCCCATGCGCAATCCCCCTCGCTTCCTTCGCCGCCCGCAACCGAACATGCGTGCAGGCGTGTGCAGTTGACAACCCATTGAGGATCTCCGAAGGAGGATGGGGACTGCGACCTGCGGGCGGTGATCCGCAGATATCTGCATGGGATCTTCACGGTTGTTCCGGTTTCGGTCCCCGATCGAGTGGCAGCCCCCTGGCTCCGGAGGTCATGCTGCGGCGTGTCAGACCCTGCTTCGTCGCTGCCGGGGCGGTAGGAGAGGGGGATGGACCTCGTCATCACGCCCTCCGCTCCACCCGTGCGATCCACCGAGCCGGACGCCGTTGGCCGTCCCTCGGCCCTCCGCCACGACCCGGTGCCGATGTGACGCCCCGTCCGCACTGGCTGTTCGGCGACCAACTCGGCCCGCGCCACCTCGCCCCCGGTCCCGGCGGGCCCGACCCGGATGCCCCGGTGGTTCTGATCGAGGCGGCTTCCGTCCTGCGTCGCCGCCCCTACCACCGTGCCAAGGCCCACCTGGTGCTCTCCGCCATGCGCCACCGTGCGGCCGAGCTCGGGGACCGGGCGCGCTACGTGCGGGCCGACACCTACGAGGAAGGGCTTCGGAAGGCCGTGGGAAACCGGGAGGTGACGCTCTGCCACCCGCGGTCCCGGGCCGCTCTCGGGCTCGTCCGTTCACTCGACAGGGTCACCGTCCTGCCCGAGCCGGGGTTCCTCGTACCGGCCGACGAGTTCACCGAGTGGGCCGACCGCCACGCTTCCGGAACGCTGCGGCTGGAGAACTTCTACCGCCATGTCCGCCGCCGACACGCGCTCCTGATGGACGGCGACGAGCCGGCCGGCGGACGCTGGAACCTCGACCGCGAAAACCGAGAAGGCCCGCCGCGGCACGCCACCACGCTCGACGTGCCGCGCCCCTACCGGCCCCGCGAGGACGACATCGACGCACAGGTCCGCGACGACCTCGACCGATGGGAACGCGAGGACGGCATCCGTTTCGTGGGCCGGGACGGCCCCCGCCGCTTCCCCGCGACGCGCAGGGAGGCCCTCGCCGCCCTGCGACGGTTCGTCACCCACCGGCTCCCCACGTTCGGCACACACGAGGACGCCATGCTCGCCGCCGACCCGGTGATGAGCCACAGCCTGCTGTCACCGGCGCTGAACCTCGGCCTGCTCCACCCGGCCGAGTGCGTCGAACGTGCCGAGCAGGCCTGGCGGGAGGGACGTGCACCGCTGAACAGCGTCGAGGGGTTCGTCCGGCAGATCGCCGGCTGGCGCGAGTACATGTGGCACCTGTACTGGTACTTCGGAGAGGACTACCGGAACAGCAACGTGCTGCGCCACCACGCGCCGCTTCCCGACTGGTTCCTCGACCTCGACGCCGAAGCGGTCACCGCGCGTTGCCTGTCGACGGTTCTCGCCCAGGTGCGCGACACCGGCTGGACCCACCACATCCCCCGCCTGATGGTCCTCGGCAGCTACGCACTGCAACGCGGCTGGAGCCCCGCCGCACTCACCGACTGGTTCCACCGCAGTTTCGTCGACGGCTTCGACTGGGTCATGCTCACCAACGTGGTCGGCATGTCCCAGTACGCGGACGGCGGCCGCATGACCACCAAGCCGTACACGAGCGGCGGGGCCTACATCGACCGGATGAGTGACCTGTGCCGCCCCTGCCCCTACCGGCCCGGGGACCGCACGGGCGAGTACGCCTGCCCCTACACCTCGGGCTACTGGCGCTTCCTGCACCGGCACCGTGACAGGTTCGCCCGCAACCACCGCACCGCCCGCTCCGTCCGGCAGCTCGAGAGACTCCCGGACCGGGAAGTGCTGCTGACCCGGGACGAGGACGACACCCCGCCGTGACGGCCGGACGTCCGCGGCGCGTCGCCGGCATCCGTTCAGCCCAACAGATCCGCCCGGTCCGCGAGCGCACGCAACCGGCCGGCGGGGTCCTGCACCAGCTTGCGCGAGGCGAGGTCGAGCAGGCCCGCCACCGCGGTCACGTCGGCGGCCACCGTTCCGTCGAGGAGGAGCACCTGCTGCGCGACCCGGAACGTGCGGCTGCCGGTGAACTCGAAACGGCAGGTGACCTCCACCTCGTCACCGCCCCGCAGTTCCTTGCGGAACCGGAGCGTCGTCTCCAGTGCCACCGGCCCGACACCGTCGGCCAGGAGTTTGTCCTGCGGGAGACCTGCCGCCCGCAACATTTCCCAGCGCGCGTGTTCCGCGTACTGCAGGTACACGGCCTGATTGAGGTGCCTCTGGGTGTCGAGCTCGTAGCCACGCACGGTGACCGGTACGGAGAACGTCATGCCCGGTGCAACACGGTGCGCCGCGTCGGCCATTCCCGCACCGCCCCGTCGTCCCACGTCACCCCCGGATCCGTCAGGACCGCCCCAGCACCGCGAGGGCACCGGCACACACCACCACCGCGGCGAGCAGCGAGGCCACGTACCGGCGCAGCAGTCGGCGCCGCAACTCCTCGTACCTGTCGGTGTACTCGGCACGCAGCTCCTCGCACCGCCCGGCGACATGCGTGAGCATCTGCCGGGTCAGAACCGTGCGGTCCGCGACGTACTCCCGGACGACCTCCAGGCGCTCCTCGGGGGCGAGCCACGGCAGCCGGTCGGCGAACTCCTCGGCCGCGCGCCGGGCGGCCCGGCGCTCGCTCTGCAGCAGCAGGTAGCCCTCGATGCGTGTGATGCCTTCGGCGGCCGACCGTGCCTGCGCGTCCATCCCGGTATCCCGTCCGAGGCCCTACTCCCGGACGCCGGGTCTGCCGACCGCGTCCCGATCGTATTCCCGTGCCTCGTCGAGCGAGGCGGTACGAGGGTGGTGCAGGTCGAACGCGGGCGACTCCGACCTGATGCGCGGCAGCGTGTGGAAGTTGTGCCGAGGAGGGGGACACGAGGTGGCCCACTCCAGGGAGCGGCCGTAGCCCCACGGGTCGTCGGTGCGGACCTTCCTGCCGCGGCGGCCCGTCTCCCAGACGTTGTACAGGAACGGGAGGGTCGATGCGCCCAGCAGGAAGGCACCGATGGAGGAGACCGTGTTCAGCGTGGTGAACCCGTCCGCGGCCAGGTAGTCGGCGTACCGGCGCGGCATGCCCTCCGCGCCGAGCCAGTGCTGCACGAGGAACGTGGTGTGGAAGCCGACGAAGAGGGTCCAGAAGTGGATCTTCCCCAGCCGCTCGTCGAGCATCTTTCCCGTGAATTTCGGCCACCAGAAGTAGAAGCCGGCGAACATGGCGAACACGACCGTGCCGAAGACCACGTAGTGGAAGTGGGCGACGACGAAATAGCTGTCGCTGACGTGGAAATCCAGGGGAGGCGAGGCCAGCAGCACGCCGGTGAGGCCACCGAAGACAAAAGTGACCAGGAATCCGATGGACCACAGCATGGGGGTCTCGAACGAGAGTGAACCTTTCCACATGGTGCCGACCCAGTTGAAGATCTTCACCCCGGTGGGGACCGCGATGAGGAACGACATGAACGAGAAGAACGGCAGCAGCACGGCGCCGGTGACGAACATGTGATGCGCCCACACCGTCATCGACAGGCCCGCGATGGAGATCGTCGCCCCGATGAGACCGAGATAGCCGAACACCGGCTTGCGGCTGAAGACCGGGATGACCTCGGTGATGATGCCGAAGAACGGCAGGGCGATGATGTACACCTCGGGGTGGCCGAAGAACCAGAACAGGTGCTGCCACAGCAGGGCGCCGCCGTTGGCCGCGTCGTAGACGTGCGAGCCGAAGATCCGGTCCGCCTGCAGCGCCAGCAGGGCCGCGGCCAGTACCGGGAAGGCCATGAGCACGAGCACGCTGGTGAGCAGCACGTTCCAGGTGAAGATCGGCATCCGGAACATCGTCATGCCCGGCATCCGCATGCACACCACCGTGGTGATGAAATTGACCGCCCCGAGGATCGTCCCGAATCCCGAGAACGCCAGACCCATGATCCACATGTCCCCGCCGACCCCCGGCGTGTAGATCCCCGTGGAGAGTGGCGTGTACGCGAACCACCCGAAGTCCGCTGCTCCCTGCGGCGTGAGGAAGCCACCCACGGCCATCAGTGCTCCGAACAGGTACAGCCAGTAGGCGAACATGTTCAGCCTCGGGAACGCCACGTCCGGCGCACCGATCTGCAACGGCATGATCCAGTTCGTGAATCCTGCGAACAGCGGCGTCGCGAAGAACAGCATCATGATCGTGCCGTGCATCGTGAAGGCCTGGTTGTACTGCTCGTTGGACATCACCTGGGTCCCGGGTCGGGCGAGTTCCGCGCGCATGAACAAGGCCATGACCCCGGCCAGGAGGAAGAACCCGAACGAGGTGACCATGTACAGCGTGCCGATCTTCTTGTGATCGGTGGTGGTGAGCCAGTCCACGACCGCACGGCCGTGGCGCTGCCTCTCCCTCGGAGCCGTACTCGTCCCGGCTCCCGTACTGTGCATGACCAACGCTCGCACCGCCTCGTCCGTACTTCGGTGGCCCGATGCCACGCAGCGCACGGTCCAACGGTCCGCCCCGGCACGCGGGTCATTGACTCTTCCGTGGGCGTGTACGGCCGTCGTGTGTACACCGGGCGACGGCAGGGCCTGCCCCGGAGCCCGCTCCGGGGCAGGCGTCACTTGGCGTCGGCGTAGCTCTCCACGACCGCCACTGTGAACGTGAAGCGGACCGGAGTGCGCCCGAACACCGCCTCTCCCGCGCGGTCGCCCGCCCGCCGTACCGCCTCCGCGGCACGATCGGCCTCCTCCTGCGGGCAGTGCACGATCACCTCGTCGTGCTGGAAGAACACCAGCTCCGCACACATGGCGGCCAGTTCCTGCCGGAGGGCCGCCAGCATCACCACCGCCCAGTCCGCGGCACTTCCCTGCACCACGAAGTTCCGGGTGAACCTCCCCCGCGCCCGCGCAGCCTGCCCGGCGCGCCCTGCGCCAACCGTCTCCGGCTCTCCCGCGAGGGCCTCCGCATCGTCACCGGCCGCCGGTGACGTCCGCCCGAGCCACGTCCGTACGGCGCGCCCCTCCTCCCCGGCCCGCGCCGCGGCGTCCACACAGGCCACCGCGTGCGGGAAGCGTCGCCGCAGCCCCGCCAGGTGACGCAGGCCGTCGCCGCTCGTCTGCCCGTACACCGCGCCCAGCAGCGCCAGCTTCGCCTCCTGCCGGCCGCCGGCAAACGCCCGCTCCGACAGCACCTCGTACAGGTCACGACCGGTCCCGGCGGCGTCCATCAGCCCGGGGTCCCGCGAGATCGCCGCCAGCACCCGCGGCTCCATCTGGTCGGCGTCCGCCACCACCAGACGCCAGCCCGGATCGGCGACCACCGCCCTGCGCACCACTCGCGGGATCTGCAGCGCCCCGCCGCCGTTCGTCGTCCACCGGCCGGAGACGGTGCCACTGGGCCGGTACTCCGCCCGGAACCGGCCGTCGTGCACCCACGAGCGCAGCCACGTCCAGCCGTGGGCGGTGTAGAGCCGGTACAGCTTCTTGTACCGCAGCAGCGGCTCCACCGCCGGGTGGTCGACCTCCCGCAGTTCGCGGGCACGCGTCGAGGACAGGGATATCCCCGCCCGGGAGAACGCCCGCAGCACGTCCGCTGCGGTGTCCGGCCGGACGTGCACGTCCGGGCCGAACGCCCGGGACACCTCCTCCGCCAGTTCGTTCAGCCGACGCGGCGTACCTCCTCCGCCGTAGCGTTCGCCGAGCATCTCCGTCAGCAGGCCGCGGTGGACGTCCTCACGCCACGGGACGCCCGCGCGGCTCATCTCCGCCGCGACCAGTACCGCCGCGGACTCCGCGGCGAGCAGCAGCCGCATCCGCTCCGGATGCTCGCTGCGTTCGGTGCGCGACAGCTGCGCCGCGTACACCTCCAGCAGCACGGCCATCGGGTCGGCCCCGTCCGGCAGCGGCGGGGGAGCGGCATCGAACAGCGACGGCTGCGGATCCGCATCCCGGGTCACCGTGGGAGGGTCCTCGGGCACCGGCCCGCCCCGCAGCCGCGCCCATGCCGCGGGCAACGAGCGGGGCGCTCCGCCCAACCCCTCGTGCCCGAGCAGCAGTTCCTCCGCGGCCTCCACGTCGTACGCCCGCCGAACCCGTACACCCTGTGCCAGCAGCCGCGGATACAGTCCCGCGCCGGCCCGCCACACCCATCGGCCCGCCTCCGGGCGGGCCCGCACTGCCTCGGCGGCGGACGTCTCCTCGACGACCGGCCCCACCGCGCGGCCGGCCGCGTCCACGGGGCACACCAGGGCACGGCCCTCCCCGGTCTCCGCCAACGCCCAGCGACCCGCGGCCCTCCGGCCCCCACTTCGCACACCGTCCGTCACGGTTCGAGAGTCTTCCACGTGCCACGGACACCCCTGGGCCCGTGGATCCCCACCGGCCCGCACGCCACGCGGCGCCGTGACGGCGTCCGCACTATCGGGCATACTCCTGAGCGCCACAGCCGCTGGTCAGCCCTCCGTGGCAATCCCACCGGGCACCCGCGGCCGGCAGTGCCGACCCGGAGCCGCCGCCACACCCCGGCGACAGCGCCGCAGCGCCCGAAAGAAGGAGAGCGCCCGTGATGCCCGAGACCGGTCACCAGCCGGTGGAACGCCACCTGCCCACCGAAGAAGCCCGCGATCTGCTGTCACTGGTCCGCGACGTGGTGCAGCGCGAAATCGCCCCCACCGTGAACGAGGACGAGCAGGCGGCCCGGTTCCCCCGCGAGGTCTTCGCGCTCCTCTCCCGGTCGGGCCTCCTCGGCCTTCCCTACCCGGAGGAGTTCGGCGGCGGCGACCAGCCCTACGAGGTGTACCTGCAGGTCGTCGAGGAGCTTGCCGCAGCCCGCCTCACGGTCGGAGTCGGCACCAGCGTCCACACCCTGGCCTGCCACGCCCTCGCGGGGTTCGGGACCAAGGAGCAGCGGGCGACGCATCTGCCCGGAATGCTCGGAGGCGGCCGGCTCGGCGCATACTGTCTCTCCGAACCGACCTCCGGCTCCGATGCCGCCGCCATGCGGACCCGCGCCGCACGCGACGGCGACGACTGGGTGATCGACGGCACGAAGGCCTGGATCACCCACGGCGGGGTCGCAGACTTCTACACCGTGCTCGCCCGCACCGGTGAGGAAGGCGCCGCGGGCATCACAGCCTTCCTCGTCCCCGCCGACACTCCAGGTCTGAGCGCCGCCAAGCCGGAGCGCAAGATGGGCCTGTCCGGTTCGCCGACCGCCCAGCTGCACTTCGACGGGGTACGGGTGCCCGACTCCCGCAGGATCGGTGAGGAGGGACAGGGATTCCGCATCGCCCTCGCCGCACTCGACTCGGGGCGTCTCGGCATCGCGGCCTGCGCGGTCGGCGTGGCGCAGGCAGCCGTGGACGAGGCGCGCGCCTTCCTGCAGTCGCGCCGGCAGTTCGGACGGCCCATCGCGGACTTCCAGGGGCTCCGCTTCATGCTGGCCGACATGGCGACGCAGGTCGAGGCAGGCCGTTCGCTGTACCTCGCCGCGGCCCGGCTTCGCGACACGGGGCAGCCGTTCGGCCGCCAGGCGGCCATGGCGAAGCTGTTCTGCAGCGATGCCGCCATGCGGATCACCACCGATGCCGTGCAGTTGCTCGGAGGCTACGGCTACACCTCCGACTTTCCGGCGGAGCGCTACATGCGGGAGGCCAAGGTGCTGCAGATCGTGGAGGGCACCAACCAGATCCAGCGCATGGTCGTCGCCCGCGATCTCCTCGGGCCCGAGAGCCGCTGACCGCCGTCCCCCGGGCAACGAACCGTCCCGGGGGCATCCGGCGCCCGGGGGACATCGCCCACGGGTCACGCGGCGTTCGCGACCTCCTCGCCCGCGTGCGGATCCAGCGCCACGCGCACCAGTGCCGCCGCCAGGCGCGGAAGGTCCTTCCGAGGCACCAGCCGCTCCAGCTCCTCGGCGGACGTCGGCAGCCCGATCCGGGCCGCGCCCTCCCGTGCCTTCCCGTCGAAGCGGGGTGCCTCCTCGGGCCACAGCGCCTGCACCTCCCGGAGGAAGATGCGGCTGCCGGTGGGGCCGATGCCCGGCACCTCCTGCAGCAGCCGTCCCACGTCCCCCGCCCCGCGAAGTCGCCGCAGGTCCCCGCCGTAGCGGTCGAGGACCAGGGCCGCCGCCCTGCCGAGCTGTGTCGAGGTGCGCTCGTCGTAGCGGCGGTAGCCGCCCTCACCGAGGGCATCCACACGCTGCTGCCAGGTCGCCCCGGCCATCGACGCGGCGTCCTGCAGCCCGGCGTCGAACAGTGCACGGGCCGAGGCCACCGCGACGGAGGCACGGATACGCGCGCTCAGCAGCAGGCACAGCACGAGCAGTTGGAAGAGCGGCGCGGGCGTGTTCCGAAGAGAGATGCCCGCCTCGGCCGCATAGGTGCGCCCGTGACTGCGGAGGACCTCCCTCACGAGCCTGTCGTTGCCGGTCGTCATCCCGATCACCCACCGATACTCGGCTTCGGGCGCCGGGTACCCGTGGTGGGTGGTTCGCACCGCACGCGTCCCGGGGACGCGTGCGGTGGTGGCGCGCCCCGTGCCGGCCGGGGCACGGCGCGCCCCGCCGTTACCCGCGACCGGCGGCGACCGCCGTCCGCGCCGGGCGTGAACCGGGTCCTCCCGCGTGGGAGAAGGGCTGCCGCCGCCAGTCCAGGCCTGCCGGAAGAGAGAGCAGTGCCGCGGCGCCCTCCTCCTGCGTTCCCCGCGTCCCCGCGGTCGGAGCCGCCTCCGAAGCCGGCAGTCCGGAGCCGCCGCAGACCGTCAGACCGAACGGATTCCACGGCGTCGGGCACAGCGCGTGCTGGGGGAGGGCCTCCTCGTCCGCCAGCAGAGCGATCGACTGTCCGCACTCCGGGCAGTCCAGGCGGAACACTTCGTACGTGCTGTGATCGTCGTCGAAGTCGGTCTCCGGTGCCGCTTCCACGCGGTGGTTCCGGAGCGACTTGTCTGTACGCATGCGATCCCCCTCGGGTGAGCCTGCCGGGGTACTGAGCCCGGCCACGACAAGCACTTCCCGTCGTGACCTGTGCGTAATCACACGGACTCCACCCGTGAGGGTGCACCGTTGTGGCGTTGGTCACATCCTGTGCACCGGTCGTGCCCCGGAGGGTGTGCCCGCTGTGCCGGAGCGCGCGCCGCACAGTAGGTTGA
Organism: Streptomyces callyspongiae; assembly: GCF_047200695.1. NCBI lineage: Bacteria > Bacillati > Actinomycetota > Actinomycetes > Kitasatosporales > Streptomycetaceae > Streptomyces > Streptomyces callyspongiae. Next base: position 280,384 of record NZ_JBJZOM010000005.1, read on the forward strand.
GCTGCTGTGGAGGAACTGGACCGACGGATCGTGGAATTGCTCGTCAGGGACGGGCGGATGAGCTACACCGACCTCGGCAGGGCCACCGGCCTGTCGACCTCGGCGGTGCACCAGCGCGTACGGCGTCTGGAACAGCGAGGCGTCATCCGCGGGTACGCGGCCCTCGTCGACCCAGAAGCCGTCGGGCTGCCGATGACCGCGTTCATCTCCGTCAAACCCTTCGATCCCAGTGCTCCCGACGACATCGCCGACCGGCTCGCGGACGTGCCGGAGATCGAGGCCTGCCACAGCGTCGCCGGCGACGAGAACTACATCCTCAAGGTGCGAGTCGCCACCCCCATCGAACTCGAGCACCTCCTCGCGCGCATCCGCTCGCTGTCGGGTGTCTCCACCCGCACCACGGTGGTGCTCTCCACCCCGTACGAGGCCAGGCCGCCCCGCGTGTGACCCCGCGGCCCCGCGCACGCCGCAACGGGGCGAGACTGGACGGGACACGACTCCGCACCCACCACGCAGCCCGGGAAACCGGCAGAAGGACCACCCGTGAACGACACCGTGCCCGCGACGCACGCCACGCCCGCCCGCACCGTGCTGCTGCGCGGCGGCCGCGTGCACAGCCCCGCCGACCCCTTCGCCACCGCCATGGTCGTCGAGGGCGACCGCGTCGCCTGGGTCGGCTCCGAAGGGGCCGCGGACTCCTTCGCCGACGGTGTCGACGACATCCTCCACCTCGACGGGGCGCTGGTCACCCCCGCCTTCACGGACGCTCACGTCCACGCCACCGCCACCGGCCTGGCGCTGACCGGGCTCGACCTCGGCCCGGCGGCCTCCCTCGCCGACGCCCTCCACCGGATCCGGGACCACGCCCGCGCCCACCCGGGTGACACCGTCCTCCTCGGCACCGGCTGGGACACCACCGACTGGCCGGAGCAGCGGCACCCCACCCGCGCCGAACTCGCCGCCGCGGCCGACGGCCGCCCCCTCTACCTCACCCGCGTCGACGTCCATTCCGCCCTGGTCACCGACGCGTTGGTCGACCGGGTCCCCGGCATCGGCCGGTTGGACGGCTACGCCGCGGACGCCCCGCTCACCGGCGACGCCCACCACGCGGCGCGGGAAGCCGCACACTCCTCGCTCACCGCCGCGCAGCGCACCGGAGCCCAGCGCGCCGCGCTCCGGCACGCCGCCTCGCTCGGTATCGGCTCCGTGCACGAGTGCGGCGGCCCGGACATCTCCAGCGAGGACGATTTCACCGGTCTGCTCCGGCTCGCCGCTGAGGACCACGTCCCCCGCGTCACCGGCTACTGGGCCGAGGCCGTCACCTCTCCGGACGCCGCCCGGCGCATCCGCGAACTGGGCGCTGTCGGAGCCGCAGGCGACTTCTTCGCCGACGGCTCTCTCGGCTCCCACACCGCCCACCTGCACGCGCCCTATGCCGACGCACCCGGCACCACCGGCAGCGCACGGCTCGACGAGGACGCCGTCGCCGCGCACGTCGCGGCCTGCACCGAGGCCGGACTCCAGGCAGGCTTCCACGCCATCGGCGACGCCGCGCTCACCGCCGTCACCCGCGGCGTCCACCGCGCTGCAGAAAGGGTCGGCACCGCCCGAGTCCGTGCCGCCCGGCACCGCGTCGAACACGCGGAGATGCTCGACCGGGACGCGATCGAGGCGTTCGCCGCCTACGCCCTGACCGCGTCCGTCCAGCCGGCGTTCGACGCTGCCTGGGGAGGAGAGGAGGGCATGTACAGCCGCCGTCTGGGACACGAACGCGCCCGCGCCCTCAACCCGTACGCCGCGCTGCTCCGTGCGGGTGTCCCGCTCGCGCTGGGCTCGGACAGCCCCGTGACCCCGCTCGACCCCTGGGGCGCCGTCCGGGCCGCCGCCTTCCACCACGCCCCCGAGCACCGCATCTCCGCCCGTGCCGCGTTCACGGCCCACACCCGGGGCGGGTGGCGGGCCGCGGGCCGCGACGACGCGGGCACCCTGGTTCCCGGCGCCCCGGCCGACTACGCCGTGTGGGAGACCGGCGAGCTCGTCGTGCAGGCACCCGACACCCGCGTCGCCAACTGGTCCACCGATCCCCGCTCCGGCACACCCGGACTGCCCGATCTCACCCCCGGGATCCCGCTACCGGTCTGTCTCCGGACCGTGGTGGGCGGCAGAACGGTCCACGTCCGGCCGAACGAGTGACGCCGAAGCCTCGGAATCCGTGGTCCGGCCCGCGCCCGGCGGGGCCTCCACCCGCAGCGACGCGCCGTCGACCTGCCCGGACGGCGAAACGCCGCAGGCCGGGAGGATGTTGACACACCGCGCAGGGCGGCGGGTAGGTTCGACCGAGTCCACCACAGGACGTCCGACCGGAGAACCTGCACCTGCCCCGAGCGCCGCTGGGCCATGGGATGGTGCGTCGCACCGGCACACCACCACTGGGAGCCAGGTCCAGCGTTCGCAGCCCGGGAACGGAAGGTTTCGCCCGGTCGGCAGGTGTGACCCGGGTGGGGCCCGGGCGCTCAGTAGACAACGGCTCTCGGTCGACCCGCAGCCAGCGGGCCCCAGGTCGGCCCGAAGGGCGCCGGGCCCCCACCCGCAGTCGGCGTGCCTACGCGCCGCCCCACCCGCGCCCCCCGCCCGGTGCGCGCCGTTGTACCGTCACCTCATCACCGCACGACCTCGACGGAAGGCGCGACCGTGCCATCGGGTCCCGAAACCACCGACGCCACGCCCCCGGGCGGGCCGGAAGCGAAACCGCCCGGCGCCCCCCGCGGCGAACCCGTCGAGGAGCGCGGCACGTTCGCCGCCGACACCCGTGGCTCCCGCCCCCGCACCACAGAGGACGTCCCGGGTGCCGCCACCCGCCCCGGCCGCGGGGCCCGCGCGGCGGCACTCCTCCGCCGGGAGGGGCCCCGGACCGCCGGCGCCCTGACGGCCGGTATCGTCCTCGTGCTGGCCTTTCCGCCGTACGACGTGTGGCCGCTGTCCGTCGTCGCCGTCGCCGCTTTCAGCCTCCTCACCCGCGGACGCACCCCTCGCCAGGGCGCGTGGACGGGGATCGTCCTCGGCACGGCCTTCTTCGTCGGTCTCCTCGCATGGCTGCACGTCGTGGGATGGGACGCCGTCGTCGGGCTCGCCGTCATCCAGGCCCTTTTCCTCGCGGCGCTCGGCGCCGGCCTCGCGCTCACGTCCCGACTGCCCGCCTGGCCGTTGTGGGCCGCCTGCCTGTGGGTGGCCCAGGAGTGGGTCCGTGACCGACACCCCTTCGGCGGCTTCCCCTGGGGCCGCCTGGCCTTCGCGAACACCGGATCCCCTTTCACCCCGCTCGCCGCCCTCGGCGGGGCGCCCCTCGTCACCTTCGCCGTCGCTCTTGCCGGAACCCTGCTGGCCGCGGCCGCCGTCCGCATGCGGGCGCTCCGTGCCTCCGGTGCTGCGGAGCGCCGCCGCCCCGCCCTGCTGCGCGCCGCAGCCCTCTGCGTCTTGGCGCTGGTCACGGCCGGCGCGGGCCTCGCCGTGCCGGTGCCCACCCGGGCGGCGGACACCGCCCGGATCGCCGTGGTGCAGGGCAATGTGCAGCAGCCCGGCATGGATTTCCTCGGCCGGCCCATGATGATTCTCCACAACCACGCGAAGGCGACCCTCGATCTCGGCCGCCGCATCGACGCCGGGAAGGCGGAACGCCCCGACCTGGTGATCTGGCCGGAGAACGCCTCGGACCTCGACCCGTACCGCTACCCGGAGGCCGGCAGGATCATCGACCGCGCGTCGAAGGCCGTCGGCGTTCCCATCCTCGTCGGCGCCCTCGTCGACCACCCCACGCGTGAGGGATACGTCGAGAACCAGGGCATCGTGTGGGACCCCGAGACCGGCCCCGGCGCCTCGTACACCAAGCAGCACCCGGTGCCCTTCGGCGAGTACGTGCCGTTCCGCGACGTCCTCAGCAAGGTTGTCAGCAGGCTGCAGCGCGTTCCCCGGGACTTCTGGCCCGGGGAACGCACCGGAGTCCTCCAGGTCGGGCCGGCCCGCCTCGGCGACGTGATCTGCTTCGAGATCGCCTACGACGAGATTGTCCGTGACACCGTCAACGACGGCGCCCGCGCTCTCGTCGTCCAGACCAACAACGCCACCTACGGCCGTACCGGACAGCCCGAGCAGCAGCTGGCCATGTCCAGGCTGCGCGCTGTCGAGCACGGCCGCGCCGTCGTCACCGCGGCCACGAGCGGCATCAGCGCCGTGGTCGCCCCCGACGGGACGGTCGAGCAGCGCACCGAGGAGTTCACCCAGGACGTGCTCCTCGCCGATCTCCCACTGCGCGACACGACCACGCTCGCGGACCGCGTCGGTGCCTCACCCGAGTGGGTACTGGCTATCGTGGGCCTCCTGTCCTGCGGAGGAGCCGTTCTCCTCGGCAGGCGGAAGCGCGGCACGGAGGGCAAGACGGAGGGGCGAGCACAGTGACGCAGGACGACGGGCGTACGCACCGCCCCCTCGGCGACACCCTGGTGATCATCCCCACCTACGACGAGGCCGACAACATTCGCCCCGTGGTGGAGCGCGTCCGCGCCGCGGTGCCGGACGCCCATGTGCTCGTTGCCGACGACAACAGTCCCGACGGCACCGGGAAGATCGCCGACGAGCTGGCCTCGGTCGACGACCACGTCCACGTCCTCCACCGGCAGGGGAAGGAAGGGCTGGGCGCCGCCTACCTGGCGGGCTTCCGCTGGGGCGAGGACCACGGGTTCGGGGTCCTCGTCGAGATGGACGCCGACGGATCGCACCAGCCGGAGGAGCTGCCCCGGCTGCTGCACGCGCTGGGCAGCGCCGACGTCGTGCTGGGCTCCCGCTGGGTGCCCGGAGGCCGCGTCGTCAACTGGCCGCGCTCCCGCGAACTGCTCTCCCGCGGCGGCAGCCTCTACTCCCGGCTGCTGCTCGACGTCCCGGTGCGGGACGTGACAGGCGGCTACCGGGCCTTCCGCACCGAGACCCTCAGCGGTCTCCGCACGGACACCGTCGCCTCCCAGGGGTACTGTTTCCAGGTCGACCTCGCCCACCGCGCCGTGCGCGCCGGCTACCGCGTCGTCGAGGTCCCCATCACCTTCGTCGAACGGGAACGCGGCGCTTCCAAGATGAGCCGCGACATCGTCACCGAGGCGCTGTGGCGCGTCACCGCCTGGGGCGTGCGGGGCCGGGTGAGGAGAATCCTCGGTCGAAGGCACACTTGAACCATGAGCCACGGCACTCCTTCTCCGCACGAGCCTCCCTCCGGCGGCGGGCAGCAGCGCATCGGCCCCGCCGGTACCCGCCGGACCCGGCGGCGGGGGGCCGCCCGGTTCCTGCCGCTGGGCGTCGCTGCCTGGGCCGTTCTCGAGATCTGGCTGCTCACAGTGATCGCCGACATCGCGGGTGCTCTCGCCGTACTGCTCCTGCTGGCCGGAGGAGTCGTGCTCGGCTCACTCGTGGTCCGGCGGGCGGGCCGGCGCGCCTGGCAGCAGCTCTCGGTGACGCTGAACGCGGCCTCGGGCGCATCGGCGTCCGCGGGGGAGGTGGCCGGAAGCGGCCCGGCCGCGGGCAACACCCTGACGATGCTCGGCGGGCTGCTGCTGATCCTCCCGGGGCCGGTGTCCGACGCCGCCGGGCTGCTGTGCCTCTTTCCGCCGACCGCCCATCTGCTGCGCCGGGCCGCCGAGCGCAAACTGGCCGCGGGCGGTCCGGGCGGCCTGGGGGATGCCGTGCGGCAGGCCCGCAGCGCCGAGGAACAGTTCCGCATGCGCCGGCCGGACGGGCGTGTGGTGCAGGGCGAAGTGGTGCGGGACGAGGACGAGCGGGGCGACACCTGAAGCCCGAGTCCCCAGAAGAGACGAGCGGGGGGGGGGGGGGGGCCCCCCCCCCGGGGGGGG